>CAZLYT010000233.1:0-5344 GCA_964563515.1 uncultured Candidatus Competibacteraceae bacterium | reverse complement strand
GCCGCTTCCTGCTGGCAGGCGATGACGGACGGAACCACCTGTTCCTCCTTTCCCCTGCTGCGGCGCTGGAGCTCGACGAACTTCGGGATGCTCAGCAGGTTCAACGTCACGTAAGCGTGCGCTATCGGCAGGCCAACGGCGTCATTGCAAGCGTCGCCGAGGCGGTGGACTGGCGCCCCGTGGCCGGCCGCAAGCAAAGCATCCGCCGCGGCGGCTTGGGCCGCACTCTGCGCGGCTTCCTGCGGGACTGGTCGCTGCCGCGCCAGTTCATTGGCCAGAGCAGCCGGCCCCTGTTCGTGCCTTCGGGTCTGAAGGACGGACCGCTGCCAGCCCACTACGAGCCGGTGGAATCGCCGACCAGGAACGCCCTCTACGGCCAACAAGACAACCCGGTGGCCAAGAAATGGGAGCGCCCGGGAAACCAGTATCAGCAGCCGGTTGACCCCCGCTTTCCCTATGCGCTCACCACCTACCGCCTCACCGAGCACCACACCGGCGACGCCCCGACCCGCTCGGTGCCGTTGACGGCGGAGCTGCAGCCGGAAGGCTTTGCCGAGATTCCACCCCGAGCTGGCCCCAGAGCTCGACATCGCGCATCTGGACTGGGTAGTGCTCTCCACCGCCCGCGGCGAGATCGAAACCCGAACCTTGGTCACCGAAGGCCTGCGGCCGTTCCAGCTGGTCGGGCGGTTGGTGTATCAGATCGGAATTCGCTGGCATTTCGGCTGGGCCGGGTACGCCACCGGCGACATCGCCAATGCGCTCACCGCCATGGTGGGCGAGCCCAACACCAGCATCCACGAAAACAAGTCACTGACCTGCAACTTGCGCAAGGGGCGTCTCGACCGCCACGCCGGAGACGTTTCTGCCGTCCCACCCAAAGCTTGGGGCAGACATGGCACCTCATCAACGCGCCCTCGGCGATAGCAACTCGTTCTTATCGGGGATGATCCGCGACCAATCGGAGCTCACCGCCGGCGTGCGCATCGAGCCGGGCCGACAATACGGCTTTTTCACCGACACCACCTTGTGCATCGGCTGTAAGGCCTGCGAGGTAGCCTGCAAGACCTGGAACGCGCTGCCGGCGGAGCCCGACTCGCTGACGGGCATGAGCTACGACAACACCGGCGGGCTCTCGGCCAACACCTGGCGGCACGTGGCCTTCGTCGAGAAGATCGGCGCCGGCCCACGACGCGCCACCGAGATGCCGCCGTTCCAGAGCAACTGGCTGATGATGAGCGACGTCTGCAAGCATTGCGACAATGCGCCCTGCCTGGAGGCCTGCCCCACGGGGGCGCTGTTCCGTACCGAGTTCGATACTGTCGTGGTGCAGCAAGATATCTGCAACGGCTGCGGTTATTGCGTACCGGCTTGCCCCTTCGGCGTGGTGGACATCAGCGAGCTCGACGGCAAGGCGCACAAATGCACCTTGTGCTACGACCGTCTGAAAGGCGGCCTCGAGCCTGCCTGCGCCAAGGCCTGCCCTACCGATTCCATCAAGTTCGGGGAGCTTTCGAGGCTGCAGCAACGGGCCTCCGAGCGGGTGCGCTCCCTGCACCGTCAGGGCGCTACCGACGCCTACCTCTATGGCACCCCGGGCGCGCCCGGCGCCACTGGCGGCCTGCAGCATCTGCACGCCTTCTTCCTGCTGACCGACGCCCCGGAGGTCTACAACCTGCCAACGGCGCCCACCCGCGGGGCCAATCGGGTAATGCCGGCCATGGCCGCCGGACTCGCCACCGCCGCGGTGCTGACACTTGCGGCCTTCGCGCTGGTCGCAGCGCCCTACTGAGGACTGGTAAGCCATGAGCGCCGCAGGCTCCACTCCCGCCATTCGAGAGTCCACTGCAACCGGCCAGAACCAGCCGCAACCGACCTACTATGGCCGCCCGGCGCTGAAACCCAGCATCTATGGCTGGACCACCGCCCTGTACATCTTCGTCGGCGGGCTGGCAGGAGCTAGCCAGATCATCGCCGTGGCGGTGGATCTGATCGGCGCCCCGGAGGCGTCCGCCATCGTCATCACCGGCCGGACCCTGGCACTCCTCGGCGCCATCGCTGGCGGAGTGTTGCTGATCCTCGATCTGCACACCAAGCGGCGCTTCTACAGCATGCTGCGAATCTTCCGCGCCGCCTCGCCCATGTCGATTGGCACCTATGTGCTGCTGGGCTTCGGTTTCTTCAGCCTGCTGGCGTTGGCGGCAACGCCCTTGGAGGCGCAGTGGCTCGCCACCGCCAGCGGCATCGTGGCGGCGCTGTTCGGGCTCGCCATGGTGTCCTATCCGGCAGCGCTACTGGCCGCCACCAGCACCCCGCTCTGGGCCGCTTGCCCGCGCCTTTTGGCCTGCCGCTTCACGGCCTCGTCCATGGCCAGCGGAGGGGCGGCGTTGTTCATCGCCAGCTGGGCCGCCGGCAGCCTCGCGCTCGGACGCGCGCTGGCCGTGCTGACCGCCCTGGCGGCGGTGGTCGAGCTGACAGCATCCATCGCATCCGAGCTCCGCTATCGTTCCATGGGTCTCGACGGGCCGCTGAAGTCGCGGCCCTGGGGCCCGACCCATCGATTCGGCGTTCAGCTTCTCGGCGCAGCCCTGCCCGGCGCGCTGTTCCTCTACGATCTGCTGCACGGTAGCGGAGCTGGCCCCGCCGCGCTGCTGGCTGCCCTGCTGGTACTCGGCGGCGGCACGCTGATGCGCGGTGTGATCCTGAAGGCTGGCAACGAGTCCGCCAGACGCCCCGAGGACTATTTCCGCTTCGCGCGGCCTGAGCCGCGCCAAGCAAGCTCCTGAGGTGACGATGCAAACCGCCCACGTTTCTCTAAGGCAATACGGCAACTCGGCGCCGACGCCCCTGAACAGCGTGCAACCAGACGCGGCGCCGGAAGTCGCAGCCGGTCTCACCGAGGCCTTGAAGGACCTGGTGCGGCTACGCGACGAGCTAATCGCCTGCCAGCGGCGCGGTGAGGACTGCAGCGGCTGGCTGAATAGGACCAACGCCCTCATCAGCTCGGGGTTTGGAACCGATTTCCCGGTCAGCGGGCTGCAGTGGAAACGAGTGCGCGAGACCCGCGACGGCCTCGCTGAGCTGCTCGCAGCCCCACCGAGATAGCTATGGCAATGCAAACCATCACCGTGTTTGGTGGCACCGGCTTCCTGGGGCGCCGTGTCGTCGAATGTCTCATCGAGCGTGGCCTTCGGGTTCGGATCGCATCGCGGCATCCAGAGCAAAGCGCCACCGCGATCTCCGACGCCGGAGTCGAAAAGGTTCACGCCGACGTGAACGACGATAGCTCGGTGGCGGCTGCCGTGGCGGAATCCTTTGGCGTCGTCAATGCGGTGAGCCTGTATGTGGAACGTCATGGCCAGACCTTCAAGTCCGTGCACGTGGATGCCGCGGGCAGGGTGGCACATCATGCAAAACAGGCAGGCGTGGAGCGTCTTTCCCACCTATCGGGCATCGGCTCCGACGAGCGCTCCAGCTCCGCCTACATCCGCAGCCGCGGCCAGGGCGAGCGGGTGGTCCGCGAAGCCTTTCCTAGCGTCACCTTGATACGTCCGGCGGTGATGTTCGGGCCCGACGATGCCTTCGTGGTGCCAGTCAGCCAAATGCTGCGGCGGTTCCCGGTATTTCCGCTGTTCGGAAAAGGCGAAACGCAGGTACAACCGGCCTACGTGGGTGACGTGGCAAAGGCAGTGGCGCGGACCTTCCAAGTGCCCCAGCCGGCTCCGGTGTACGAGCTGGGCGGGCCGCGAATTTATCGCTACAAGAAGATGCTGCAGGTCCTCATCGAGCACCTGGGGACCCGCACCAAGCTGGTCCCCATGCCGTTCGGTCTCTGGCTCCGGCTCGCCGCCCTCGCCGAGCAGCTTCCCAACCCACCGATCACCCGCAACCAGGTCGAGCTCATGGAGATCGACAACGTGTGCAGCCCCGACACGCCCTGGTTCCCCGACCTGGACATCCAGCCCCAGAGCCTGGAGTCGGTCCTGCCGACCATCGTTCCTAGACGCCGACGAGACCAGGAGCCGCCGTGGACTCCGATCCCAGAGAATAGGGGACAGACCACAGAGAATAGGGGACAGACCACGATTTCTCTGCGACAGCGGAAGAAGCGAGCATGCCCAGACGCCCCCGCATCACCCTTGCCGGCGTGCCGCTTCACATCATGCAGCGCGGAAACAACCGCCAAGCGTATTTCTATACCGATGAGGACTATCACTTTCATCTAACATCCCGCAGTCCATTGTTTAGAATGGAATTATTTTTCGTCCAGATTTGGCGTTTTCAGCTACTTGTAGGGGTGACGTACGTCGCGAAGGGGCGCGCAGCGCGCCCTGTTCTGGACCCGGAAAGGCCGGCGCACTGCGCGCGCCATCGCCACTGACCTGGCTCCTACAGCTGGAATGCTGTTAGCTCCGCGACAGCGCGCGGCCGAAGGCTGGGCGGAATCTCCCACCTCGCTTGGCTCAAGGCGTATTCGCGGGAGAGCAAGTGCGCCGTCCACACCTATGTGCTGATGACGAACCAGGTACACCTGCTCCTCACGCCTGGCACCGCCGGTAGCGCCGGTCGGATGATGTAGCGACTGGGGCAGCGCTACTTTCAGTACGGAACAGAAGCTACCGACGAAGCGGGGACGCTCTGGGAAGGCCGGTTCCGGTCCTGCCTAAGTCAAGAAGAACGATACCTGCATGGCTGCTACCGCTACATCGAACTCAACCCGGTTCGTGGCGGGCATGGTGGAGCGCCCAGCCGCGTATCGATGGTCTAGCTATGCCACCAATGCTCAGGGCGAGCCCAGCACGCTCGTGACACCTCACCCGCTGTACACCGCCTTGGGAACCCAGTTGGGTTGCTCGAGCCGAAGTGGTTCGAGCGTCGTTCGGGGTCGCTGAAACCGAGGGCGACCAACACTTGCGCTTACCGGCTGGAGCGACCCCCTCGCTTCGTCCGGACTACTGAAACCAACACCCTCGGCCACAGCACTGGAGGTATGCCATGGAACCGAGAGATGTTGCGCCAGGATCAGGGGTCGAAGAGCGGTGGTTCGATGTGAAGACGGCCGCGAAGTACCTCTGCATGACACGCCAGGCGATCTACCACCGGATCAACCGATGCCAGCTGCCCTTCATCAGGGATGGCCGACGGGTCCGCTTCGACCGCGAGGCGCTCGATCGCTGGATGAAGAAAGGAGAGCGGTATGGCTTTGCGGAGGCGCGGCGACATCTGGTACGTCCGGAAGATGATCAACGGGCAGCTGTTCCGCGAGTCCACCGGGTTCGCCGACCGGAAGGCCGCCGAGCGGCGGGCCAACGAGATCGAGCTCGACATCCGCGCGGGCGTGCAC
>CAZLYT010000232.1:0-17654 GCA_964563515.1 uncultured Candidatus Competibacteraceae bacterium | reverse complement strand
ACGCTCCTCGGATCCGACGCACACCAGCTTCATGGCGCTGCGGCGCTTGTGCTCCAAAGGACCGTAATACAGCGGGATGAAGCGATTGTTGTACACCTTCACGGCCTCGCCAAAGCGCTCTCGAGCGGCCTCCTCGGTGAGCCCGACGGTTCCTGCCGGTGGATGGGTGAAGATCACCGCAGGGATCATGTCGTAGTCCAAGTGCCGCTCGGGTTGATCGCCGAATAGGCGATCGGCCAGGCGGCGACCAGCGGCAATGGCCACCGGTGTCAACGGAAACCGGCCAGTCACGTCGCCGACGGCGTAGTGGTCGGCTGCCGTGGTGTTTTGCCACTGGTCCACCGCAATCGCACCGGTGTCCGTCAGCTCGATGCCGGCGAGCTTCAGGTCGAGGGTGGCGATACGGGGGTGGCGACCGATGGCCCAGATCAGCGTCTCTGCGGGCACCGGCTTCGCACCGCCCTTGCAATGCAGCGTCAGGCTGCCATTGGAGGCGGGCTCGACCTTGGTCACCTCGGAATGGGTCACCAGCTCGATGCCGTCTGATGCCATCTGCTGCATCAGCGTATCGCGAATGACCGGGTCGAATTGGCGTAGGAACTGCGCATGACGCATCACCACCGTTACCTTGGCGCCCAGGGCGTGAAGAATGCCGGCGAGCTCCACGGCGATGAAGCCGGCACCGACCAAGGTTACCCGGCGCGGCAACTGGTTGAGGACAAAAAATCCATCGGAAGTAATGCCGTGCTCCGCGCCAGGTAGCGCTGGAATGCTGGGCTCGCTCCCGGTGGCGACAACCACGTGGTCGGCCAGCAGCTCCTGGCCTCCGACCGTTACCCGGTGAGGCCCCAGGAATCTGGCTTCGCCGCGGATGAGCTCTACTTTCGCCTCCGCCAGGTAGCGGCCGTACCAATCGTTGAGGCGCGCAATGTAGCCGTCCCGGGATTCTTTGATGGCACTCCAATCGAAGCCCACATCGCCGAGACGGAAGCCATAGCCCGGGGCGTTGGCCAGGTTATGACAGGTCTCTGCGGTATGCCACATGACCTTCTTTGGCACGCATCCGACGTTGACACAGGTTCCGCCGAGCCGCCCCGGTTCGACCACGGCACAGCGGGCGCCATACTGCGCCGCGCGCTGTGCCACCGACAGACCGCCGCTGCCGGCGCCAAGCACGACCAGGTCGAAGTGTTCCGACATCTCAATTGCCCTCGGGATTGCGGCTTCGCTACAGTCGGCGCAACGAAAGCACAGGCCGACTCGGCGCGCAACGTGGCCGACCTCTGGCGCTGTCGACAGGCCTCTCTACCCAACGGCGGTACGACAATGGATGAACCTATCCCGAACCCGCTGCTCGAGCTCGCGGCGCTGCCGCCGTTCTCGCGGATTCGCCCGGAGCACGTGGAGCCAGCCACAGATCAGGTGCTGGTGGAAAACGGCACGGCCCTCGAGGCCCTGCTAGATGCCGACATCGAGCCAACCTGGGACTCCGTGATGGCGCCGCTGGACGATCTGCGTGACCGCCTGCACCAGGTGTGGTCGCCGGTGAGTCATCTCAATGCGGTGATGAACAGCGACGCGCTGCGAGCCGCCTACAATTCCTGCTTGTCCAAGCTCAGCGCCTACTGGACCGACCTCGGCCAGAACGAGCGCCTGCAGCGGGCGGTGCGGGCCATTGCCGACAGTCCCGGCGCGGCAGCCTTGGAGGGTGCCCAGCGCAAGGCTCTGGAGCACAGCCTGCGGGATTTTCACCTCTCCGGGGTCGACCTGCCGGCGGCCGACAAGGCCCGTTACAAGGCCATCATGCAGGAGCTCTCGGCGTTGCAATCCAAGTTCGAGGACAACGTGCTCGACGCCACCAACGCCTGGACCTGTCACCTGCGTGATCAGAACCGGATCGCAGGGCTACCCGATTCGGCCTGCTCGGTGCTAAGGCAGAACGCGGAGCGGCGGGGCTTGGAGGGCTGGTTGATTACCTTGGAGTTTCCCAGCTACTTCCCGGTGATGAGCTACGCCGACGACCGTGAGCTTCGACACGAGGTGTACCAGGCTTTCGTTACCCGCGCCTCGGATCAAGGGCCCCACGCCGGTCGCTTCGACAACGGCGAGATCATGGAGCGCGTGCTGGCGTTGCGCCACGAGCTGGCCCACCTGCTGGGGTTCGCCAGCTACGCCGAGCGCTCCCTGGCCACCAAGATGGCCACCGACCCGGCTCAGGTCCTGGAGTTTCTCGGAGATCTGGCCAGCCGCTCGCGGCCGCAGGCTCAGCGCGAGTTCGCCGAGCTGGCCTCTTTCGCCAAGGAGGTGCATGGCGTGCATCGGCTGGAGGCCTGGGACGTGAGCTACTACGGGGAGAAGCTGCGACGCCAGCGCTACGACGTGTCCCAGGAAGACTTGCGTCCGTACTTTCCCGAGTCCCGGGTGTTGCCGGGGCTGTTTGCGGTGGTCGAGCGGCTTTACGGCATCAAGGTGTTGCCCGCCGAGGGCGCCGACTTGTGGCACCCGGAGGTACGCTTCTACGAAGTTCGCGACGACGACGGCGAGCTCCGCGCTCACTTCTATCTGGATCTCTACGCTCGGGCCAAGAAGCGGGGCGGGGCGTGGATGGACGAATATCGCGGCCGCCGTCGAACTGGCCGCGGCCTGCAGACGCCGGTGGCCTTCGTCACCTGTAACTTCACGCCGCCGGTCGGCGATCGGGCCGCGCTCTTTACCCACGACGAGGTGCTGACCCTTTTCCACGAGTTCGGCCACGCGCTGCACCACATGTTGACCACCGTGGAGTGCTACGACGTGGCGGGCATCAACGGCGTGGAATGGGACGCCGTCGAGCTACCCAGCCAGTTCATGGAGAACTGGTGCTGGGAGCGCGAGGCTCTCGATCTGATCTCCGGACATTTCGAGACCGCCGAGCCGCTGCCGGAGCCGCTGTATCAACGCATGCTCGAGGCGCGCAACTTCCAGTCGGCCATGATGATGGTGCGGCAGCTGGAGTTTGCGCTGTTCGATTTCCGGCTGCACGCCGAGTACGACCCTAACCAGGGTGCGCGGGTATTGCAGATCTGGCACCAGGTACGGGAGCAGGTTGCGGTAGTGCCGGTGCCGGCCTTCAATCGCTTTCCCAACGCCTTCTCCCACATCTTCGCCGGTGGCTACGCGGCGGGCTACTACAGCTACAAGTGGGCGGAGTTGTTGTCGGCGGATGCCTTCTCGCGTTTCGAGGAGGAAGGAATCTTCAACCGCGGGACGGGGCAGGACTTCCTCCACGCGGTGCTGGAGGTGGGCGGTTCCCGGGATGCGATGCAGAACTTTGTTGCCTTCCGGGGCCGCGAGCCCGACATAGGGGCGCTGCTGCGGCATAGCGGCATCGCGGCCTGAGGCGGCGGCGACCTGAGGCAGCGGCCACGAGCTCAGAAGATTCCCACGTCCAGGCCGGCCGCCAGCGTTGCCCCCAGGGCCCGGCAGCGCTCCAGGTCCTGCTCCGTGACCTCGCCCCGGGCGATGACGGGCTCGTGAACCTCGCGGAAGGGATAACCACGGGCGATGCGCTGGATTGCCGCCACCGCGCCGGTGCCGTCATTGCCGGCGCTGATGAACACTGCGTACGGTAGGTTGTCTATCTTGCCTTCGACCGGATAGAAGGTACGGTCAAGAAAGTCTTTCAGGGCGCCGGACATGTAGCCGAAGTTCTCCGGCGTTCCCAGCAGCAGGCCGTTGGCCCACAGCAGGTCCTCGACACCAGCGTCCGAGGCGCGCAGGAAGCGCATCTCCACACCGTCGATGTCCGGGTCTGAGGCGCCTTCCAGCACCGCCTGCGCCATGCGCTCGGTGTTTCCGGTCTGTGAGTGGTAGACGATGAGCAGGTGCTTCAAGGCTCTGTGATCGCGGGCTTTGGGCCGGATGGTGATGGCGACGGCCACAGCGCGGTGGCTTGGCGCTGGCTGTTGCCGCGGCCAAGTCGCGCTCCAGCCTCGCTGGGAACCAGGCGGTGATCGCCCCCACTATAGAGAAGGCAACCCGAATATTTCACTAGGCGGGCTGCGAATTTGACCAGCATCCGGGGTCGCTGATGAATGATCCGGGTCGCCCGGTCGTGCAGAGGAGACGCTGATGACCACCCACGGCGCCATGCCAATGGTGCGAGCCGATGCGCTCACCAAGCGGGTTGCAAGCCCGGAGGGTGAGCTGGTGATTCTCGACACGGTGAGTTTCGACGTTGCCGGGGGGGAGAGTGTCGCCATTCTGGGTGCCTCGGGCTCGGGCAAGTCCACGTTACTCGGGTTGTTGGCAGGGCTGGACCGCCCGAGCGGCGGCCGGGTCTGGCTCGCCGGCGTCGATCTCGCCACCTTGGACGAGGACGGCCGCGCGCGCTTGCGGGCGCGCCGAGTTGGCTTCGTGTTCCAGTCTTTCCAGCTCTTGCCGGCGCTGACTGCCTTGGAGAACACCATGCTGCCCCTGGAGCTTGCCGGCCACGAACGGCCGCGGGAAGCCGGCATCGAGGTGTTGCAGCGGGTGGGTCTCGGCAGTCGTGTCGGGCACTATCCCAATCAACTTTCCGGCGGCGAGCAGCAGCGGGTGGCGATTGCCCGCGCCTTTGCCGGTAGTCCCGACGTCTTGTTTGCCGACGAACCCACCGGAAACCTGGATGCCCGCACCGGGGGCCGGGTCATCGACTTGTTGTTCGACCTCAACAGGGAGCACGGCACCACACTGGTTCTGGTCACCCACGATGCCAGCCTTGCCGAGCATTGCCAGCGTCGGTTGGAGCTCGATGCCGGCTGTCTGCTGACGCCTGCCGGAGCCGAGGCATGAGCCGCAGCCTACAGCTGGCCTGGAGCACGCTGCGTCGCGACTGGCGCGGCGGTGAGCTCACCGTGCTGGCGGTGGCCTTGGTGGTGGCCGTGGGCAGCGTGTCTTCAGTGGGCTTCTTCACCAGCCGTATCGAGCGCGCCATGCAGATGCAGGCCACCGAGCTGCTGGCCGCGGACCTGCTGCTTAGCGCGCACTCGCCGCTGGCGTCCCAGTACGCCACCGAGGCGCAAGCGAGAGATCTCGCCACGGCGCATAGCATGACTTTTCGCAGCGTGGTGCTCGCTGGGGATGCCACCGAGCTGGTGGAGCTGAAGGCGGTCGGACCAGGCTATCCGCTGCGGGGCACACTGCGCACCGCAGCCGAGCCGTTCGGCGCCGAGCGATCGGTACGCGGTGGTCCCCCCAGGGGCGAGGCCTGGGTGGAGTCGCGCCTGTTGTTGGCCCTGGGAATTGCGGTGGGCGATTCGGTCCAAGTCGGTGAATCCGTGCTCCAGGTCAACCGCGTGCTGGCCTACGAGCCGGATCGAGGTGGCGAGGTGTTCGCCATTGCGCCCCGGCTGATGATGCACCTGGCGGACGTCCCCGCCACCGGGCTGATCGCCCCTGGGAGCCGGGTGCACTACAACCTGCTGGTGGCAGGCGAGAGCCAGACCGTGGCCGCCTACCGGCGCTGGCTGCTGGAGCAGCTGCAGCCCGGCGAATCGTTGCAGGGCGTGGAGGATGCTAGGCCGGAGCTGCGCACCGCGCTGGATCGGGCGCGACTGTTTTTAGGCTTGGCTGCCCTGGTCAGCGTGGTGGTGTCGGGTGTTGCGGTAGCCATCGCGGCGCGCCGTTTCGCGCTGCGCCGCTGGGACATGGTCGCAATCATGCGCTGCCTGGGCGCCACCCAGGGAATGGTGCTGCGTCTTTACCTGTTGGAACTATTGCTACTGGGGGTGCTGGCTGGGCTGGCTGGTATCGCCCTCGGCTACATAGCGCAAGCGGCCCTCGCCGGCGTGCTCGGGCAGCTGTTCGCAGGCACCCTGCCGCCACCGGGGGCACGGCCGGTGGTGCCGGCTTTGACCACCGGGCTGGTGGTGCTCGCCGGCTTCGCCTTGCCACCGGTGCTCAGGCTGCGCCACGTCCCGCCGTTGAGGGTGTTGCGTCGGGACATGACGCCCTGGCCCGGGATTCCGGGCGGCTTATACGTGGCGGCGCTGGTGGCGGTGGGTGCGCTGATGTTCTGGTACGCCGGCGACGCGCGCCTCACCGCCTGGATCGCCGGCGGCTCGTTGGTCACATTGGTGGTGCTCGCCGGCCTGGCCTGGTTGATGGTCAAGCTGCTCGGGCAGCTGCGTGGTCGGGTCGGCGTGTCGTGGCGATTCGGCCTTGCCAATATCGCCCGCCGTGGCGGCACCAGCGTGGTTCAGACCGTCGCCCTAGGGCTCGGCATCATGGTCTTGTTGGTGCTCACCCTGGTGCGCGGTGACCTCTTGGAGGACTGGCGCCAGAGCCTGCCGGCGGATGCGCCCAACTACTTCCTGATCAACATCCAACCCCACGAGGTGGAGGACCTGCGCCGATTTCTGTCCGAGCGTGGGGTGGACACCGCCGGACTGTACCCGATGGTGCGTGGGCGGTTGATGCGCGTAAACGGCCGGGAGCTTGCGCCGGAGGACTACGCCGAGCCACGCGCCAGGCGGCTGGCGGAGCGTGAGTTCAATTTGTCCTGGGCTGGCGAGCTCTCCGGAGACAATCGCATCGTTGCAGGGCAGTGGTGGAGCGACGCCCTGGGTGCCGGTGCAGAGCTCTCGGTGGAGCAGGGCATCGCCGATACCTTGGGCTTCCAGCTGGGGGACCAGCTTCGTTTTCAAGTGGCAGGGCGAGCAGTCGAGGCCACCATAACGAGCCTGCGCAGCGTGGAGTGGGACAGCTTTCGGCCCAACTTCTTCGTGCTGGCTCGCCCTGGAGTGCTGAATGACTTTCCCGCCACCTGGATCACCAGCTTTTATCTGGAGCCAGGGCGCGGCGCCCTGCTGAACGATCTGGTGCGGGCCTTTCCGGGTGCCACGGTGCTGGACGTGGCGGCGCTGATGGCCCGGGTGCGCCAAATCATCGATCGGGTCGTGCTGGGGGTCGAGTATGTCTTCGGATTCACCTTGGTGGCTGGGCTGCTGGTGCTATACGCCGCGATCCAGGCCACCCGGGACGAGCGCATGTACGAAGGGGCCCTGCTGCGAACCATGGGGGCTAGCCGCCGGGTCATTGGTGGCGGTCTGTTGGCGGAGTTTGCGCTGGTCGGTGCGCTCGCCGGTACCCTGGCGGCGGTGGCGGCGAGCGTTATCGGGCTCGGTCTGAGCGAGTTCCTGTTCGGCATGCGCTACCGCCCCGATCCGTGGCTGTGGCTGCTCGGAGGGGGCTTCGGGACCATCGGCGTCACCGTCGCAGGCTATTGGGCGACCCGCGGGGTGCTGAGCCGCCCGCCCCTGGAGGTCTTGCGCCAGGGCTGAGCTACAGCAAATCGAGCTGGCGGGGACTACCGTCGTCCGGCGGGCCGAACCGATCGCAGTTCAGGCTCGGCGCATGCGGTGCCAGCCCGAGGCGACGGCAGGCCAGGCGGAAACGCTGGGCCAGTAGTGACGCCACCGCGCCGCTGCCCTGTTGCCGTACCTGGAAGCGGGCGTCATAGAGCCTGCCGCCGTGGGTATCGGTGATCAGTGCCCAGATGCGCTCGGACCGCTCCGGATAGTGGGCTTGCAGCCATTCCTGGAACAGCGATACCAGCTCCCGGGGCAGCCGCAGCAAGGTGTAGTGCGCCCAGCTCGCGCCGGCGTCACGGGCTCGACTGAGGACCGTTTCCATCTCCTCGTCGGTCAAACCGGGGATCACCGGTGCCACGAAAACACCGACCGGGATGCCGCCCCGTGCCATGGTCGCCACCGCCTGCAACCGCCGTAACGGTGCGGTGGTTCGGGGTTCCAGCTTGCGGGCGAGCGGGTGGCGCAGGGTGGTGAAGCTGAAGACCACGGAGACCAGGCCCTGCTTTGCCATGGGTGCCAGCAGGTCCAGATCGCGCTCGATCAGCGCGGACTTGGTGACGATGGACAGCGGATGACCCCAGCTCTGCAGCACCTGTAGGATGCCCCGGGTGATCTGCAGACGGCGCTCCACCGGCTGCCAAGGATCGGTGTTGGCCCCAAGCGCTATCGGCGCGCAGCGGTAGCCTCGCTTCGCGAGCTCCGCCGCCAGCAGCTGCGGTGCCTGGGGCTTGTGATAGATCTGAGTTTCGAAATCGAGCCCTGGCGACAGCCCCAGATAGGCATGGCTGGGACGGGCGTAGCAGTAGATACAGCCGTGCTCGCAGCCCCGGTAAGGATTGATGGAGCGGTCGAAACCAAGATCTGGCGAATCGTTGCGGCTGATCACCGTGCGCGCCGAGTCCAGGTGCAGCTCGGTGCGCAGGCGTGGCGGGGGTTCCGCCTCGGACGCGGGCCAGCCGTCGTCGAAGGGATCGCTTTGCGTGCGCGCGTAACGACTCTCGGGGTTGCCGATTGCGCCGCGGCCGTGTGTCGGACCGAAGGCTCCTGAACTAGACATTGGCGTCAGGCCCACCTCTACTGCGGTTACAGCATGACCATCTCGAAGGCGTCCTTGGCTACGCCACACTCCGGGCAGTGCCAATCGTCCGGTATGTCCTCCCAGCGCGTCCCCGGGGCGATGCCCTCGTCTGGCAGCCCCTCAGACTCATCGTATATGAAGCCGCAGACGCGGCACTGCCACACTCTCATAGAGCGTCGATATCCTGCCCACCACGGGGTTTGGTTTCCAGCCGCGGCCGGTTTCGCAGCGTAGCTTTGGGCCCGATTGTCGGAACCAGCGGCGAGGGTGTATGCATGGGCAACGCACTCGCGCCTCGGCGCCAACGGCTCCGCCGCGATCCCGGGCGGGCGCTAACTCACGATCGGGGTTCTCGCCGCGTGAGATTCAGGCGTCGAGGGGAGAGGTAGGCTAGCACGGCAGTGGTGAGCGTCTCCACCTGGGACTTGCCGTTGGAGCTTTGCAGCCACTGCAACTGCAGAGATGCGCCCTCGGTTTCCCTCTGCAGCTCGGCGGTCATGGCCGCAGAATGCGGATTGCCCGGATCCAGGAACACAACCGTGGGCACCGCCGGTGGGCGCAGCAGTGCCGGTGTGTGACGGCGGGAATCGTCGCCATAGTAAGAAAGCAACGCGGCCGCGGAAACCGCGGTGTCGCGGCATCCTAGAAAATCCACCCGATAGATCAGTTCCCGCGGGCGACCTCGACGCATGAGACGACGAGCGTGGCTGAGTAGAGGTTCGATCTCGTAGCCGAAGCGAAGTGAGTAGGTGGCCTCGGCTTCGGCCTGTCGATAGCGCGGAGGTTGCACCAGGAACAACGAACCACCGTCGAGCCTGGCGCTGCCGCTCTCCAGATCCGACACGTACCAGGCAGCCTGGTTCGCGCCTCGCCCCACCCCGAGCAGATTGATCTTGGGTGCCCCCTGCGAGCGCAGCCACTTAGTCCAGGCCGCGATCTCTGCCACCGCTTCCTCGTGACGGTGCAGGTGGGGGCGGGCACAGTGGTAACTGCTCCTGCGATCGTCCACGCCAAGACCCAGCGTGATAGCCAGGCTGGCGTAGTTCGCCCTCAGCATGGCCGCCTGCAAGGCCCGGATTTCCGGGTCATCGGCGGTGCCGAAGGTATCGTGTATCAGCATCGTGACACCGCCGCGGAAGCCGGCCTCCTCGGGCAGTAGCAGATGCGCGTTCAGGGTCATGAGGTCGGCCCGAATCTGCACTTCGGCCGCCAACACCGGTGGCACCGCCGAGGTGGCGACAATCAAGACGAGTAGTAGGCTGATTCGAAGCTGCAAGATTGCGACGAGACGGCGACGCCCGGTTTGGCGACGCTGTCGAGCGAGCAACCATCATGCCTAGGTTCTCTACGAGGACACTGGCCGTTTCGTCGCGGCCCCAGGGTTCAATCAGCGTCTGCCTCGAGGAATGGCTGCAACAACAGCCAGTGCAGGCTCAGCCAGCGCCGCTCGCGTAGCGTGTGCAGACCGATGGTCATGCCCAGATGACCGTCCCTGGGTTGGGCCCGATAGGTGTGGAACAGACGGTCCCACAGGGTCAGGTTGAAACCGAAGTTGCTGTCGGTTTCCTCTCGGTACCACGAGTGATGCACCCGGTGCATGTCCGGTGTCACCACGAACAGGCGGATCAGCCGCTCCAGCGGCGCTGGCAGGCTCACGTTGCCGTGATTGAACAGCGCGGTGGCGTTCAAGATTACTTCGAAAGCAATCACCGCCGCAGCGGGAATGCCGAACGTAACCACCAGCAGCATCTTGAACAGCATCGACAGCACGATCTCCAGCGGGTGAAAGCGCAGCGCGGTGGTGGTATCCAAGTCCAGGTCGGAGTGATGCACCCGGTGCAAGCGCCACAGCAGCGGCACCTTGTGCATGGCCACGTGCTGCAGGTAGATGGCCAAATCCAATATCAGTAGCGACCATGCGAGCTCCACCGCATAGGGCCATGCCAGGTAGTGGAGCAAGCCCCACCCTTGCTCCGCCGACACCAGGGCGACCCCGACCGCCAGCACTGGCAGGAGCAACCTCAGCACCAGCGTGTCGACCACCCCCATGCCCAGATTCTCCACCCAGCGCCGGATTCGTGGCTGGCTGGTGGGCCGGAGGCGGGCATTGTGCTCCCACCACATCATCAACCCGAGAATGCCCCCGAAGCACAGCAGCCGCATTTCCGCCTCGTGATGGAGCAGCAATTCCTCGGCACCCATGGCTAGCAGGCCCGCTCCCGGTTCAGCGTTTCCAGGGAGCCCGTGTAAGATGCCGAGCAGCCAATGCCCCGAGCTGGTCGCGCGCCGGTAGCGTGCCGGGCCGTGCCGTTCATGTGACGCTCAACGATCTGGTGGAGACCGCAACCATGTTCAGCACCTCCGCGGGCGAATTCCCGGCCGTACGCATGCGGCGCATGCGACGGGATGCCTTCTCCCGACGCCTCATGCGCGAGACCACTCTGACCTGTGATGATCTGATCTATCCCGTGTTCGTCGTGGAAGGCCAGCAGCGGCGTGAGCCGGTCCCCTCCATGCCCGGCGTCGAACGGCTGAGCATCGACCAGCTCCTGGTCGAAGGTGAGCGCGCCCTGGCGCTCGGCATTCCAGCGCTGGCGCTGTTTCCGGTCACCCCGCCGGAGGTGAAGTCCGACGCCGCCGAAGAGGCCTGTAACCCCGACGGTCTGGCGCAACGCGCCGTGCGCGCCCTCAAGGCCCAACTGCCAGAGCTTGGCGTGGTCACCGACGTGGCTCTCGATCCTTTCACCAGCCATGGCCAGGACGGCTTGGTCGATGGGAGCGGTTACGTGGTCAACGACGAGACCGTCGAGGTGCTGGTGCAACAGGCGCTGTCCCACGCCGCCGCCGGGGCCGACGTGGTTGCTCCGTCCGACATGATGGATGGCCGGATCGGGCGCATCCGCCGCGCCTTCGAAGAGGCCGGTTTCATTCACACTCGCATCCTCGCCTACTCTGCCAAGTACGCTTCCAGCTTCTACGGACCCTTTCGCGACGCCGTGGGTTCGGCCGCAAATCTCGGCGGCGGCAACAAATACAGCTACCAGATGGACCCGGCCAACGCCGACGAAGCCCTGCGCGAGGTGGCCTTGGACCTGGCCGAGGGGGCCGACATGATCATGGTCAAACCGGGCCTGCCTTATCTGGACATCGTACGTCGCGTCAAGGAGCATTTCGGCGCCCCCACCTTCGTGTACCAGGTCAGTGGCGAATACGCCATGCTGAGCGCTGCCAGCCGCAACGGGTGGCTCGACGAGCGAGCGACGGTGTTGGAGTCGTTGCTGGCGATCAAGCGGGCAGGTGCGGACGGCATCCTGACCTATTTTGCGCCGCGAGTTGCCGAGTGGCTGCATGATTGATCGCTTAAGGTGGGCCCTGTTGCTGGTACCACTGCTGTTAACGGGATGCGGCGACGAGCACGAGCCCGACAGCCGCGAATATCTACCCTGGGCCATCGAGCGATTGCCGGACGGAGCCACCCGCGTCATGGGCATCACCCTGGGCCAGACCACATTGGGCGAGGCTAGCGCCTGGCTCGGTGACGGCTACAAGTTGGGAATGTTCGGACAGCCAGGTGAGCCCCTCTCCCTGGAGGCCTACTACGCCGAGCTAACCTTGGGGATGCTGAGTGCGCGCATGGTGCTCAACCTGAGTCTGCTTCAGCCGCAGCTCCAGGGCATGCGCGAGCGCAGCAGCGGCGAGCGAGTGCTCGGCGAGGGTCAGGAGCGACGTTGGATGGTGGCGGAGTCTGACCGCCAGGCTGCTCGCGGTGCCCTCATCCAGGCCATCACCTACGTGCCCTTGGTAGACCTGACACCGGAACTGGTGCAGAGCCGCTTCGGAGATCCGTCCCAGCGCTTGGCGGTGGCAGGGGCCGAGCACTGGTTGTATCCGGGGCTGGGCTTGGACGTGGTGTTGGCGCAGGAGGGACGCGACGTGTTGCAGTACGTGCTGCCGGAGCAATTCGAGCGCCGGCTGCAAGCGCCGTTGGAGATGAGGTCGCCCGCGGGCGAAACGGTGGAGACCGGCACTTGAGCGAACGCCAGCCCGATCGATACGCGGTGGTGGGCAATCCCATCGGCCACAGCAAGTCGCCGAGGATCCACGCACTGTTCGCCCAGGCCACCTGCCAGGAGATGATCTACGAAGCGCTACCGGCGCCGCTGCAAGGCTTCGCGGACACCGTGAGCAGGTTTCGCGACGCCGGCGGGCGGGGTCTGAACGTCACCGTGCCTTTCAAGCAGGAAGCCTGGGCCTGGGTCGACGAGCTCACGCCCCGGGCGCGGCTGGCAGGCGCGGTCAACACCATCGCCTTCCGGCCCGACGGCGGCGCTCTCGGCGACAATACCGACGGCGTCGGACTGGTGCGGGATCTGAGCGCCAACCTGGGGCTGACCCTGGAGAGTCGGCGGCTGCTGCTGCTAGGAGCCGGCGGTGCGGCCCGGGGAGTGCTCGGTCCGCTGCTGGATCAGCATCCACAGCTGGTCATCATCGCCAACCGGACCGAGCCGCGGGCGCAGGCGTTGGCAGCGGACTTCGCCGCCCGCGGCCCGGTGACAGCGTGTGCTTTCCGGGATCTCGGCGAAACCTGCGATCTGGTGCTCAACGCCACCTCGGCGGGGCTGCATGGTGAGGTGCCGCCGGTGCCGAGCAGTGTCGTGGGCGCCGATACGTGCTGCTATGACATGGTGTATTCGGCCCAGCCCACCGCTTTCGTGCGCTGGGCCCGGCCGCTGGGGGCCCGGCTGGCGGTGGACGGCCTGGGGATGCTGGTGGAGCAGGCCGCCGAGTCGTTCCGGCTGTGGCGCGGGGTGACGCCGGATACCGCGCCGGTGATTGCTGCGCTTCGACCTCAGAGCTGAGGCGTGCGCAGAGAACCCTCCTGCAGTAGGGCGTCACTGTGAGCCCGAAGCTCCGGAAAGAAACCACGGAAATCCTGCTCCAGCACCTGTGCTTGACGTCGCAGCTCGGGCAGCGCCAGTGCTAGGTCGCGGGGTTGCCGCAGGCGCGCGCCCACCCGTCGCAAAGCGACCTCGACCGTGGCGAGGCGGCGGTAGGAGGGCAGCAGGTCGGCCTCGATGATACCGGTGATGCGGTGGCGGGCATCGGGTGGCAGGTCGGCTAAGCGGGACATCAGCAGGGCATAGGTGCGGCCGCTGAACTCTTCCAGCGAATCCGAGTGATAGCGCGGCCAGTTGCGGGCCAATAGGTGGTCGTAGTAGAGGTCGATGATGATGGGGCCGTAGCGCCGGAGCGGTGGCGGGGTGCGCGCTACGCTGCGGCGAAACAGCGGGTGGTGGTCGGTATAGGCATCGACCGCCCGGTGCAGTCGCACTCCCGTTGCGATTCCCGAGGGCAGCCAGGTTGGCACCGGTCCGCGCAGGAAATCGCCCAGCAGGCTGCCCACCACCACGTCCCCGTCGTCACGGGCGAGCAGCAAATGGGCCAGGTAGTTCATCAGGCCACGACTGGGATGCCGCGCTCCTCGTCTGCCAGCACCTCGGGCTCGCCTCGACCCGCCGCCACCCACTCTTGCACGGCGCTCTCCCCACAGACCGTCGCCACGTAGGCAGCCGCCGTGGCATCCAGCTCGACGCCGTAGGTCTCGAAGCGCAGGGCCACGGGTGCGAACATGGCATCGATGATCCCGAAATTCCCGAACAGCCATGGCCCCGAGCCATCGTGGTGGGTGCGGCACTGGGCCCAGATCCATTGGATGCGGGCGATATCCGCCGCGGCGCGGGGACTGGGCACCACCCCCCGGCGGTGGCCGCGGCAGTTCATGGGCAGCTCCTGGCGCAGATCCGTGAAGCCCGAATGCATCTCGCAGACGGCTGCCCGCGCCAGCGCCCTGGGCTCGCGCTGTCGCGGCCATCCAGGCACTCCTGGCCAGCGTTCTGCCGCATATTCACAGATCGCCAGCGAGTCCCACACCACCAGTGTGCCGTCCACCAGCACCGGCACCCGCCCGGCTCCACTGTAGCGCGCGATTTTCGCGGCCGTATCCGGCTGGTCCAGGGCGATGCGTTGTTCCTCGAAGTCGACCCCACCCTTGCGCAACACCAGCCACGGCCGCAATGACCAGGAGGAGTAGTTCCTGTTGCCGATCACCAGGATCGGGCGCTCGCGGCCACCACGCTGAGCCTTGTTCATTGCCAACCGATGACCTCGTAGCCGGCCTCCCCGAGGCACTTGTCTACGAAGCGCTCATAGGTCGAAGAGGCTTTTCGACCCGCCATGCTGCTGGCGGCAGCCGAACCGGCGGCACCGGCGGCGGCACCCGCCGCGGCGATCTCGGCGACGTCTCCACGCACCAGTCCCCAGGCAGCTCCAGCCACTCCGCCCACGACGGCACCCCGCCCTGCGCTACCGGCGACGTCGCTTTGGGTGGTTTCCTGAAGACCGAAGTCCCGGGCCTGCTGCTGACAGCTTGCCACCGCCGCTTGGGCGGCTTCGTTGCCGGTCTGTTGGTAATGCTCATTGGGATACAGCACTGGTCTGGTCGGCGCGCTGCTGCAGCCGACCAGCAAGCAGCCTGGCAACAGCATGCCTAGGCCGATTCGGCGCAGGCGGCTGCTCAGTGATTCACCCATGCTTGCCTCTTTTTGCGCGGGTTGCTCTCGCTAGAGCTGCTTGATGGCGGTGATGAGCTCCTGGGCGACCTTCTGTCCATCGCCGTAGACCATTTGGCAATTATCGCCATAGAACAAAGCGTTTTCGACGCCGGAGAAGCCGGTGCCGTGGCCGCGCTTGATCACCAGCACCTCCTTCGACTTGTCCACGTTGAGGATCGGCATGCCATAGATGGGGCTGCTCTTGTCGGTGCGGGCGGCGGGATTCACCACATCATTGGCGCCTATCACCAGGGAGACGTCCGCGGTGGGGAACTCATTGTTGATCTCCTCCATGTCGAAAATCAGTTCGTAGGGTACTCCTGCCTCCGCCAATAGCACGTTCATATGGCCCGGCATGCGTCCGGCCACCGGGTGAATGGCGAACTTGATCTCCACGTCGCGATCCATGAGCAGCTGGCACATCTCCCAGACCTTGTGCTGAGCCTGGGCCACGGCCATGCCGTAGCCCGGTACCACGATCACCTTGCTGGCAAAGGTCATCTGGGCGGCGGCATCCGCCGCCCCCATCTGCTTCATGTTGCCTTCGATGGCCTCGGCGTGAGTACCGGGATCGACCCCGAAGCTGGAGAACAGCACGTTGCTCAAGGGTCGATTCATGGCCTTGGCCATGAGCTGGGTCAGCAAGCTGCCGGCGGCACCGACCACGGTGCCGGCGATGATCATCGCCGCATTGCTCAGCACGACGCCCTCGAAAGCCACCGCCAGGCCGGTGAAGGCGTTGTACATGGAGATCACCACCGGCATGTCGGCGCCGCCGATGGGCAAGGTCATGATCACTCCCACCGCCAGCGCCACTGCGAAAAACAGAGTCACCGAGAAGGTTCCCGGGTGCCCGACGATCAAGCTCACGCCAAGCAACACCAGCAGGCCGAACAGGCCGAGATTGATCCGCTGGTGGTGGGGCAGCCGCATGGTCTTTTTCATCAAGCCCTGGAGCTTGGCGAAAGCGATGCACGATCCGGAGAATGACACCGTGCCAATCATCGCCCCCAGCACCGCCAGCACCACCGTGGTGGTGCTGTGGATCGCTCCCGGCTCTCCCGCGCTGACCTTCAACAGCTCCACCGCGGCAATGGCGCCGGCGGCACCTCCGCCCATGCCGTTGTAGATGGCGATCATCTGCGGCATGTCGGTCATGGCGACCCGCTTGCCTGACCACCACGCCAACGCGCCGCCAATGGCGATGGCGACGAGCATCAGCAGATAGTTGCTCAGATCCGGATAGAAGAAAGTTGCCAGCGTGGCCACTAGCATGCCGATGCCGGCCCACACGATGCCGCTGCGTGCGGTGCGCGGATGCGACATCCGTTTGAGGCCGAGGATGAAGAGTACCGCAGCGGCGAAGTAGCAGAGCTCGATCAGGGTCGCCATCATCAGCGGCCACCTTTGCTCTTGAACATCTCGAGCATACGCTCCGTGACCACGTAACCGCCCACCGCGTTGCCGGCGGCAAGCACCACGCCGATGAAACCGATGACCAGCTGCAGCCCGGTGTCGGCGCGACCCATGGCCACCATCGCGCCCACCAGCACGATGCCATGAACGAAGTTCGATCCCGACATCAGGGGCGTGTGCAGAATCACTGGGACTCGGCTGATGACCTCGTGTCCGGTGAATGCGGCGAGCATGAAGATGTAGAGGGCGGTGAAGCCTTCGATCATTGCGGGGTTCTCCTCTGCAAAATCGGTCCCGTCAGCCGATCTGCTCGCGAGTCGGCGCGTGGCGTATCTCGCCGTCATGGGTCAGCGCCGTCCCGGCGATGACCTCGTCCTCCCAGTCGAGCTTCAGCTCGCCCTCCTTGATCATCGGGCTCAAGAAATTCAACAGGTTCCTGGCGAACATCTCGCTGGCGTGCACCGGCACCGAGCTGGCGATGTTGAGGGGACCGCTGATCAAGACACCCCCTTCTTCGATGGTCTCGCCTGGTCTCGTTAGCTCGCAGTTACCCCCGCTGTCGGCGGCGAGGTCGACCAGCACCGAGCCGGGACGCATGCCCCGAACCATCTCCTTGGTGACGATGATCGGTGCTCTGCGCCCTGGCACGGAGGCGGTGGTGATCACCGCGCTAGCAGCCGCCACGTGCTTGGAGAGCACCTCGGCCTGCCGCCTGCGCTCGTCGTCGGTGAGCTCACGGGCATAGCCGCCGCTACCCTCGGCGCTGACTCCGGTGTCTACCATCCTCCCGCCCAGGGACTCCACCTGCTCCCGTGCCGCCGGCCGAATGTCGTAGGCCTCCACCACAGCCCCCAGGCGCTTGGCGGTGGCAATGGCTTGCAGCCCGGCGACGCCCGCCCCCACCACTAGTACCTTGGCGGGACGAATGGTGCCGGCTGCCGTGGTGAGCATGGGAAAGAAGAAGCTCGCCATGTTGGCGGCCATCAGCGCCGCCTTGTAGCCTGCCACCGAGGCTTGCGAAGACAACACGTCCATGGACTGGGCGCGCGAGATTCGCGGCAGCAGCTCCATGGCAAAGCTGGTGATCTTGTGATCACGCAGCCGCCGCACCAAGTCCTGGTTGGCGTGAGGCTGCAGTAGCGCGAGCAGCACCGCGCCCCCCCGCATGGCATCCACCTCGGCAATACTGGGTGGGGCGACCTTCATGACCACGTCGGC
>CAZLYT010000231.1:0-8402 GCA_964563515.1 uncultured Candidatus Competibacteraceae bacterium | reverse complement strand
GCGAGGGCCGGGCTGCGCAGGCACAAGCTTCCGAGGCGGAGATCGCGGCCCTCAACGCCCGGGTGCAGGATCTCAGCTTTCGGCTCGAACGGCTCAATCAAGCGCTATACGGCTCCCGCAACGAGCTCGCCGCCAGCCGAGAGACGCTGCAGGCGACCCAGGAGCGAGTGTCGGAGCTGGAAGCCACGCTGAGCCAACGCGATCAACAGCTGGACAGCCAGAGCGAGCGCATAGCGGAACTGGATCGGCTGTTGAAGGAGCGTCTACTGGAACGGGTGGAGGAGCTGGAACGCTATTCCAGCGACTTTTTTGGACGCCTGCGCCAAGTCTTCGCTGACAATCCGGATATCAAGGTCGTCGGGGACCGCTTCGTATTTCAGTCGGAGGTCCTGTTCCCCTCCGCTGAAGCGGAATTGAGCAGCGGCGGGCGTGGTGACCTGAACCAGTTCGTCGAGGTCTATCGCCAGGTGGAGTCTCAGCTGCCAAAGGACTTGCCGGTGATCATCGAGGTCCAGGGCCACACCGACCGAGTCCCCATTAGCACCTCGCGCTTCGGTTCCAACTGGGAGCTGTCGATCTTCCGGGCTCTGAACGTGGTGAACTATCTCATCGAGCGCGGCATTCCACCGCAGCGTCTGGCCGCCGTGGGCATGGGCGAGTATCACCCCATCGCAGAGGGTAGAGATGCGGCCTCCTTGCGGCGCAATCGGCGAATCGAGCTCAAGATCACCAGCCGCTGACCGGCGCCCCGCTTCACCCCGAAGGCTCCCCCACTGGCACCCGCTCGACCCATTCGATTCGGATCTCAGCACGCCGATTCCGGGCTCGGGCGGAGTCGTCTCCGTCACTGGTCGAGGGGAACAATGACCCGTAGCCTTCGGCTTCAATCCGCACCGGCATCACGCCTTTGCGCTCGAGAAAAGCCCTGACGGCTTCGGCCCGTCGATCCGAAAGAGCTTGGTTGTAGGCCTCGTCTTGACCGTCGTCGCTGTGGGCGGCAACTCGAAGCCGCAGCACCGTGTCAGCTCCCTTCACGGCTTCGGCCAAGGCTGAAAGAGCCCCGCGGGCATCTGCATCCAGCGCTGCTTGGTCCGCTTCGAAATACACCTTCAACTCGCGCGCGTCGCTGACCAGGCGCGCAGTGACCTGGGGTTGGCCGACCAATTGTTCGGCGGCTGATCGAGCTGGTGGTGTCGTCTCCAATGCGGCGGCGTCTGACCTTGCAGCCCCACTGTGGTCGCCCGCGGGATCTACTTGCTCCCACGCGGGGACGGAAGCAACCGGTTCCAGCGTCCCCGGTGGTGGGCCAGCGTCGCGCCACCACAAGGACGTCAATACCGCCAAGATTGCGGTAACCGTGCCAGTTCCAAGCGTGTTGGCCATAATCAATGGCGGCGACGGCGTCCTCGCGCGCCCCACGGACAGCTCATGCAGAGGGCCCACCAGGCGGACAATGAGCAACAACCTGACGGCTGCATGGTTTCCTTCGTGAGCTCGTTTCTCGACTCTAGCCTTGCGGCAGCCGCCGGTCCATGTGTCGAGCTCGCTTCGGCAAGGCTTCGCCCGCCAAAATCCTTGAATTATCGAAACAACCGCTCAATCCGGAGCAGCTCGCCCCACCGGCACCGAACGACTGCCACCTGCCTGTCACTGCTCCAACCACTCTCGGGGTTGCAGGTAGCGCTCGTAGAGCTCGGCCTCCGGTGTGCCCGGCGCGGGGTGCCAATCGTAACGCCACGCTACCAAGGGTGGCAGCGACATCAGGATCGATTCGGTGCGGCCCCCGGACTGCAAGCCGAACAGGGTGCCCCGGTCGTATACCAGATTGAACTCCACATAACGTCCCCGACGGTACAGCTGAAACTGTCTCTCCCGGTCCCCAAAGGAGTGCTCTCGGCGCCGGCGGACGATGGGTAGATAGGCCTTGAGATAGTGGTCCCCCACACTGCGGGCAAATGCGAAGGTGGTCTCGAAATCCGGGGCATTCAGGTCGTCGAAGAAGAGGCCGCCGATACCACGGGGCTCGCCGCGATGGCGAATATAGAAGTAGTCGTCGCACCAGCGTTTGTAGCGCTGGTAGGCGCCGGGGCCCAGGACCCGGCAAGCCGACCTGGCGGTCTCATGCCAATGGCGGCAGTCCTCCTCGAATCCGTAGTAGGGTGTCAGGTCGAATCCACCGCCGAACCACCAAGCCACCGCCTCACCCGACCCCTCGGCGATAAGGAAGCGCACGTTGGCGTGGGAGGTGGGCACGTACGGATTGCGTGGATGAATCACCAGCGACACCCCGAGAGCCTGAAAGCCGCAACCGGCCAGCTCGGGCCGTTGGGCGCTTGCGGAAGGCGGTAGGGACTTACCGTGCACGTGGGAGAAGTTGATGCCCGCTTGCTCGAATACGCCACCTTCCCGGAGCACGCGACTGCGACCGCCACCGCCCTCGGCCCGCTCCCAGATATCCTCATGAAAGCTGGCGCCACCGTCCTCGGCTGTCACGGCGGCACAAATTCTGTCCTGCAGCTCCTGCAGGTAGGCGCGCACTGGCTCCAGGTCTGGCCCTTGTGTCACGTTCCTATCCTCATCCACCGCCTGCCCGCAAGATCGCGCCGCTGAGCAGGTCCCGGATCTCCGAGGGCTTCGACATGCCCCCAACTGGCGCTGCCAATACCTGGTCCACGGCGTCGCAGAAGCGCGATCGAACCTGGCGAGCGGTCCGTGCCGGTTCCGCTCCAGAGTGGTTGGCGCTGGTCGAAACCAAGGCCGCGCCGTATCGGGAGCATAGAGATTGCACCAGGGGATGCGCGCTGACACGAACCGCCACCCGCCGGCTGCGGCCACGAACCCAAGAGGGGACCTGGGAGCTTGCGGGCCACAGCCAAGTGACCGGCCCTGGCCAAGTGCGCATGGCACGCGCCCAAAGCTCGGGCGTGACGCTCTTCAGATAGGGGGTGAGTTGTTCAATGTGGGACGCCACGAGAATCAGTCCCTTGCTCCAAGTTCGACCTTTGAGCGCAAGAATACGTGTTACCGCAGCTTGGCAACGGGGGTCACAGCCCAGACCGTAAACCGCTTCGGTTGGATAGGCGATGATGCCACCGGCTCGCAAGGCTCGAAGCGCAGGCTGCAGCCGGTAAGACCGCACGCTGCAAGCGCTGCTATGCAAGCTGTAGCAATCGGCGGCCACTTTGCACCGTCGCAGAGGTTTCCGCCGCAGTGGGCTCACGCCACCATGCGCAATCAGGCCGGTGCGCTTTGGCTTGCGACAGCCCGGGCGTCAGTTGGTAGCCCGCCGCCGACCCTGGCCGCGTCGCTTCCCCTTGCGGGCTGGCGCCTCGGCGATGAGCCTTTGACATTCCTCGAGGCTGAGAGATTCGGGCTCGCGGTCCTTGGGGATGCGGGCATTGCGCTCGCCGTCGGTGATATAGGGCCCGTAGCGTCCGCGCAAGATTTGGATGGCGCTACCATCGAAGCTGCGGATCACCCGATTTGCGTCGGCGGCCTTCTTTTCGGCGATCAGCGTCAGCGCTTGCTCAAGCGTTATGGAGAAGGGATCGCCGTCCCGGATCGACACGAAACTTTTGCCATAGCGCACATACGGCCCAAAGCGGCCCATGTTTGCAGTCACCTTCTCACCTTCGGGTGTCTGGCCGAGCTCGCGGGGCAACTGGAACAGTGCCAGACCTTCTTCGAGGGTGATGGTGTCCATGCGCTGGCCGGGAAGCAAACCCGCAAACCGCGGCTTCTCACTGTCCTCTGGGCTGCCGATCTGCACGAACGGACCGTATCTCCCCATCCGGACCGCCACCGGCTTTCCGCTCTTGGGATCGGTGCCAAGTGCTCGGGCCTGGGAGACCTCCTGCCGCGAGACCTTGCTCTTTTCTTCTACTTGGCGACTGAACGAGTCCCAAAACTCCTGCAACAGCGGGACCCACTCCCGCTCACCGCGGGAAATAGCATCCAGGTGGTCCTCGAGGCGGGCGGTGAACTCGTAATCGACGTATTGGCTGAAGTGCTGAGTCAGGAAACCGTTGACGATTCGTCCCACGTCGGTGGGGTGGAAGCGCCGCTCCTCCAACTCTACGTAGCCCCTGGATTGCAAGGTGCTGATGATGGTGGCGTAGGTGGACGGCCGCCCAATCCCGTACTCCTCCAAGGTCTTCACCAGGCTGGCCTCGGTGTAACGCGGGGGTGGTTCGGTGAAGTGCTGTTCGGTGTGCAAGGCACGCAGGTCGACTAGCTCATCCTCCACCAGTGGAGGCAACGCGCGGTCGTCGTCAGCGTCCGCCTTGACGTCGTCACGGCCTTCCAGATAGACCGCCATGAAGCCGGGTTCACGAATCGTTGAGCCAGTGGCCCTGAAGACGGCGACGTCGCCCGCGGCCAGATCGGCGGCCACCGTATCCAGAGTGGCGTGAATCATCTGGCAGGCGAGGGTTCGTTTCCAAATCAGCGAGTACAGCTTGCGCTGATCCGCGCTTAGATGCTTGGCCAGGGAATCGGGATCACGTGCCGCCGAGGTCGGCCGAATCGCCTCGTGTGCCTCTTGGGCATTCTTGGACTTGGTCCGAAATATTCGTGGCGCGTGCGGAACCTTTTCGGCGCCATAGCGCTGGGCAATCACCTCGCGCAATTCGCCTACCGCTTCCTGGGCGAGGGACACCGAGTCGGTACGCATATAGGTGATGAGGCCCACCGATTCGCCACCGATATCGACACCCTCGTACAGTTGCTGGGCGGTTCGCATCGCCCGGTTGGCCGAGAAACCCAGCTTGCGCACGGCTTCCTGCTGCAAGGTCGAGGTGGTGAACGGCGGTGCGGGGTTGCGCCGACGCTGCTTCTTCTCGACCTTGGTAACGCGAAGAATGCCACCAGCCGCAGCAGCGATGCGGTGCTCCGCCTCATGCGCCGAACCCTGGTCAACTAGCGAGAACTGCTCAACTTTTTGGCCAGAATACGCCAGTAGACGCGCCCGGAAGGCGCTTTCCTCGCGAACCGCCTCCGCCTCGATGGTCCAGTATTCCTGGGGCACGAAGCGCTCGATCTCTTCTTCGCGCTCCACGATCATGCGCAACGCCGGACTCTGCACCCTGCCGGCCGACAGCCCCTGGCGAATCTTGCGCCACAACAGCGGGGACAGGTTGAAGCCGACCAGGTAATCCAGGGCCCGTCTTGCCTGCTGCGCGTTTACCAGGTCCATGGACAGTCCACGGGCGTGGCCCAGTGCGTCTTGGACTGCGCTCTTGGTGACTTCGTAGAAGACGATCCGATGCACCGGCTTGTCGTCGATCAAGTCGCTTTCGCGCAGGATCTCGTAGGTGTGCCAGGAGATCGCCTCGCCTTCGCGGTCGGGATCGGTGGCCAGATAAAGCGCATCGGACTTGCGCATGGCCCGACGGATGGCATCCACATGCTTCTGGCTCTTGTCGATCACCTCGTAGCGCATGGCGAAATCCCGAGCCGGATCGACGGCACCTTCCTTCGGAACCAAGTCTCGCACGTGGCCATAGGAGGCCAGCACTTCGAACTCGGGGCCCAAATATTTCTTGATGGTGCGGGCCTTGGCGGGGGACTCGACGATGACGAGATGCTTGCCCATTCGCTTGCCGTCAGAGCTGGGGAATTACCGACGCGCTAAGCGTCGGAGCGAAACCGGAGCGTGTTGCCGCGAGCAGCCCCAGTTCCCCCGGGAGAGGGGAGATCGGGTGCTGCACGCTTGGGCCTGTTGAGCGTGAATGATGTCGGCTTGGAGGCGCGCGCGGCTAGTGCAAGTAGGCACCGTAGCCGTCGAACACCAACCCTTCCAACCAGGCGTAGGCTTGTTCTTGACCTGGTCGGTTGAAGAGCACCATCAGAATGATCCACTTGAGCTGCTCGATGTCGATCTGATCGGTCTCGAGCGCCATGACGCGGTCCATGATGAGCTCGCGCGCCTCGGAGCCCAGGATGCCGCAGCGCTCCAAATCCATGAGGAAGCCTAGTCCTTCCCCATCGACCTTTTCCCGCTCCTCGCGGGAAAATATGCGAACTGACCGCTCGGCTTCCGCGGCCAGCGCCGGAGACTCATCTGCCCGCGTCGCCAGATCGTCGAGCCACTCCAGCGCCTTGTCCACCTCGCCGTACGGGAAGCCTGCGTCGAGCAACTCGTTGAGCACCGCCTCGCGATCCGCGTCCACCTCAGATTCGTCGCTCATGTAGTTCTGAAACAAGTACATGAGCACGTCCACCACGCTCTGCTTCATCGGGGACTCTCTAATCCGATGCGGACGTAGCGGCCGCCGGAAACGGCCGCGACGCGGCCCTCAAGCTCTAATATCAGGAGCATGGAGGAAAGCTCTGCAGGCGTCAATTGCGTCCGCGACGCCAAGGAATCCACGCTCACCGGGTCGAAACCCATCGCGTATAGCAGCACCTCATGCTCCGAATCGTGGGCAGGCAACATCTGCTCGGTGCTTGGCACCACTGCGGCAAGGTTGGCCGAAAGCGCCCCCACCACGCCTTCCAGCTCTTCAATCACGTGCTGCGCGCCTTCCACCAGCTTGGCACCTTGCCGGATTAGGGCGTGGCAGCCCTTGGCCACCGGGCTGTGGATGGAGCCGGGAATGGCAAACACCTCCCGCCCCAAATCGGAAGAAGCTCGTGCGGTCAAAAGCGAGCCGCTGCCCTCTGCCGCCTCCACTACCAGCGTGCCCAGTGCCAGTGCAGCGATGATGCGGTTGCGGCGGGGAAAATTGGCGGGAAGTGCTGGCGTGCCGACGGGAAACTCGGACACCAAGGCGCCGCGCTCAGCGATCTCGCGAGCCAGGGACAAATGCCGGCCTGGATAGATCCGGTCCGGTCCAGTTCCCATGACGGCGACCGTGGCACCACCGGCATCCAGCGCACCACGATGGCTTTCCGCGTCGATCCCGAGCGCCATTCCACTGGTTACAACGAAACCACGGCGTGCAAACTCGGCGGCAAAGTCGCGGGCGTTGGATCGACCACCCGGGGTCGGGTTGCGGCTACCCACCAGGGCCAGCTGAGGCATGGCCAGATGACCGACCTCCCCTCGAACGAACAGTACCGGCGGCGCGTCCAGTGACTCGGCGAGGAGGCTCGGATAGTCGGGAGTATGTGCCTGCAGCAAGCGGTGCCCGGGGCGTTCCGACCACTCCAGGTCCCGGTCGGCTCCCGCCCAATCGGGATGGCGCAGCCGTTCACGCACCTGGCTGGGCAGGTCCAGCTCACCACCGCGTGTCGCCAGCGCGGTTCGAGCCGCACCGCAGTGATCGAGGAGTCGACAATAAGAACGTGGGCCGATGCCTGCCACTCTGAGCAGTGCCAACCGCGCCCGTAGCTCCTCGGGATCTTCCCCGGACATTGGTTGCAACGGCATAGCGCTCATCGTGTCAGGATGCGCGCTCGCCGGCTCAGGGAGCCGGCGGCGTACATGGAAGGTTTCTCGAGGACTAGATCGGCGCCAGATCGGGCGGGACGACCTGATCCCCAACGTGCATGGAGCGCGTCGCACGCATGACCAGCGCGTACGACAGGCGGTCAAAGGTACGATACACGAGCACCAGACCAGAGCGCTCGTCGGGAAGCTTGACCGCTGCGCCCGTGACTGGATCCTGGGCCACCTCACCGGAGCGCAGCACCCCTAGCACGTCACCCGGCTCCAAACCGTCGGCGCGCCCTCGGTTGATGACTATATTTTGATATTGGCCAATCTGGGTGACACCATCCAGAACAGCCATGATCAGACCGCTCACGGCACCAGCGGTGGGCACGAACTGAGTCGGGTACTCGTCCGCGCGAGAATACAGCCGATCGCCAGGCAAGCCCTGGCGCTGACTGCGCTCCATGAACAGCGTGGAGGGGTCGCCCCTGTGCTCGAGGCGCGCGGTGCCGACGTAGATGCCAGCGCGGCCGAGAAGCTCACCCGTCACCGGATCGAGATAATCGCGATCAGGCCGGTACACGCCATAGACCTGCGCATCATCGGTGGCCAATCCACGGCCATAAAAACGCTCATCAGCACCAATGATCAGGCCGTCATCTTGGGCGACGATATAAGGCAGAGCGTTCCACTCGGCCGGCATCAGCACGGTGGCGGCGTCGAGAAAGGGTACGATCTTGTCCAGCGGAATTGGCGGTATCGCTCGAGCAATGGAACGCTCGCGAACCTGGGGCGACAGCTTGACCACCGGCCGGCCGCGGCGCTCCAAACGCAGACTGGGCTTGCCATCGGCAGCCAGCGTCAAACCCACCACGTCCCCCGGATATATCAGGTGGGGGTTGCGTATCTCGGGATTGAGCTGCCACACCTCAGGCCACAGCCAAGGATCCTCCAAGAAGCGCTCGCTGATGCCCCAGAGGGTATCCCCCCTCTGCACGGTATAGCGTTCCGGATGATCGGTCTTGAG
>CAZLYT010000230.1:0-6874 GCA_964563515.1 uncultured Candidatus Competibacteraceae bacterium | reverse complement strand
CCGGAGTTGGTCCGGCTTCAGCTGCCCCAGCCCGACAAAGCGCTCGATACCGGGGAATCGGTCTATACAGATCAGCTCCAGGGCATCCGGGCAACCGGTGACCGCGAGCCAGGCCAGAACGCGCGCCAGGATGAGCTGGTCATAGCTGTCGTGCTCGAACCACAGGACCACGCGCGGCGACGCCTGCAAGGTGGCCAGCGCGTGCTGCTCCAGGGCGAGGCGGCGTCGGGACTGGTCCAGATCCAGCCCGTAGGCGGCGGAGAGGAAGCGAGCTCGCGTCTCCTGCAAGTCGCCATCCCGGGGCACCGGTCCTTGACAGAAAGGATCTGCGTACACCGCGTAACGGCCGCGAAACCCGGCGGCCTGTAGCCCTTGCCGAAGGTCGTCGCCGCAGCGCAGATGGGTGGTGGGCAGATCATTGTCGACAGCGGGCCCGTTGGCTTCAGGGCTGGCGGCAGCGGCGCTCGCCGAACTGGCTACGGACAACGGTTGTGACGGTTCCAAGGGGCTGGTCTCCTTAACCACCCTGTGGGCGATTGGTAGCCGACACCGCTTCGTGTGCCATCAAGTATCCCGGCGGTTACGTAGAATGCGCTCACCCAATGACTTTTGACGTTACGAGAGGCGTTCTATGAGGCGACCCGGTAGCTGGTGGGCGGCGGCGGTTTGGGTGGAGCAGCCGCGGGTGCAGAGCTTCATTGCGGCCTTGATAGTGATCAATGGCGTAATCCTCGGGCTCGAGACTTCCGCCACAGTCATGGCGCACGTGGGGGGGGCTGCTGAAAACTCTGGATCACCTGATCCTGGCCGTGTTCGTGGTGGAGATCGGTTTGAAGTTCTTGGGCCATGGCTGGCGATTCTTCCGCGAACCATGGAATGTCTTCGACTTTTCGGTGGTTGCCATCGCCTTGTTCCCTGCCAGCGGTCCTTTTGCCGTGCTGCGGGTGCTGCGGGTACTGCGTGTGCTTCGGCTGGTGTCCGTGGTTCCGCAGCTGCGCTTCGTGGTGGAGTCGCTGTTGCGCGCGGTTCCCGGCATCGGCGCCATTGCCGGGCTGCTGCTGTTGCTGTTCTACGTGTTCGCGGTCATGGCGGTTGAATTCTTCGGGGCGACCCATCCCGAATGGTTCGGCACTGTGGGGCGAGCCATGTACACGCTGTTTCAGGTCATGACCCTGGAAAGTTGGTCCATGGGTATCGTGCGCCCGGTCATGGAGCAGCATGCCTGGGCCTGGTCTTTCTTCATTCCCTTCATCCTTCTCGCCACCTTCACGATGCTCAATCTGTTCATCGCGGTCATTGTGAATACCATGCAGGCCATGGGCGAGAAAGTGATGGAGACCGAGCACGAGCTCATCGAGCACGCGGTGCAGAGCGAGAGCCGAGAAGTGGAAGCAGAGCTTTCGGCACTGCGCAAGGAAGTCCATGCCCTGCGTCGCGCGCTGGAGCGGACCGTCAGTGTGCCCCCACCGGAGGATTAGCCCAAATGGTTCACACTTGCGCGGCTGCGAACTCCGCCAGAATCGCGGTGCCTGAGGAATCATGGGGGTGGGCGCTTGGGGCCGTGACGCGGGGCTGCTATCGTGTGCGCGCCCGCACCCACCTTCGGTCGATACAGCCATCATGAACGACCAACAGCGCAAGGCCAGAGGCCCGCAGCCCCCGACCAAGCGCAACGCTGCCGACCCCATCGCCGCGGCGCTGGAGCGCGTGGTCAGCGCTACCGACCCGCGCCTGAGACAACTCTCGGGTTACGCGCGACAGCTGCGTGGGCCCGTGGAGCAGGCACTCGCCCAGCTGGACATACTCGTTGCCGCCCTGGCGCCGCCGATGGAGCTCAGTTTGGCGGCCCGAGAGCGGGAGCACCTGCTGCGGGCGCTTTTCCCTAGTCCCAAGGCGTTGGCGGAGTTGGTGTCGGCCAGCCGCGCGCGTCAGGACTTGCTGCGACGCCTCGAGCCCGACGAGGTGGACGAGGCTTTCGGCACCTTGTTACTGAGATGCGACGCCGGCTCCGAGCCCGCCGCTGTCCAGGAAGCTCATAATTTCGCCGGTCGCGAGCCTCGCCTCACCTTGGTCGCCAGCAGCGCCCCGGAGTTGGCGGAGACACTGAGGTCTAAAGCGCTGGAATATCTGTGCCTATGCGCCCTGTTACGGATTGTGGAGAACGCCAGTGATGCAGCCGCCGAGAACGAGTCCCGCGGATTGCTTCGGGCGAAGTTGAAGGCAGTGGAACGACAGGGCCACGGCTTCGTGGCGCTGTACGCCCATCGAGAGCCCAGCGGCGAGGCGGTGGAGGCTGCGCATCGCCGTCTCGGCCAGATCGAGCGCGAGCTGGGCACGGTGCACGCGGGTGCGCCTGCACTCAGGCGTGCCCTGGCCGTCATTCGGGAAGTGCTCGAAGCGTCGGGGAGCTTGTTGCGTCACGAGCGCGTCGAGCTGACGGTGAGGGAATCCGACAGTCGAACCCGGAGCAGAATCGAGACTATCCGCTACAGCTGCGATCAACTGGTCCTGGAGGGGGAGCGTCGTCTGGACGTGCTGTTGGCCCGGGTCCCTGTCGCTGCAGTGGCCGGAGACTGAGTCCGGGACGCCCCGAAGGTTATCGTAGAAGCGGCCTTCGATAGAAATTCCGCACGCGCGGTCACGCGGCAGACAAGCGGTCCGCGGAGCCATATCAAAAGCGCCTCCGGCCGCGATTGAGCGTTGGCGAAAGGCATCGCGGCGGGACGCGCGCCCAGTTTGAACCGATTCGAGGGGGGCGCGTGCCGTTCCTACCACGTGGGCGCCGAGGCGGAACGTGGGCCTCAAAAAAGATCCAGGTGTAAACAGCGGCTTACAGAATGTTCGGGGGAAGGCGGCTCGAGACTGCGCGGCTTGTGCCGTGGTGCCATACTGTGCGTATGCGTCCATACCGAGACCGGGTAGAAGCTGGCCGCGACCTGGGTCGCTTGCTGGCGAAGTCATCGCGGCCGACTCCGGTCCTGGTGCTGGCTTTGCCTCGAGGTGGGGTCCCGGTGGCGGTGGAGGTGGCGCGCGCGCTGAATGCCCCCCTCGACGTCCTAGTGGTGCGCAAGCTTGGTACGCCGGGGCAACCCGAGCTTGCGATGGGTGCCATCGCAGGTAATGGCGTGCGGGTGCTCAACTCGTCTCTGATCAGGGCGCTGGGAGTCGAGGAGGACGAAATCGAGGCGGTGGCGGCTGGCGAAGCGCGGGAGGTGGTGCGGCGCGAGCGGGCCTACCGTGGTGGTCGGCCGGCGCTGGATCCCGTCGGCGCCACTGTGATTCTGGTCGACGACGGCATCGCCACTGGTGCCACCATGCGCGCCGCGGTCAAAGCGGTCCGCCAGATGGGGGCGCAGCGGGTGGTGGTAGCCGTACCCCACGCGCCGAAGGAAACCGTCCGCGAGCTGGAAACAGAGGCCGACGAGGTCGTGTGCGTGCACACTCCGGAGCCTTACATGGCGGTCGGTCAGTGGTACATCGACTTTCCCCAGCTTACCGACGACGCAGTGCGCACCGCACTGGCGCAGGCGGATGCCAGCTGTTCCGACAATCAGCCCGAATGATTCATCAGGGACCCTGGATGCTGGCGGGCTTTGCAGCCGCCTGGGAGCTGTCGTCAAGTCTGGACGAGTCAGAAGCCGGCTTGGGCGGGCTACTCGGGCTGATCCAGATAGCGGGCGAGGAAAACCACACTGGGCATCTCCACGAGCTCATAGCGCAGCGTGCGACCGCCCTCGGTGGTGGATTCCAAGCTTAGCCAACGTTCTCCCGGGTCGTACCAGAGCCTAATCTCGCGGTCGCGGGTGACGAGCGTCCACTCCTTGGCATCCAGCGCACTACCGCCAACCTTGAAGCTGCGTTGACCGCTCGGCTTCGTATCGACCTCCAGATACTCGCCGGTTTGAGCGTTGAGCAGCCGGGAAGCTCGCAGGATGGCCGGATTCCAGTAGGCGAATGTCATCGGGCAGGCCGCCACGGTCTTCCGCCCCGAGCTGCTGTCTACTTGAAACCCCTCGCCGATTTGTCGGCCCGCCACCCATTGCCTATCACCGTTGTCATTGGTAGTGGATTCGATGCTGTGCAGACAATCCCCCGCCCAGAGCTCGTGGCTCTGATGCTCGTAGCTGTAGGCGTTGAACACGAGAAAGCGAACCTCGAAGCTAGCTTCGCTCTCGACGAGCTGCTTGCCTTCGACGGTGCTGAGGCGGAAGGCGTGGTAGCCGATCTCCTTCCCGTCCAGAAACACCCGAAACCGCCACTCGGCGCTATCCGGCGAGGCGGCCACCGCGGGCGGATTGAGCACGATCAACGTCGCCGATACCAAGCCCAAACCAAGCTGCTTCCACGGTATCCACGCAATCATTACGCTCGTCACCTGAAACTCCTCAGCTCTCACGCGGCAGGCCTGGAAAAAATGCGTTGGTGCGCCGAACGTAGACCTGGTAGCCGGGCCGGCGCTCTGCGATATCGCTTTCCAATAGGGTTACACCGGACACCCGGAGTAGCAGCACCGTCATCAGGGCGGGACCAAGAATGGCCCACCAGGCGCCGGCGCCCAGGGCCAGCAGGTAGAAGCCCCACCAGACGCAGAAATCGCCAAAGTAGTTCGGGTGGCGCGTGTAGCGCCAAAGTCCGTGATCCAACACCCGCCCCTTGTTGTCCGGATCGGCTTTGAAACGACTGAGCTGCCAATCGCCAAGCGCTTCGAAGGTCAGGCCCACTCCCCACAGCAAAACCCCGATAAGGTCAATGACGCCCAGCGGCCTCTGACCCGCCATTGCACCCAACAGGGGCAACGATACGACCGCGGCGATCGTCGCTTGGAGGCCGAAGATCAGATACAGGCTTTTGAGCTCGAAGTGGGGCTGATTGCGGTCTCGCATGGCGGCATAGCGCCGGTCTTCGGGCTCGCCCCAGTTGCGCCAAGTGATGTAGCTGGTTAGTCGCAGCGCCCAAATCAAGCACAGCGCCAGGACCAGACCGCTGCGTAAACCCTGACCGTTCAGCGTCGCTGCGTAGGTGAGGGCGGCGGCGGCGAAGAACAGGCCCCAGAGGCTATCGACAACACCCACGTCGCGACGGAGCAAGCTCAACACCCACCCCAAGACTGCCATCGCGGCCAGCACGCCAACCGCACTCAGCCAAGCCGACCACGCACTCACGCCGAACCCCTCGGTTGCACAGCGGCCGGTCCGCCTGGGCTCTGGAATCCGTCCAGACGTTGCGCGAGCAACACCAGCAGCGGAACCATCACCGACCATCCCAAGGCCAGCGCCGTCAGCGCCAGGACTGGCTCCGCCAATACGACTCCGCCAAGCTGGCTGCCCGCCAGATAGGCAAGTGGTCCACCGGCCGCACCAACGACGGCGGCGAGCAGCGGTCGACCCCGCAGCCAACGTAAGCTCACGTTTAGGGTGGTGGCGAACAGCATCCACATGGCGACGATCCAGTACGGCGCCGTACCCGGCACCAGGACGCCGGAGGCATATTTCAGCCAGCCGGCCGCTGTGAGCAGGCTGTCCCAGATAGCGCCCAGCAACGCAACGAGCAGCACCAGGCGAAGCTCCTCGCTGCGATTTCGGGCGCTGAGAATGTGGGCGCCAACCAAGGCCAGCGCTAGCCCCGTGCCCACTAGCGGCACCCCGTGGGCGCCCGAGAGGACGCAGGCGATCCATCCAGTCTGAAATGCGAGAAAGTTAGCCACGGCGTGCTTCACGTACCTACCAGTCGCGGCTGCCCCAGGGCGCGGCGAGGTTGTGTGGATTTCGCAGTCGAAGGTTGCGATGGCGAGCGTGAAGGGGTCGTGAAGCGAGGAATACAGCGATATCCGTCGCTGTTGGGTCAGCTTATGGCGGAACGTCGTCGCGGGTTGCGCCCTGCTTGCACGGTATGAGACGCGGTTAGCCGCGCTCCCAGTCGAAGGGCGGCAGGGTCGCCAAGGCCCCACGCAGGCCCTCGTTCCACGCCTCCCGCAGGTGGCTTAGGTAGGGAGCGGTGCCTTCCACTCGAAGGTGATGACTCAAGACCAGCGCATCGCGCGGGTAGAGTGCGATCTCGAAGGGCGGGCCAACGGTGGCGTTGGAGCGCGAGGTGGCATCCAGGGAGGTCAAGGCAATGCGCGCCGTCACCTCGAGTGGCAAGTCAGGTTCCAGCAAGCGGTCCAGATTGGGCTTGCCATACTTGGACTCGCCGATCTGCAGGTAGGGAGTCTCATCGGAGGCGGCGATGTAGTTGCCTTGGGGATAGATGAGCATGATCTCGGGCGGCTGCCCGCCAATCTGACCACCGAGAATCAGGGACACTTCGCCACTGAAGCCGGCGGCAGCCAGGGCCGTGGCGCTGCGCTGTTGCGCGCTCTGACTGAGCTGACCGATGTACTCCGCGGCCTCAAACAGGTAACGCACCGTGGCCAAGTTCAGTCCGCTCTCGGGGGGATAGTCCAAATCTCGCCGCAAGTAGTTGAGAACGGCCTGGGTCGTCGCCAAATTGCCGGCGGACAGGACGACGAACATGCGATCTGGCGCTGGCTGAAACAGGTGCATCTTGCGGTAGGTGGTGACGTAGTCCACCCCCGCGTGGGTTCTCGAGTCAGAACCGAATACCAGCCCTTGTTCGACACGGATAGCCAGGCAGTAGGTCATCGAGATGTCAGATGCTGAGGTTGCCAGATCTTGTGGCAGGCGCCTTGGCCTGTCCAGCCTGCCATCCTTTGTGTTTCCCAAAGGGGGGAGACTTTGGACTGGCGGCAGATGAGCCCTGAGCAGCGCGGTGGGCTGCCGGCTTCGGGTGTGCTGCCCTTGGTGGCGCCAGCGCGGTCGTTGCCACGCGAGGCGCCGATAGGAACGCCTATGGGATGGCGCGATTTTGGTGCGGC
>CAZLYT010000229.1:0-1718 GCA_964563515.1 uncultured Candidatus Competibacteraceae bacterium | reverse complement strand
GATTGTCCCGGTTTTTTCTGCCGACCCTGAAGGAGACCCCGGCGGAGGCGCAGATTGCGTCCCATCGGCTGATGCTGAGGGCCGGCATGATCCGGCAGTCGAGTGCCGGGATCTACTCCTGGCTGCCGCTGGGGTTGCGCGTTCTGAGAAAGATCGAGGGCATTGTTCGGGAGGAACAGGATCGCATCGGCTGTCAGGAGATGCTGATGCCGACTCTCCAGCCGGCCGAGATCTGGCGGGAAAGTGGCCGGTATGATGCGTATGGTCCCGAGATGCTGAGGATCGCAGACCGCCACGACCGCGAGATGTTGTACGGCCCGACCAACGAGGAACAGATCACCGACATCTTCAGGGGCTCTGTGAGGAGCTATCGCGATCTGCCCAAGCTCGTCTATCATATTCAGTGGAAATTCCGCGACGAGATTCGACCGCGCTTCGGCGTGATGCGGGGGCGGGAGTTCCTGATGAAGGACGCGTACTCATTTGATCTGGATCGGGAAGCCGCGCGAAGATCTTACAACAAGTTCTTCGTCAGCTATTTGCGCACGTTTGCGCGGATGGGCCTTCGGGCCATTCCGATGAGGGCGGAGAGCGGACCCATCGGCGGCGATATGAGCCACGAATTTGTCATCCTGGCCGAGACGGGCGAGAGTGAAATCGCCTATCACCGCGACCTGACCCAAGGCAATTGGGCTGATCTGCTGCCTGAGGAGGACAGCGAGCGTCAGCAAATCGTCGAAGGATTCACCGCTCGATATGCGGCGACGGATCACGAGCGTGATCCCGAGGCGGAGAAGCGGCTGGGCGACGCTCTGGTTGAGGGTCGCGGCATCGAAGTGGGCCACATTTTTTACTTCGGCACCAAGTATTCGCGCATGATGAATGCGACGGTTCAGGGCCCGAACGGCGATGAAATCCCCTTCGAAATGGGCTCTTACGGCATTGGCGTCTCGCGCCTTGTGGGCGGCATCATCGAAGCGTTTCACGACGAGGCGGGAATCATCTGGCCGGAGAGCGTCGCGCCCTTTCGGGTCGGGCTGATCAATCTGAAGCCCGCCGACGCCCATTGTACCGAGAGCTGTGAACAGATTTATCGGACGCTCGTCGACAATGGCGTCGAAACGCTTTACGACGACCGGGAGGGACGGGCGGGCGTCAAATTTGCCGACATGGACCTCATCGGGCTGCCGTGGCAAGTGGTCGTTGGGCCCCGCGCTTTGAGTTCCGGCAATGTCGAGATGAAAGAGCGCCGCAGCGGGGAACGACACGAGCTTGCCGTCGACTCGGTTCTGGCCAGGCTGACGCCCATGTGCAACCCATGCCCTGCGCGTGGCGGGGAGCGACTTTAGGAGCCGATTGGTGTTCTCCCCATTCGAGTGGATGGTTGCGATGCGCCACCTACGGGCGCGTCGCAGTGAAGGTTTTATTTCTGTCATCGCCTGGTTTTCGCTGCTCGGCATCGCGCTCGGCGTGGCCACGCTGATCATTGTGATGTCGGTTATGAACGGCTTTCGCCAGGAGCTTTTGTCCCGGATTCTCGGCCTGAATGGCCACATCACGGTTTATGCGCAGACTGGTGGGTTCCAGGATTACGACGGCCTCGCGGAGACGATCAGCGGGTTGCCCGGCGTGATTGCTGCATATCCGCTGGTCGAGGGCCAGGTGATGGTGGCCCATCAAGGGATGGCACGCGGCGCGCTGGTGCGGGGCGTTGCTCC
>CAZLYT010000228.1:0-2626 GCA_964563515.1 uncultured Candidatus Competibacteraceae bacterium | reverse complement strand
GCGTTGCGCGATGCCGTGGAAGGCCTCGCATCCGATATCTTCGACAAGGCGCCGGCCGTCAAAGGCCGGGTCATCAGGATATTCACCAAGCACATCCAGAGATAGCCGCTGCCGAATGCAACGACGGTCGGCGGAGGGACTCGCGTTCACGACATGATACTACCTCGACATCACCTCATAGACTCTGATGCTCGAGATGTAGGGATTGCCTTGCGCCATTTTCTCGGCCTCATCGAGGCTGCCGGCACGCATCACCGTAAGGCCGGTGATTGATTCACGCCCCAACGGCAGTTCCCTGGTGCCGGCTTTCGAGATTTCGCGGCCACTGAGGAATGGGCCTGCATTGTCGATGATGTTGTCCTTGAAAGTCTCGAACCACTTTCCCCAGGCGGACATGATTTCCGGTGTCGGCTTTTCGAACCCGTAATGCAGCAGGACATATTTCTTCATTGCTCTCTCCTCTCGTTTGTATCATCCAGCCGTGCGCCGGCGTTCGGCCAGGTCGAACAGTTGCGGCAGCTTGCGAACCAGTGTGGTCGAGCCGTGAACTTTCGCCCGCTCGGATGCCACCGCATCATCGAGGGATACGCTCCGGCCGATGATCTGGAGCACAGCATCGAACGGCGCTTCCAGCGATCCCTTGCAGTCCGTTTGACCCTTCTGAATCGTCGTTCCGCTCTCGCCGCCGGCAATGGTGAAGGGCGCCGATTTGCTGCCGTGGCTTACGACGAGGCCAATGTTCACCTGCGGCACCGGCGTGCGCCTGGCGATGGCATCGAGACCGAGCAGCACCCAATCGGGTTCGAAGACGTCGCCCGGAACCGGCGGAAACAGGAAGCGGCCGCCCCAGCGGATCAATTCCCGGATCGCGGGCTGAATTTCGTGGCCAGTCTCGGTCAATTCATAGAGCTGCGCGTTGACGGGTCTGGGCAGAGTGATCTTGCGAACGACATCGCTGTCGATCAACGCGGTCAGACGCGACGTCAGCAGCGTCGGACTCATCCCGTCGAGGTGATCCAGGAGATCGCCAAAACGCTTTGGTCCCAGCAGCAGTTCCCTGATGATCAGCAACGTCCATCGCTCGCCGATAATTTCGGCCGCGCGGGCAAGCGCGCAAAACTGCGGGTAATGGAGATTGCTCATCCCGCGAAATTCATCTCCGGTCGATCCCCGGGGTTCGATGGGCAAGCGCCATCAAGGGGCCCACGATCAGGAATTGCAGAAGGGTGAAGGCGGATTCGAGAACGACATAGTCGGTGATCGATGCCATCGGATGTTTTGCCGCCACCGCAAGCGTCGTGAACGACCACGACAACAGGCCGGCGGCCAGCCCAAACAGCAGCCCATCCTTCAGCGTCGAATTGCGATGGCGCGTGAACGCGCGGGGAAAAACCCACGAAAAGATCGCAGCCTGAATGATCATCGAAGCCAGCCCGAAGGGGATGATGGGATCGGCACGGTAGATGCCGAGTGCGTGATAGCGCTGCTCGAACAGCACGAGATGCCAGACAAAGGCGATGGGGAAGGAGGGGACCAGATAGGCCGCCATGCCAAGCCAGAAATGGCGGGTGCCTGGGCTCCTGGTGTCGGATGCGATCGTCGTCATTGGATCAACTCCACGGTACAAATATTGTAGTATATACTCCAAAAAATGGAGTCAAGATGGCGAAGGCGTCGACAGGTGACCGGCGGAACGGCAGGCTGGATTTCACCGTTCTTCCCGCCAAAGCATGCCGCTGGGTCCGATCCGGGCAGGGGCGGGTCAGCGCAAGAACTCGGATCAAGTCGAAGTCAGCCGGGGGAAGCCGCCACGATGAGCAAGCCAGCCAAAACCGAAGCCGAGCTGATCGCGATGGCGCGGGCCGAATTGAAGGTCCATGCCGATTGCCCCGACGGCATCGTCATATCCGTGCTCCGCGACGGCAACGCCTGGGAATTCCGCGCCAGGGCCGATGACGCCACGATCGCCAAACCGGGCTACCCCGAATGCGTCACCATGCTGGTCCAGATCGGCGACCACCTCTGCAAGCAATATGACTTCAGGGGGTGAAGGGGACAATTGCGCATCGAGTTTCGACTTGATCGCGCAAGGCGCGTTCACACGTTAAAAATCCGGCCCGGGTTCAGGATGTTTTTCGGGTCGAGCGCGCGCTTGAGCGTGCGCATGGTTTCGATTTCCTCTTGCGTTCGGCTCATCTTCAGGTAGGGCCGCTTCAGGATGCCGATGCCGTGTTCGGCCGAGATCGAGCCGCCGAATTCGCCCGTGATGTCGTAGACGAGCTTTTCGAACTCGTCGCGCTTTTCGGGCGTGTGCTCATGATGCACGCCGATATGCAGATTGCCGTCGCCGGCATGACCGAACACCACGGCGAACGCCTGCGCGTCGATGGCCCTGATGCGCGAGCCGATCGTATCCGCATATTCCTCCATCCGGTCGATGGCGAGGCTGACGTCAAAACCTGTTCGTGCGGCGTAAGGGAAGGTGCGGCCAAGTTCGACGCTGGAATCGCGGATGCGCCAGATCGCAGCGGCCGATGCATTCGAGGTCGAGAGCGTGGCGTCGAGGATCAGATCGCCGTCCATCGCCGTCTCGAGCAGTTTCTCGAGATCGGCATGGATACGCTCG
>CAZLYT010000227.1:0-2783 GCA_964563515.1 uncultured Candidatus Competibacteraceae bacterium | reverse complement strand
CAGGGGAACCACCCGACCCCATCCCGAACTCGGCAGTGAAACCCTCCAGCGCCGATGGTAGTGTGGGGCCTCCCCATGCGAGAGTAGGTCACTGCCAGGCACCCCTCACCAAAGCCCCTGCCTCTCAACGACAGGGGCTTTTTTTTGCCACTCAAGCTTGCCTCCGAAAGGCTGTGCTGTGGGCCGATAGACGTGTTGCCTGTGCCTGCCCTACTACGATTATCTTAGGCAAGCTCGGCCGCACACGCCTCGCTCGGACGATAAGTTGATCCTGCCCATGATCTCGGAGGAACCGCCGGACATGGACCCTTCAGTTCGAGCACTGTTGGGTGCTCTGGCCGATGGCGAGTTTCATGGCGGCGCCAGTCTCGCGGCGGCGATCGGTGTCTCACGCGCTGCCGTAGCTAAATGCTTGCGTCAGTTGGATCGATACGGACTCGTGGTGCGGGCCGCGCCTGGTCTCGGTTATCGTCTGCCCGGTGGGCTCGAGCTGATGGATGCCGTGGGTGTTCGCGCCGGTCTCGGTCCCTGGGCGATGGGGCTTGGGGAGTTGCAGATCGCCAATTGCATCGACTCGACCAATGAAGAAGTGCGTCGTCGCTCGCGTAGCGGAGCTCTTGCTCCCATCCTCTGTATTGCCGAGTTTCAGAGTCGGGGCCGTGGCAGACGTGGGCGAGAGTGGCACTCAGCCTTCGGCGCAGGAGTATGGATGTCGATCTTGATCAGGCAGTCATTTGATCCGGATCTGTTGGGCAAGGTGAGTCTGGTCGCAGGCGTCGCAGTTGCGCGAGTTTTGCGCGCGTTGGGCGTGGATGCCCTGGGAATCAAATGGCCCAACGACCTCCTGGTCCAGGATCGGAAACTCGGTGGCATCCTGGTCGAGTACGAGGCTGGCGCTGGCTGCAATGGCACTGTCACCGTCGGGGTTGGCATCAACACGTCGCCTGCGGTGGTTCAGGATCCCATTGGTGGGTTGGCACCCACTGACTTGGGCACAGTGCTGGGGACCCATCCGAAGATACCCCGCGACGTGCTGGCTGGGCGACTGGCAGCAGCGATCCTCGATGCTATTGAGTATTACGCCCGACACGGTTGGCGGCCATTCGCTGATGACTGGGCCCAATTTGACGCGGTGGCCGGGCGGGAGGTCTTGGTGTTGCTTCCAAACGGAGCGCGAGTGGCCGGTAGCGCCCTGGGAATTGCCGCCGATGGGGCGTTGCGGGTCGAGGCGGCTGACGGCGAGCTTCGCTGCCTGGCCGGAGAGGTTAGCCTGCGCTTGCGGCCATGAAGCTGCTGTTGGACATAGGAAACACCCGCGTCAAATGGGGGCGAGCGTCAGGCTCGAAGCTTGTTGCCAGCGGCAGCTTTCAGCACCAGCGCCAGTCGATCAGCAGCGCTCGACTGGACGCGGCGGCCGGCGATCCGACGGAAGTTCGGGAGGTTTGGACAGCGTCCGTCGCAGCAGCACCGCTGGTGGCGACCATTGCTGCCTGGGCCAGTGCTCGCTTGGGCTCCACGTTGCGGATTGCCACGGTGCAGCCTGCAGCCTTCGGTGTCGTCTGCGGTTATCGCGACTACCAGCAGCTCGGGGTCGATCGCTGGCTCGCCCTCATTGGCGCCCGCGCGCTCACCTCGGGGCCAGTGTGTGTCGTGGATGCTGGAACGGCCACTACTATCGACGCGCTGGACAGTGGGGGTCGGCATTTGGGGGGCGTCATTCTACCTGGTCTCAGGCTCATGCGACGCGCGCTAGCCACCGGTACCGGGCAGCTGCCAGATGTTGCCTCCGGCTCGGCTCCAGTGTTCGCTGCAGGCACCACCGATGCAATTCTGTCGGGCACCCTCCAGGCTGCCTGCGGCGCTGTGGAGCGGTTAGTGCGTGCGGCGACAGAGCGCTGTCAAGCCATGCCCGAGCTTTTGATGACCGGCGGCGACGCGGCGCTACTTGCTGCAAGCATTGGGGTGCCGGCGCGTCGAGACCCGTTGCTGGTACTAAAGGGGCTGGCAATTGTCGCGGCGGCTCGGTAGGGCCTCTTCACAGCGGGCCCGGTTATGGCTACCTTACTGACCCGATACGCTTGGCTGGCGTAGCTCAGTTGGTAGAGCGGCTGATTTGTAATCAGCAGGTCGCGGGTTCGATCCCTGTCGCCAGCTCCACGCCCACCCGATACCGTCCTGCCTCGCAGCAGGCTGCGGCGCGTTTTCTATTGGGACTTGACGGTCAAATCGCGACGACTAGAATATGCCCTCCCGCAGGAGGGGTTCCCGAGCGGTCAAAGGGGGCAGACTGTAAATCTGCTGGCTCAGCCTTCGTAGGTTCGAATCCTACCCCCTCCACCAGTAGTCAGCTTGGGCGTGAATGTGCCGGAACTGGCAGAACCCGGCGGAAATCGCGGGTGTAGTTCAATGGTAGAACCTCAGCCTTCCAAGCTGATGATGTGGGTTCGATTCCCATCACCCGCTCCAGTGCGAGTGCCCTGTCTGTCTCCGAGCCCATATAGCTCAGTCGGTAGAGCACTTCCTTGGTAAGGAAGAGGTCACCGGTTCAAATCCGGTTATGGGCTCCATAATTACGTGCCATGATGTTGCTTTGAGTCTCCTCTAGTCCGCGAGCGACGTGAAACCATCTAAGGGGTGATCTCCAGTGTCCAAGCAGAAGTTCGAGCGCACGAAGCCGCACGTAAACGTTGGGACGATTGGCCATGTGGACCATGGCAAGACGACGCTGACGGCGGCGTTGACCAAGGTGTGCGCGGAGTCTCGGGGCGGGGAGTTTCGGGCCT
>CAZLYT010000226.1:0-9036 GCA_964563515.1 uncultured Candidatus Competibacteraceae bacterium | reverse complement strand
ACACCCCGGCGCCGCCCGAGCTGAAGGTACGCAAGGTAGTTGGAGACGTACTCCGACTCATGGGTGATGATCCGATCGCCGGCAGCTAGCGGGAGTGCATAGAACGCCATGTCCCAGGCCCGAGTGGCGTTTTCCACATAGGCGATCTCCTCGGGAGCCGCTCCCAGCAGCTCAGCGAACGCGCCGTAGTAGCGGTCGAGGGCAGCCTGGGCCTGCGCGGCGGCCTCGTAACCGCCGATATCCCGCTCCAATGCCAGGTGTCCGAGCACCGCTTCGTAGACGGGGTCGGGCATCAGCGACGAACCGGCATTGTTGAAGTGCAGGACATCCTCGCAGGCCGGGGTCTGATCGCGTACACCTTCGACGTCGATGCTCATTCACTGTCCGCCGGGGCCGGGGCGCCTTGTGCCGGTGACCGTATCAGCATAGTCAGCCTGCTCTTGGTGGCGAGGCGAATCGAGGTGGCGGCGAACCTCACCCCAGGCGTGCCTTCATCAGGTGCGAACCGTGGCCGCCCGATGCGAGCATCCGGTCGCTGCCTCCGCTCGGTACGGCTATGTTTCTGGGAGATCTCTCGTCAGAGCCCAGTCAACCATGAAGCGACTCATCGACCTCAGCCATACCGTCGAACACGGCATGATCACCTATCAAGGACTGCCGGGGCCGATCATTTGTGATTTCCTCAGCCGCGAATCGTCCACCACGTCGGCTGGCAAGAGTTCTTGTTGGGAGCCGACCCGCAGCGAGATCGAGTCAGGGTGCTTACGCTGGATTGACCACGCCACGGCCGCCGAGCCTCTGGCCCGGCGCTGTCGGCGTCTCTCTAAGGCCTGGCGCTGAACGCCAGCTTCAGTCCCAGCCCCACGAACAGGGCGCCGCTGGCCCGATCCAGCCAACGGCCGGCGCCGGGCCTGCACGCCAACCACAGACCGATGACCGCCGAAAAGTAGGCGATTGCCGAGAAGATGACCGCAGTTTGGATAGCGAATAGGCCTCCGAGTACCAGAATCTGGCTGGTCACCGAAGCCGCGGCGGTGTCGACGAACTGCGGCAGAAATGCGAGGAAGAACAGCGCCACCTTCGGATTCACCGCGTTGGCGATAAATCCTCGCCGCAGATAGCGAGCGCTGTCCAGCAGTGCCAAGGCGGCATCCTCGCGCACCGGCGTCTCGCCGGCGTGGCGCAGGGCATTGATGCCAAGCCAGAGCAAATAGCCGCCGCCCAGCAGTTTGAGCACGAAGAAGGCGGCTTCGGAGGCGGCGATCACGGCGCTGACGCCGAGGGCGGCCCACAAGGTATGGGTGGCGCATCCCAGAGCGCAACCCAGCGCCACCGCGATGCCAGCCTCACGCCCGCGGCTGATGCCGTGCCCCAGCACCATCAAATTGTCGGGGCCGGGTGCGATGGTAATCAGCACCGAGGCGGCGATGAAAGCGAGCAGTGTTTCCGGGGACGGGAGCATTTGTGACCGGTGAGCGGATGTCGAACCCGCCGGATTAGACTGCTTTGCGTGCCCTTGATCAAGGGACACCTGGAGCCGGAGGTGCGCCTGGCACGGCCACCAAACCTGCCGCCTCGATGGCGCTCACGCCGCAGGCCTCGTCGTCGTCGGAGGCACCGCCTGCGACACCCAGCGCGCCACGAACCTCGCCGTCGTCGTCCTCGATCAGCACTCCCCCTGGCAGAGGCACCACCCGACCGCCGGTCATGGCATTGAGTGCATTGATGAAACCGGCCTGCTGGGTACCCAGTTGGTAGCGCTCCGAGATCTGGCGACTGCCTACACCCATGGCAAGCGCCCCCCAGGCCTTGGCGATAGCAATATCGGTGCGCAGAAACGATACGCCGTCGCCGCGCTGCAGCGCCTGCAGGTGGCCGCCTGGGTCCAGCAGGGCGACAGCGACGGGCGGCATGCCCCGAGACCGTGCCTGGTTCAAGGTCCTGAGCAGGATGTCATTGGCTTGCTCCAGCAACAAACTCGGCATCGATTAGGACTCCTCGGGCTGCTTTGAGTGCGAGTATAGGGCGCGCGAGGCGGGGCCCGACGGTGTCCGCCGGTTCCGCCCGTGTGTCCAGCCCTTCGTGGCGGCAGCAGGCAGGCGCGGCGGGTTCCCGACAAAGGTGGGGGTGTAGGCGAACTAATGCACAAGGTTTACAGTTTGCTCCGGCGGCCTCGGGCGTGCATGGGGGCTCTTCTCGCCGACACCGAACATGGCATTCCGGTCGGATCGCAATTTTCAGCGCTCGGATGCGCGCCTGCCGACGATGGCGAGCCTCGGGCGGTCACGGTGTGTTGCTTTCACGGGCTAGAGGGCGCGCAGGCCGAGTACCGGGTGTTCGGGTGCGCGCTGGGGGACCCATGGACAAGGAGAGGGAAGGGGCGAGGGCCTGGGCGTCCGAGTCGCGACGAGCCGAGGCGTTGTTCGCCGCTCAGAATCAGGTACTGGAGAGGATCGCCGCCGGCTGTAAGCTTACCGAGATTCTGAATGACATCGCGCGCAATATGGAGCTCGAGGCCCCGGAGGCGTGGTGCTCTATCCTGCTGCTCGACGACAGCGGCCAGCAGCTGCGGCTCGGTGCGGCCCCGAGCCTGCCGGCCGCTTTCAATGAAGCCGTCGACAGGGGCATTCCCGTGGCGCCTGAGTCCGGGTCCTGTGGCACCGCCGCCTACCGTCGTGAAACTGTGGTGGTCACCGATATCGCCACCGATCCGTTGTGGGAATTGGGTCGGGAACAGGCCTTGCCCCACGGCCTGCGGGCCTGCAGGTCGTCGCCGGTGCTGTCGTCCCAGGGGGTGGTCCTGGCCACCTTTGCCCTCTACTACGCAGAGGCGCGAGGCCCCACCAAGGAAGAGCAGCAGGCGGTCGAACGCTGGATGCATCTCACTGGTCTGGCGGTGGAGCGGGAGCGGACCGAACGCAGACTTCGCGAGCGGGCCGAGGAGATGCAGACTCTGCTCGAGACGCTTCCCATCGGAGTTCTGATCGCCCATGACGCCGAGGCCATCAAGATCACCGGCAATGACGCTGCGCGCTTGAATCTGAGGGTGCCGACCGGCGGCAATCTCTCACTTAGCGCTCCGGTAATCGACCGTGCGGCTCGCTACAAGGTTTACCGTCGCGGGCAGCTGTTGCCTCCCGAAGAATTACCGGTGCAGCGGGCGGCGCGCGGCGAGCGGGTTCGCGACGAAGAGCTGGAGATCGTATTCGAGGACGGCACCTTGCAGCATGAGCTGGTCTCGGCTGCGCCCTTGCTCGACGCCAACGGACGGCCACGAGGTGCGGTGGCAGCGTTGCTCAACATCACCGATCGCAAGCGAGCCGAGCAGGCCCTGAACGCCGAGAAGGAGCGCGCACAGGTCACCCTGGCCTCCATCGGCGATGGGGTCATTCGGGCCGATGCCAGAGGGAGGGTCGAGTACCTGAATGCCGTCGCCGAGTTGTTCACCGGATGGGACCAGACCGAGGCAAACGGCAAGCCGCTAACGGAGGTGTTCAAGCTCGTCGATGAGTCCGGTCGCGACACCAGCTTTGACCCCATAGCACTGGCTCTCAGCGGCAGGCGCGCCATTCAACTGCCCGACCACGCCGTATTGGTGGGGCGCCATGGCACCCACTACGCCATAGAGGATTCGGTGGCCCCCATTCGTGACCACAAGGGCCAAGTAATAGGCGTGGTGCTGGTGTTCCGTGACGTCACCGAGCAGCGGCGCTTGGCAACCCAGCTCAGCTACCAGGCCACCCACGACATGCTCACTGGCCTGGTGAACCGGCACGAATTCGAGCATCGTCTGGACCGGGTCATCGAGACGGCGAGGAACGGGAACGGTGAGCATGCGCTGTGCTACCTGGATCTCGATCAGTTCAAGGTGGTCAACGACACCTGCGGCCACGTGGCCGGCGACGAGTTGCTGCGACAGCTGGCCTCCTTGTTCTTCCACCGCGTGCGTCAGCGCGACACCCTGGCGCGGCTGGGGGGGGATGAGTTCGGTTTGTTGCTCGAGCATTGCAGCCTGGCAAAGGCATTGGACATAGCGGAAGGTCTACGCGAGAGCGTCGACCAGTTTCGTTTCGTTTGGGAGGACAAGAGTTTCCGGGTTGGGGTCAGCATGGGTCTGGTGCCTATCGACGCCACTGTGGGAAGCAAGTCGAACGTGCTCCGGGCGGCCGACGGTGCCTGCTACGTGGCCAAGGAAGCGGGCCGCAACAAGATCCACGTGTATGCGCACCAGGATGTCGACCTGGCACGGCGTCGGGGTCAGATGCAGTGGATCAGTCGCATTCAACTCGCGCTGGATCAAAACCGATTTCAACTCTTCGCCCAGCGCATCGAGCCCCTGGAGCCGGAGCTCGACGCCGGCGTGCATTGCGAGCTGCTGCTGCGGCTGCTGGATGATGGCGGTGAGCTGGTGCTGCCCGGCGTCTTCATGCCCGTGGCGGAGCGCTACCATCTGGCCTCGCGCATCGACCAATGGGTGGTCGCGACAGCCTTCCGCTGGCTCGCCGACCACCCGTCGCATCTGCAACGCATCGAGCTCTGCGCAATCAACCTCTCCGGTCAGTCCCTCGGCGACCGCGCCCTGCAAAGCGAGGTGCTCGGGCTGCTGCATGAGCTCGAGCTCCCCGCGGGCAAGATCTGCTTCGAGATCACCGAGACCGCAGCCATTGCCAACCTGGCCGCCGCCACCCGATTCATCAAGGAGCTGCGTGGTCACGGCTGCCGCTTCGCGCTGGACGACTTCGGAAGCGGCCTGTCCTCTTTCGCCTATCTGCGCAGTCTGCCGGTGGAGTTCCTAAAGATCGACGGCGTCTTCGTCAAGGACATCGTCCATGATCCCATCGACCTGGCCCTGGTTCGCTCCATCAACGACATCGGGCAGCTCATGGGCAAGCGCACTATTGCCGAGCATGTGGAGCACGCGGATCTGCTCGAGCGCATTCGCAGCGTCGGGGTGGATTTTGTGCAGGGGTTCGGCGTTGCCCGACCCCGTCCCCTTGCCGATCTACTGGCGGATGATTGACCCGAGGGTTTCACCAGGACGGCTGCGAGTTCCGCCATCACCCGGGGACCCGGAACAACCTTACAGAACGACCCGTGAGTGGAGGCTAACCCTGCCGGGCGCCGACTTCCTCGGGGGGCCTGAGCTCGGCAATGAGGCCGTGGGGCTCGTTGTCCTTGAGCTCGATCAACACGCCGTGGGCGGCTGCGATCCAGCTGGCGATGGACAAGCCAAGCCCGCTCCCGCTTTGCCCGGATCGATCGGCACGAATGAATCGCCCGAAGACCCGGCCTTTGTCCTGATCCGAAAGCCCCGGGCCGGTGTCCGTTATCTGCAAGACGCCAACGTTTGATAGCCAAACCTGAACATGGCCACCGGCGTCACTGTACTTGACAGCATTGTCCAGCAGGTTGCGGATTAGAATGGTGAGCGACTCCTCGTGTCCTTCTACCGTAACATCGGCCGCGATATCTCGGGTGAGGCGGATCTTTTTTTGCGCAGCCAAGCCGACAAACTGATCCACAACATCATCGACGCAGCGGGAAAGGCAAACGGAGCTTTTCGGTAGATGCTCGTTTTGCAGACGCGCCAGTGCCAGCAGTTGCTGCACCAGGTGGGTAGAGCGGTCAATGGCCGATTGCAGGTTTTCCAGACCTTCTCGAAGATCCGGTGTCAGCTTGGCCTTTCTCAACAGCACCTGGGTTTGGGTCTTCATCGCCGCCAGCGGCGTGCGCAGCTCGTGGGCCGCGTGGTCGGTAAATTCCCGCTCCCGGCGAAAGCTCGCTTCGATGCGATTGAGCAGCCGGTTGAGCGCGATCACCAGCGGCGAGACCTCCTGCGGGAGAGCGTGGGGCTCGATCGGTGTCAAGTCGTCGCTGCCGCGCCGATCGACGTCGGCCGATAGTTTGACTAGCGGTTTGAGGCTGCCGCGCACACCGAGCCAGACCAACAGGAATATCACCGGAACAAAGACCAGGCCGGGCGTCACCAGCGCCAACATCAATTGCCAGGTCAGCTCGTAACGAATGTCGTAGCGCTCCGACGTCTCGACCCGGATCAAGTTGGCCGTGTCGGAAAAAACAAAGAAGCGCCAACGCGCCCCATCAATGATCCGATCGGAGAAGCCAGGGGGCGCCCGAGGCTCGCTGCCGAAGTTGACCGCGTTTTGAGAGGCGATGATCAGCGCTCCGTTGCGCCAGGCGCGAAACGCCGTCTTTTTCTCGTACTTGTGCTGCAGCTCGAGGTTCTCCCCATCCAGGCGTGGACTCTGATCGGCGTTCTCCCGCAATCCGACCTCAGTGAGTTGCAGCAGCACCTTGGCGGAGTGTACCAGCTGGGCGTCATAGACCTCTTCGATCTCGTGCCAGGCATAGACAAACGCCAGCACCACCGTCGCCACGCTGGCAACCAGCAGCGGCACACTGATCCATAGCAGCAGGCGCTTGGCAAGGGAGAACTGCCCGGTCATTTCGGGATGCTATAGCCCACCCCGCGCATGGTTTTGATCAGGTCACGTCCCAGCTTGCGTCTGAGCGCGGCGATATGCACCTCAATGGTATTGCTCTCGATATCTTCGTTCGACCAGTCGTAAACGCACTGTTCGATGCTGGCCTTGCTCACGGGGCGACCGATACCGCGGATCAGGCAGTCGAAAATGGCGCGCTCGCGGCCTGACAGATGAATGGTCTCGCCGTTCTTCTCCAGATGCCCAGACGCCGGCTCGTAGCGCAAGTCGCCATGGATGATCACTGGGGCAGGATGACCGCTGCTACGTCTGATAAGTGCGGCGCAACGGGCCAGCAGCTCATCCAAGTCGAAAGGTTTGACCAGGTAATCGTCCGCACCGGCATTCAGCCCTTCGACTTTGTGCCGTAGGGCATCGCGCGCTGTCAGCAGCAGCACCGGTAGTGGCGCTTTGCGCCGGCGCAGCCGCGCCAACAGTTCCAGTCCCGACGCACCCGGGAGGTTGATGTCCAGCACCATCAGCGCGTAGTCGGTCGTCGCCAGCGCCTCTTCGGCCCGTTCCGCAGAACTTACCCAATCCACGGCGAAAGATTCTTTCAGTCCCTCTGCGGTCGCTTTCCCCAGATGCTTGTCATCCTCGACCAGTATCAGACGCATCTAGTGAAACCTTTGCCAGGTTTTGGCGCCGCTCGGCAGTCTATGCCGGCGGCGGCCGAGACGCGAGAAGTGCATCGCTATCGCTGGCATGATCAGTCCTGTCGGGAGTGGTTGCCGGCATCGGCGAGCTTGGCCCTGACCTCGGCCGATAATACTTGAATCTCTCCGCGCCGCCCGGCATCCGCCAGCTCGCGCCCTGGCCGTGGGGGTGCCGCCAGCGCCCGCTCGAGATAGCGCTGTGCTTCGCCGTAGCGGCCGTCGTGGTACAGGAAGTCGGCGTAGAAGTAATTCGGATCGATGCCGCCGGGATTGATTTCCAGGGCTGCCCGCAGCTGCCGCTCGGCCTCGGTGTCGTCTCCAAACCCGATTGGCCAGCCAGGGACCTGATAATAAAGTGAGCCGAGCGAGGTTTGGGCCGATCCGTTCAGAGCCTTCGGGTCTAGCTGCAAGGACGATTCGAACAGGCGTTTGGCCTCGTTGACCTTGCCCAGAGCCGAGAAACCGCCGGAGATGCCGGCATCGGTGGCAAGAATGATCCCTGCCCAGATCTGCGGCTCGGCGCGCTGCGGGTAGGCGGCGCCGAGTGCCGCCGCGCTTTCTTCCAGCGCTCGCAATGCCTGTATTTGGGCATCTTCGTCGGTCAGCCGGTATTTTATCCGGGCCCACTCGCTCTGCAGCATGATCACCTTCGTCATTACCGGATCTTCCATGGTTTGCGTCGAAGGATCTTGTGGTAGAGATTGCAGCGCGATGTTCTGCGCCATCACTGGCGCGGAGCAAGCGAGCGCTGATAACGTCAATAGCACGATGTATTTCATGGCGGCAGTACTTGGTTGATGATTGGGAATGGACAGCTCGTCCCATTGCTTCACGGTTGCGCCGTCTGCTTTTGCAGTATGTCCTCGGCGACGTCGCGTTGTGAGCGCAACGCACGATCGATCAGTGCCGGGGCGAGTGCATTGAGCTTGGTGTAAAAGCTCTCGGCCAGACCGATGGTCAGGTTGTTGCGGCCGGATGTCATCGCCTTCACGATTGCTGCCGCCACCTGCTCAGGGGAGTCGTTTACGGTTCGAGTGCGTTGGTGCAGCTCTGCGATTGGCCCCGCATTGAACGGCGTCTTGACCGCCCGCGGCGCAATATGGGTGACGTGAATGCCTTTGCCGGCATATTCGCGACGCAGACCTTCGGAGAAAGCCTTGAGACCGGCCTTGGTTGCCGAATAGCTGACGAAATGGGGGAAGGGCAGGGCACCGAAGACGGAGCCGACATTGACAATATGGCCCGAATGGCGCCGCAGCATACTCGGCAATACCGCCTGGGTGAGCCGGATCGGTTGTTCAAGGTTGACTTGGATCATGGCTGCGAGCTGTTGCGGTGGCTGCAGCGTCAGATGGCCGAAGTACATGAGCCCGGCGAGGTTGATCAGGACGTCGACGTCGCGCCCGGCCAGTGTTGCACACAATCGCTCCACGTCGGCGCTATCGCTTAGGTCGGCCACCAACGCATCGGGCTCAGCGCGGCGATCGACCACGATTAGGTGGGCGCCCGCGTCCTTGATCTGTCTTGCCAGTTCACTGCCAATTCCGCCCTGACCACCCGTCAGCACGACCGTTTTTCCCTCAAGCAGCATGGTCAGCCACCTGGGACCCATGTGGAATCGAGCGAAACACCTGGGCGAACAACTGAAAGGCGTTTTGAGCAACCTCGATGATCGCCGCCTGATCCTCCGGGTCGGTGATGCGCCCCATCAATCGGCGGAAAAACGCCATGTGGTCCTGATCGAGGTTGCCGTGGGTGTAGAGGTAGCTGAAGGCGCTTTCCGGCAACGCCAGACTCGATCTCACGGCGTCGGCACCTTGCGCGGCGATCTGGGTCGAGGTGCTTTCCAGCATGAACACCGTGCCGAGAAAACCGAC
>CAZLYT010000225.1:0-4310 GCA_964563515.1 uncultured Candidatus Competibacteraceae bacterium | reverse complement strand
CACGTGGTCGGCCAAACCTACTGCCGTAATCACGGAGTCCAGGGAGAACACGATATCCAGCACCGCGATCTGGAAGAGTACCGAGCCCATGCTCGCCACCACCGGCGCCCGGTGACCATTCTCTTCAGCGCCCTCGAGACTCCTATGGATCTCGTGAGTTGCTTTCGCGAGCAGAAACAAACCGCCTCCGATCAGGATCAAGTCTCTTCCGGAAATGGCCTCACCAAGAACCGTGAACCACGGCTGCGTCAGACTGACCACCCAGGCGATGGAAAATAGCAGCGCCAGGCGGGTGCCCATCGCCAGCGCCAGCCCTGTCGTTCGGGCGAAATTGCGTTGGCTCTCCGCCAAGCGACCCACGAGTATAGAAATGAAGATTATGTTGTCGATGCCCAGCACAATCTCCAGTGCCGTCAAAGTTCCAAGCGCGATCCACGCTTGCGGGTCCGCATACCATTCGAACATCTATGGCTCCAGGTGGGGCCGCATTCTGAATACCGGCGGCGCCGGGGTGGTCGATGCCGCCCCGGCGAACGCTTCCCTCGGTTACTTGATCAACCCGATCTCGCGAGACAGCGCCTCGATGTCCGCGACTTGTTGCTCTACGAAGGTCTGAAGCTCAGGGCCGCTCTTCCAGAACGGTAACAGACCACTGCTGGCCATCACCTGCTTCCACTGCGGGGAGTCGTACACCTTCTGCAAGCTGTCGACCCAGTAAGCGTAAGCGTCGTCGGAAATGTCCTTGGGCAGATAGAAGCCACGCCAATTGGAGGCGACTACGTCGATACCCTGCTCGGCAGCAGTGGGAATCCCGGCAAGGTTCCGGGGCAAGCGCTCCTCCCAAAGGACCGCCAGCGCGCGCGCCTCCCCGGAATCCAGGGAATCCACTACTTCGCTGATGTCGCCGCTGAATGCCTGCAGATGCCCGTTCAGGACCTGTAGCAAAGCCTCACCGCCACCCGGGTAGGGGGTGTACTTGACCTGTCGAAGGTTCTCGACTCCCCCGGCCTTCGCGATCTGCAGCAGTTTGAGGTGATCGAAACCGAAAATTGCGCTCCCTCCGCCTACGTTGATGGTGCCCGGATTCTCTTTCAGGGCCGTGACCAGGTCGCCAAGGGTTTGGAAGGGGGAGTCTTGCGCTACCGCAATGACGCCAAAGTCTGCGCCCATTGCCGCCAGCCAGCGCACCATGGTTCGATCCAGGTCGGGGAACTGCTTCTGCGCCAGCTGGGTCAGGGTAGACGTGGAGGCGGCGACCAGAAGATTTGGGTCCTCGGCACGGTCACTCACCACGTACTCGAAGGCTACTCCACCACCCGCCCCAGGCATGTTGGTGACTTTCACTTCACCGGGAACCAACTGCAGCTCGGACAGGAGCTGCCCCACCTCACGGCAGGTGAAATCCCATCCGCCACCCCGATTGGCTGGTGCGATGCACTCTGTGTTGCCGGGTTCAAATGCTGCAGCGCCCTGCAGGACCCCAGCGAGCAGCATGGCTACGAGAAGCGTCATAACGGACTTGATGCTCATGAACAGTACTCCGAAAGAACAGCTATTGGTTGTCAACAGGTAGCGCCGCCGCGCCGCTGCAGCCGCCTATACAGCGGTGTGCTCAGAACGACGACCGCCAACATTCGGATCACGTGAAAAGAAGTGACCAGCGGCACACCCAGCTGCAACGCCTGTGCGGTGATACACATTTCGGCGATGCCCCCGGGGGCGGTGCCGAGCATCACCGGGGCGAGCGGCAGACCGGACACCCAGGCCAACGAAGCGCCGAAGGCGGCTGCGATCGCCAGCATTGCGAGCGTGGTAAACATGACTGCGGCGATCAAACGAGGGGCTGTGCGAAAAAACTCCGCCGTGAAACGACAACCCAGGGACACCCCGATGCAGAGCTGCCCGGCAGCGGAAAAAACGAGAGGAAGACTGGAAAGCTCGATGCCGGCACCCGTGAGCGCTGCGCCTGCCAGCAGCGGGCCGACCACCCACGGATTTGGCTGACCCAGACGGCGCCAGCCTAGGGCTGCAACAGCGGTGACAAGGCCGAGCAGCAGGAGGCCGGACAAGCTGAAGCTGGGGTGCACGAGGCCACGGGTGTCCAGACCATGAACACCACTCAGCACGAAGGCCGCCGGCACGATCAACACCACCAGGACGATGCGGAGCGAATGCGCCGCGGCAACCTGGTCGACGCGGGCGCCGAAGCGGTCGGCCAAGTTGGCCATCTCGGAAGCCCCGCCGGGCATGGAGGCAAAGTAAGCGCTGGTGGCATCGATGCCGGCTAGCCGCGCCAGCACGCGCCCCGAGTAGATGCCCAACACCAGGGCAAAAATTGCTCCCACCACGATGGCTGGCGCGTAGTGCAGGAGCTCGGCGAACACGACCGGGCTGAAGTAGAGCCCAAGGCCAGTTCCGATAGCCCATTGGCCGAAGAAACGGGCGAAAAGCGGAGCCCCCAGGTCGGCACCTGCTATCCTGAGCATGGCGGTCGCCGCCAGCGGTCCAATCATCCACGGCACTGGTAAGTCCAGCCAGAGCGCCAACAGCGCTCCGGCCAGACCTACCAGCAACGTCCTGGCCCACTTTCTCCACTGATTTCCCACCAGCGCCGTCAATCGCCAGTGGTGAGGCCTTCATCGTGCCTCGGGCGACGCAGCATGCGCATCATCGGCGGCACCACCAGCATGCCGATGGCCAGGATCCAGAGCACCAGGCTGATCGGGCTCGACCACAGGATGCTGACCTCGCCGTTGGAGATGGAAAGTGCCCGGCGTAGGTTCTGCTCCAACATGCCCCCCAGCACGAAACCGAGGATCAGCGCCGACATGGGGAACTCCAGCTTGCGCAGGATGTATCCGGCGACGCCCAGTGCCATGGTCAGCATCAGATCGAAAGTGGTGGCATGGACCGCGTAGACACCCACGGCGCTGATCGCCGCGATGCCCGGGACCAGACCCCACATAGGCACCGACAACATCCGCGCGAACACCTGCACCAACGGTATATTCAGGATCAACAGCATGACGTTGGCGACGAACAGGGAAGCGATCAGGCCCCACACCACGTCGGGTTGATTCTCGAACAGCAGTGGGCCTGGAGTGATGTTGTAGAGCGTGAGCGCTCCCACCATCACTGCCGTGGTGCCGGAACCGGGCACACCCAAGGTCAGCATCGGTACGAAGGAGCCGCAAGCAGACGCATTGTTGGCGGCCTCTGGCGCCGCCACGCCACGGATGTCGCCTTCGCCGAAGCAGGCGCCGGGCTCGGAGCCGTGGATGCGCTTGGCGGTCATGTAGGCGATGGCACTCGCGATGGTCGCACCGGCGCCAGGGAGCACGCCGATCACGAAGCCCATGACGCTGGAGCGCACGGTGGTCCACAGGGTCGCCCTCAGCTCTTTCAAGTTGAAGATCATGCGGCCCGACGCCTTCATGATCTGCTGACCGGTCCGGCTGTGCTCCAGCATCAGCAGAATCTCGCTTACCGAGAAGAAGCCGATCACTACCACGATGAACTGGATGCCATCGGCGAGATGCACGTCGTCGAAGGTAAATCGGTAGACTCCGGAGTTGGAATCCACCCCGACAGTCGACAGCGACAACCCGATCAACGCCGCCAGGATGGTCTTCATGGGCCGATCACCGACCATCCCAGCAAGACAGGCGATTGCAAAGATCATGAGCGCAAAATACTCACCCGGACCAAAGGCAAGCGCCCAGCTGGCCAATAGCGGGGCGAACAGCACGATGCCAATGGTGGCGATGAAGGAGCCGATGAAGGAGCTCCAGGCCGAGATCGACAAGGCAATGCCTGCTTCACCCTTGCGCGCCATCGGGTAGCCATCCATGGCGGTCATGATCGCGCCGGCATCGCCGGGAACATTGAGCAGGATCGAGGAGATGCGCCCGCCGAACTCGCAACCCATATAAACGGAGGCCAGCAGGATCAGCGCGGTTTCGGGGGGCAGTTTCAATGCATAAGCCAGCGGCAACAGAATTGCCACTCCATTGATCGGGCCGAGTCCCGGCAACAGGCCGACCACCGTGCCGATGAACGCGCCGATGAAAGCGACAAAAAGGTTGCTGGGTATGAAGGCGACACCGAAGCCTTGCGCCAGCAGGGTAAGGGTTTCCATTTCAGCCTCCGCCATTACTAAAGATCCTGCCCAGCGGCAGAGTCACATCCAGCATTCGATCAAACAGGAAATAGAGCAATACACCCATAGCGACGCCGCTGATCACGCACTTCAGCCAATGGCCGCCAAACAGCAGCCCGACTACCGTCGCAAACACCGCGGTCGCCAAGGG
>CAZLYT010000224.1:0-3423 GCA_964563515.1 uncultured Candidatus Competibacteraceae bacterium | reverse complement strand
GTGGTGTACGCGCTGGATGTCGCTGCGAGCGGAGAGCCGATGGCGGTTCCACCGTCACTTCAGGTCTCCGCGTGAGCGGGCTTCGGTAAAGACCGGAGGCTCTGGGTTCCGGCAGCAGCGCAGAAGCCGCTCCGCGGGTTTTGTGAAACTGGGTTCCCGCGTGCGCAGGAATGTCGAGATTGAGTTGTCGGGCAGGTAACGGCGTTCAAGGCAATGGCCTGTGGCTTTTTCAGATGCGCCACTCGCCGGTCAACAGCCGAGGCAGCAGCGGCTGCAGGATCCTGTAGGACACACCCCACAATCGGTCGGGGCCGACGACGTAGCCGGGCCCCTCCCTCATCTCTTGCGACCACGGCGATGAATCCGGCCCAACCTCCTCGGCCGCGACCAGGCTCGAGATGCTCACCTCGATGACTTCATCGATCTCAGAAATCTGCCAGCGCCACCGGGGTGGCGGCCGGACCCGACCCAAGTAGGGCCAGATTCGAAAGCCGCTGCTGGTGGTATCGACCGCGGGCAGGTGCTCCAGGATCTCGATGGCATCCGAGTCCAGGCCGATCTCCTCACGAGTTTCTCGCAGCACGGTCGCGACCAGCGAGGCATCGGCGGGATCTCGCTTGCCGCCCGGAAATGCCAGTTGTCCGCCGTGGCGTCCGTGGGCGGCACGTCGCACCAGAATCAGGCGCAGGTCTCCCTCGTGGCGACGAAACAGGGGGACCAGCACCGCGGCTTCGACCATGTCGCATGCCTCCCCGGGCCGGTGGAATCCGGTGGCAAGCCCAGCGCGCACCGACCTCCGCCCCTCACCAGAGCTTGGTTGCTCCACCGCCCAACGGCAAGGCGCCCGAGGTCCTGACCACTTCCTGTGATTCGAGGATCAAGGTCGCCAACTGGAGTACCGCGCGCCAGCTCGCCAGGCACGAGTATCGGGTGAGCTGGCTCGACCCGGTCACGGCGGCCTGGAGCGGGGCTGCCATCGAGCTGATCTGCCCGGTGCTGCTCGTGCTGGGCTTGAGCACGCGATTCGCCGCCCTGCCCTTGTTGGGACTGTCTCTGGTCATTCAGCTCGAGTACCAGGCCTTGCCGGAGCACCTCTAACGGGCGGTGATCTTCGGCTGGTACGGGATAATGCGCGCCGGCGCGCTGTCTTTGGACCACTTCCTGGTGCGGGGATTGGGGGCCTCGGCAATCCCTCTGGCCGCGGGTTTGTCGCCGTGTTCGAGAGCATCACCGGATACCTTGGCCCGCTCGCGCTGCTCGCCGTGCGAGGCGCGTTGGTCTCGGGCCTAGTGGCAGCAGGAGCAGGGTCTGGCGCGTACCCGATCCTGCTGCTGGCTGTGCCGGTGTTGTTGGCTCTGGGCCTCGCCACCCGAGCGACCGCGGGCGTGGTGTTGGTGATGGTGGCCGCCATCGATGCCACACCACTCTCGCTGATTGCACCCTATCCTGCCCTACTCGCTGGGGTGCTGCTGTTGCGGGGCGCGAGGTCCTGGTCCGCCGATCACCTGATCTGGGGTGCCGTGCGGCGATGGTTTGCACGGGCCGAAGATTCCGTGAGAGCAGGGCTCGGCAAGCTCCCGAGGGTGGTCATCGTCGGCGCCGGCTTCGGCGGCGTGAGCGCTGCCCGGGCGCTGGCGGACGCACCCTGCGAAGTGGTGTTGACCGATCGCCGCAACTTCCACCTGTTCCAGCCGCTGCTGTATCAGGTGGCAACGGCGGTGCTATCGCCCGCCGATATCGCCAGGCCGATCCCCGAGCTGTTCCGGGACCAACCCAATGCCCGGGTGCTGCTGGGCGAGGTCACAGGAGTCGACATTGAGCGGCGCCAGGTGCTGATGGGCAGTGAGCGACTCTCCTTCGATACCCTGATCCTCGCCACCGGCGCCCGCCACAGCTACTTCGGCCGTGACGACTGGGCGCGGTGGGCCCCTGGACTCAAGCAGGTGGAGGACGCAACCGATCTCGGCGTCGAGGTGCGCACAGCCCACCAGGTGGAGGCCGGCGGTGTGGTCATCGCCGGTGAGCGGGTCGCGGCAAGAACCGTGATCTGGGCCGCGGGGGTCATGGCGTCGCCGGCCGCCCGCTGGCTGGAGCGGGAAGCCGACCGGGCCAAGCGGCTCAAGGTTGGTCCCAATCTGGAGGTGCCGGGGCTAGCCGGCGTTTTCGCCATTGGCGATACCGCCTACGCCGAAGCCTGGGGGGAAAGCCCGTGCCCGGACTCGCGCCAGCCGCGAAGCAGGGTGGTCACTACGTGGCCGAGGTGGTGCGGGCACGATTGGAAGGGCGCCCGACGCCGGCGCCCTTCCGCTACCGACACCAGGGTAGCCTGGCCACCATCGGCCGCCGCTCGGCGGTGGTGGACCTGGGAAGGCTGCGGTTGTCGGGTCCCCCAGCCTGGTGGTTCTGGGCCTATCTGACCTTCCGCCGCGGCACTCGCCTGATCACCGGTGGCGAAACGCCGTAAACCAAATCGGCCCAAGGTGCGTAGTGCGTAGGGTGCATTAGCGAAGCGTACGCACCGTTCAACGCGACAATTGGACGGTGGGTTACGCTGCGCTAACCCACCCTACGCCGTGTCGTTTGTGACGCAACCGCGGGATCAAGCTGCACTCGGCCGTTTGATCTTGAGCTTCAGGATCCTGGAGCGCAGCGTGCTCGGTTTGAGTCCGAGCTGCGACGCGGCGCCGCGTGGCCCCTCGATCAGCCAACCTGTGTCATTGAGCACCTTGAGGATGTACTGGCGCTCCATGTCCTCCAAGGTGTCGCTGGTGAAGCCCTCGGGCGCGGCGTCGAGACGCAGGTTCAGGGCCTCCTCCACCTCGACCAGGGGTCCCGTGGCCAGGATCACCGCCCGATACAGCACATTCTGCAATTCACACACGTTGCCGGGCCACGCGTACGCGGTGAGCCGCGTCATTGCTCGCGGGCTGAGCTCCAGCCCCGGCTTGGCCATGCGGGCCGCGAACTGCTGCAGGAAATGCTTGGCCAGCAACACAATTTCGTCTCGACGCTCACGCAGCGGCGGCACGCTCACCAGAAATACGTTCAAGCGGTAGTAGAGGTCGGCGCGGAATCGTCCAGGAATAAGGTGCCGCCATCGGCGAGCTCGAAATGCCCCTTGCGCTGGGCGCTGGCGCTGGTAAGGGCCCCTTTCTCATGACCAAACAGCTCGCTTTCCACCAGCTCCGAGGGCAGCGCCGCGCAGTTGACGGTGACCAGTAGCCGGTCTCGCCGTTGGCTGCGTTCATGAATCGCGCGGGCAATGACGCCCTTGCCGGTGCGGGTCTCGCCGGTGAGCAACACCGTGGAGTCGGTCGTTGCCACCCGCTCAATCTGAGCGAAGAGCGCACGCATACAGCCCGCCGAACCCTGCACTTCCCCGAAGCTGTGCTTGCCGCGAACGCTCTCCTGCAGATAGGCATT
>CAZLYT010000223.1:0-6229 GCA_964563515.1 uncultured Candidatus Competibacteraceae bacterium | reverse complement strand
GATGGCCCGAACCAGCGACGTGTGGTGGAAGAACGCGGTCTTCTACTGTCTCGACGTGGAGACTTTCCAGGATGGCAACGGCGATGGAATCGGCGACTTCGCCGGCCTCACCGAACGGATCGACTACCTCGCCGGCATCGGCGTCACCTGCCTTTGGTTGATGCCGTTCTTCCCATCGCCGAACCAGGACGATGGCTATGACATCACCGACTACTACGCCATTGATCCCAAGTTCGGCAATCTCGGTGACTTCGTGGAGTTCATGCGCACGGCGCGTGACCGGGGCATTCGAGTCATCGCCGATCTGGTGGTCAACCACACTTCTTCCCGGCATCCCTGGTTCCAGGCGTCTCGCCAGCGTCGCGCCCCTTTCGAAGATTTCTATGTGTGGCGGGACGAGAAGCCCGCAGACGGGCCCCAGGGGCTGATCTTCCCCGGCCAACAAGAGGAGATCTGGACTTTGGACCGGGAACGCGGCCAGTACTACCTGCATCGCTTCTACAAGCACCAGCCGGACCTGAATGTCGCCGAAGCGCGGGTGCGCCACGAAATCCAGAAAATCATAGGCTTCTGGCTCGAGCTCGGACTGTCCGGCTTCCGGGTCGATGCCGTGAATTTCCTGATCGAGCGCGACGGCATAAAGCACCCGGGTGATCTGGAGCCCCACGGCTTCCTCCGCAACCTTCGCGCGTTTCTCAATCGGCGTCGCGGCGAAGCGATGATGATGGGGGAAGTCAACCTCGAGCCCGAGGCAGTTCGCGCTTATTTTGGCGATGAGGATGGCGACGAGCTGCACATGTGTCTCAACTTCAACCTTAATCAGGCGTTGGCGCTGGCGCTGGTCCGGCGGACTGCGGTACCGCTGGTGGGCTGCCTCGAGGCGCTGCTGGCGCTTCCCCCCGACGACCAATGGGGCAATTTTGTCCGCAATCACGATGAGTGGTCGCTGGACAAGCTGAGCGAGGAGGAGCGTGAAGAAGTGTTCGAGGCGTTCGGGCCGGAAGAGGATATGCAGCTGTTCGGTCGCGGGCTGAGGCGTCGGCTGCCGACCATGCTGGACGGCGATCAGGCGCGGATCCGCACCGCCTACGCCCTCGCCTTCGGGCTCCCGGGCGCGCCAGTGCTGTTCTACGGTGAGGAGATCGGTATGGCCGAGAACCTGGCGATTCCGGGCCGGTACAGCGTGCGGGCACCCATGCAGTGGTCAGACGAGCCCAATGGGGGCTTCTCGAGCGCCGTTCCTGGAGACCTGCGCCGGCCCACAGTGGAGGGCAGCTTCGGCCCTGCAAAGGTCAATGTGGCCGACCAGCAGAATGTCGAGTACTCGCTCCTCAACTGGATGGAACGTCTGATACGGGCGCGCCGCGCGACACCCGAAATCGGCCACGGCCTCTACCGTATCCTGCGGACGGGTGACGAAGCGGTGCTGGGACTGCGCTACGATTGGGACCAGCGCGTCCTGCTCGTCATTCACAATCTGGCCGACGCGAAACGCCAACTCGAGATCGATCCTGGGGAGACCCGAGGGTGGCGGGACCTGCTCATGGTGTTCGGTAAGGCCGAGGTGTCGTTCGAGGATGCGCAGGTGAAGGTATGCTTGGACGCTTACGGTTCGTGTTGGCTCCGGGTGCGGCGGAACGCCGAGAATCTCAACCGTTGAGCTGTGAGTTCAGCTGTCCCGTCGTTCCCATAGGTCACGCTCTGACCGGCGCCGGTCATTGCCTTTACGGCGGGGTTCCTTGTCGGGTTCGAATCGAACGTCACTGCGCCTGTCGGGGCTCTTCCTGCGCTCGCCTTGCCGGCGCTCCGGGCCCGTGTAGGGCTCAGTTTCCTTTGGCACACGCAACTCCTCTAGTAGCTCAGCAGAGGCAACAAGCGCAGGGACCTGCAGACTCCCCGCTATGGCGCCGGCGAGAAATCAAGCGGCCTGTGATTCATTCACCAGTTACGGCGGTGTAGCAAAGACCTGAGTCCAATAAATGCGATATGTGGAATTGAGCTCGTCGGCTCTGGCGGACCCAAACTCCTCGAAGCTCGACCTCATGATGTTGGCGCAGTGGCCATCACTGTTGAGCCAAGCGTTTACCACAGCCTGAACCGTCGTGTATCCAGCCGCGATGTTTTCGCCCACAGCCTGCCAGAGGTAGCCCGCGTCAGTGGTGCGACCCGCCACGTTGGACCCATCGGAGCCGGTGTGACTGAGAAGGTTGGCACTCGCCATGTCGTCCGAGTGGCGTTGGGCCGCAGCGGCGAGCCTATCGTTCCAGACCAGTGCCGAAGCGGGCCCGAATACGCCGCGACTGCCACAATCCTGTCCCCGCGTCCTGGCATCGTTGACCAACTGCAGCATGGTCCTCTGTTCGGGATCGAGCGCCTCGCCGGGAGGTAACCGGGGCGTCCCCAGCGGCATCCACCCAACGCCCGCAGGACCAAATCTATACGCAAGCGTTGCTGTCGGGTCGGTGTGGCTAGTCTTGAGGTGAAAAACTCCGGTGGCAGGATCGTAAAGTCCGGGAGTGTCCTGACGGTCGCCGTTCCAATCTCCCGCGATGGGCGCCCAGCCGGCATTTGTCGGCCCGTATCGATAGCTAAGATCGGCACCGCCGCCGCCATGGCTATTCTTCAGAAAGAAAACGCCGGTGGCAGGGTTGTAGAGCCCCACGCTATCGACACCGTCACCGTCCCAGTCACCGCTCAATGGAAGCATGGCCGATGCAATGGGACCGTAACGAAAAGAGTGGTAGGCAACGCCTGGAGAATGCAGATCTCGGAGGTGAAATCTTCCCGCAGCCGGATCATAGAGGCCTACAGTTACCCTGCCGTCCCCGTTCCAGTCGCCTACCAGTGGGACCCAGCCGAGTCCGACAGGTCCGTAGCGGAAGGCTATGTCCGAGACGCCCGCAGCATTGTTGTTCTTCAGGTGGAAAATCCCGGAGCTGGGATCGTAGAGCCCGACGGTGTCGACACCATCGCCGTTCCAGTCGCCTGCGAGCGCTTGAAGCCCCGCGCCGGCTGCGCCGTAGCGGAACCGATGATCGGCATAGCCGCCCCCGTGGGCGTTTCGAAGAAAGAAGCGGCCGCCGCTCGGATCATAGAGGCCGGCGCTGTCGACCGAGTCTCCATTCCAGTCGCCGGCTCTCGCAAGGGGGAAAACGAGCATCAGCGCGACCAAGATCACACTCGCTCGCGAAGACCATGCGAGTCGTAGTAGGGCTGCGATGACCGGGGAGCGCTGTTCCAATATAGGTCGATGCTCTCGTGAGCTGCCGATCGCCATATCTCCTCGTCTAAAAGTCACTTGTCGGAGGAAGATGCGAGCCTCGCGGTGACGATCCAGCGCATTGTGGACGGTCACAGACGCAGACGGCGCATCCCAGTCTGCTGCCTTGTCACAAGACTGGAAAGCTCAGGGGCCGTGAAAATGACAGCTGATCAGGGTCAGAGCAAGCGCTTTTGAGGCGCAACGGCGTGAGAGATCTCGGAGGATGATTTGGCTGGCTGCTCGACGCCGAACCAAAGTGTCGAGCTGCTTCAAGGACTATCGGGAGTCTCTTGCCGTCCTGTTCGAGAACCGGCAGTGTGCGGAATGTGGCCGCTTTCACCGGAACACGCTCAATCACCTTGACGTGGTCGACGAGATGCAGGAGTTATCCTGCGAATAGATGCGGCGCTTTGCCACTTTCATCTCAAGGAGAGGCTGCGCTACGTCAGCGCCCGCGACTACCAACGCTATGAGGACATCTCCCATTACAACGCCACTCGCCGGGATGGACTATTGCGTGAGGGAGTGAACATCGATTATGGCGAGTAGCTGCGCGAGTTCTGCGGGATGACTTTCTCGGGTCGCCAAAGGGTTTAACTTCCGCGCGCTTGGCTCTAATAGTCATATCAGACCATCCCGCTACGTCCATTGCATCATCGAAAATTGCACTGTCGGAGGTCAGCGCAATGGAGCTATGTGCCGTTCTTCTTTCTTGGGTCATCGATCTCTCTGATTACGAGCGTGCGAAGGCTTCCCGACCATGCAGACCGTGCCTCACGAGTGGCTGCAGGAGCAAGCCTGCGGCGGACGCAAGTGCCGCGTGCTGTGTTGGTATCCGGGCCGCGGCGACGAGGTGTATCTGGACGAGCGCATGGAAATCCAGGTGTCTACGTGGATTCTCGAGAGAACACGTAGACCGTGCTCCCACGTCTTAAGGTACCCGCATTCCGTACCCTGCCCGGCGGCTTACTGGACGCCGTGGGAGAAAAGCAGCCATCCACACCTCGTGACGGCGGAGCCGCTCCACTTCTGAACTATTGCTCATGGGTCAGGCACCTTCCGCGTGAAGTGTCAGCGCCGCATGGATAGTTCGATTAGTCGGCGTGGCGACCTCCACCTCTCGCCCCAGCCGGTCTACTGCTCCGGACAACCACTCGACCTCCAATCGATTACCGCGCCGGAGATCGCCGAGCATGGACGACACCATGTCGGCTGGAAGTGCGTCGGTGAACGCCATCTGACGGTCCACGGTGTCGGCGGGCAGTTCGACGCCCTTGGCACCGGCGACGGCGACTGCCTCGGAAATGGCCTGCCGCAGCACCTCGCGGGTCAGCGGGTCGTCGCGGATGGGTCCGATGGCGGTGCGCGTGAGGCAAGTCATGCCGGAGAGGCCGACGAGGAAGACGAACTTTTCCCAGATGACACGGTGGATGTCTTGGGACAGCTGTGCGTCGATGCCTGCGTTTCGACAGGCACGATGAAGCGACTGGGCGCGATTGGAACAACTGCCATCCAGCTCGCCGAAGGTCAGACGGGCCATGGTGCCATTATGGCGGATGACACCGGGCTCCTCAATCAGCGCCGCGATATGGGCAACCCCGCCCAAGGTATGTTCGCGGCCCACGGCACCGGTGAGGACGTCGACAGCATCGACGCCGTTCTGGAACGAGATCACCCCGGTGCCCGGTCCGACCAACGCCTTTGCGGACTGCGCGGCATTCTCGGTGCCCCACAGCTTGACGGCGATGAGAACCATGTCCACGGGACCGACGATCTCTGGGTCGCTCTCAACTTTGACCGGCGTCAGGCTGAGATCTCCAAGGGGTGATAACACCTTGAGCCCATACTTGTGCATGGCTTCCAGTTGAGCGCCGCGAGCAATGAACGTCACGTCCTCGCCGGCGGCTGCCAGTCGGGCGCCGAAGTAGCCGCCGACGCCGCCTGCACCGATGATCGCGATCTTCATGCAGAAGCCTTTGCTACGATACAGTTTACGGTGCCACTGTGCGCCGGCGGGTCGGAGATTCCTAGCACAAATAAGTCGTGCTCAAGGGATCAGGATCGTGGACCCGGTGGTCTCCCGGGCCTCCAGTGCCTCGTGGGCCACAACAGCCTCGGAAAGCGGTAAGCGCCGTTCGACGTGAATCCGTAACACACCCTGTGTGATCGCAGCGAACAGTCGATCGGTGATGGAACGCACCTGCTTGGGAGTGCCCGCATACTGGCCGAAGTTGGGGCGGGATACCGTGGCGGACTTGTCGGCGAAGGGACCGAGATCCACGGGCTCCAATGGGCCCGAGGCCTGACCGTAGCTCACCAGGTGGCCCCGCACCGCGAGCGCCTGTTAGGACCCCATAAAGGTTTTCCGGCCGACGGCATCATAGACCACATTGGCGCCCTCACCGTTGGTGATCGCCATGACTTTGGCAACGAAGTCGTCGTGGCTATAGACAATGGGATAGGCGCAGCCGTTGGTGCGGGCGATACGGGCCTTGGCCTCGCTGCCAACGGTGTCGATGACCACGGTCCCCGGGGCCCGCGCCCACTGACAAAGCAACCCGCCGACACCACCGGCGGCTGCGTGTACCAGCACTACGTCACCTCCGCTTACCGGCGCCACCCGGTGCAGCAGGAACTCTGCCGTCATGCCCTTGAGCAAGCCCGCGGCAGCGGTCTCGTCGTCGATCTTCGCAGGCAGCACCACCAGCAGATCCGCCTGCAAGGTGCGCTGCTCGGCATAGGCGCCGAGCGGCGGCGCGGCGTAGGCCACCCGATCCCCCAGGAGGATGCCGTGAACGCCGGGGCCCACGTCGGTGACCACACCAGCCGCTTCCATACCGACGCCACAAGGCAGCTCACCGAACCGGAAGTAGCCCGTGCGGCAGTGCACGTCGATGAAGTTCAGGCCGATGGCGGTGTGGCGCAGGCGCACCTCGCCGTGAGCCGGCGGGGGGACGTCCACCTGTT
>CAZLYT010000222.1:0-22076 GCA_964563515.1 uncultured Candidatus Competibacteraceae bacterium | reverse complement strand
CAGTGTCCAAGCAGAAGTTCGAGCGCACGAAGCCGCACGTAAACGTTGGGACGATTGGCCATGTGGACCATGGCAAGACGACGCTGACGGCGGCGTTGACCAAGGTGTGCGCGGAGTCTCGGGGCGGGGAGTTTCGGGCCTACGACCAGATTGACAATGCCCCGGAGGAGAAGGCGCGGGGGATCACCATTGCCACGGCGCACGTGGAGTATGAGTCGGCCAACCGGCACTACGCACACGTGGACTGTCCGGGCCACGCCGACTACGTGAAGAACATGATCACGGGTGCGGCGCAGATGGACGGTGCGGTATTGGTGGTGTCGGCGGCCGATGGTCCGATGCCGCAGACGCGCGAGCACATTTTGCTGGCGCGCCAGGTGGGGGTTCCCTGCATCGTGGTGTACATGAACAAGGCGGACATGGTGGACGATGCGGAGCTTCTGGAGCTGGTGGAGATGGAGGTCCGCGAGCTGCTCTCGAGCTATGAGTTTCCGGGCGATGACGTGCCGGTGATTGTGGGCTCGGCGCTGAAGGCGTTGGAGGGTGACTCGAGTGAGATTGGGGTACCCTCGGTGGAGAAGCTGATTGCGGCGATGGATGAGTACATTCCGCAGCCGGAGCGGGAGGTGGACCTGCCGTTTTTGATGCCCATAGAGGATGTGTTTTCGATATCGGGTCGAGGGACGGTGGTGACCGGTCGCGTGGAGCGTGGTCGGGTGAAGGTGGGCGATGAGATTGCCATCGTTGGCATGCGTGCGACGCAGAAGTCCACGGTGACGGGGGTGGAGATGTTCCGCAAGCTGCTCGATGAGGGGGTAGCTGGGGACAACGTGGGGGTGTTGTTGCGTGGCACCAAGCGGGATGATGTGGAGCGTGGACAGGTGTTGGCGAAGCCTGGGACGATCACGCCGCACACGGTATTTGAGGCGGAGGTATACGTGCTCTCCAAGGAGGAGGGAGGGCGGCACACGCCGTTTTTCAAGGGTTACCGGCCGCAGTTTTACTTTCGCACAACGGATGTGACGGGGGCGGTGGAGTTGCCCGAGGGTGTAGAGATGGTGATGCCTGGGGACAACATCAAGATGACCGTGAGCCTGATTGCGCCAATTGCGATGGAAGAGGGGCTGCGGTTTGCGATACGCGAGGGCGGGCGCACGGTGGGTGCCGGCGTAGTCGCCAAGATCATCGAGTAAGCAACACATGGCCAGTCAGCGAATTCGCATCCGGCTCAAAGCCTTCGATTACCGCCTCATTGACCAGTCGGCACGGGAGATCGTGGATACCGCCAAGCGCACCGGCGCGCAGGTCAGGGGTCCCATTCCGCTACCGACCAAGCGCGAGCGGTTCACGGTTCTGGTGTCGCCGCATGTCAACAAGGATGCGCGTGATCAATACGAGATCCGCACCCACAAGCGGCTCATGGACATAGTGGACCCGACCGAGAAAACAGTGGACGCATTGATGCGGCTGGACCTTGCCGCCGGTGTGGACGTACAGATCAAGCTCAATTAGGGAAGCGTTTGGAAAGACGCTGATCAATCCGTGCGAAACCCCGGAGGGGACGGGCTTTTGCGCCCCTCGGGCTGCGTTGCTCGTCGCTTATTGGCGAGTTGTCTATTCCCGTGGGGCCAACCGCGCTCCTCGCGCCTTACCCAAGGGGCGCAACAGACGCCGTCGCGGCCGCAGGGATTGACCAGCTTCTCCCCGGGGCGCGAGTAGAGCGCACCGACGAGGGTGTGAATTGCCTCCCCTCCTCTCGGGCGGCGCCACTTACGAGGATCGCAAATGGCAATTGCAGTAATCGGCCGCAAGGTCGGCATGACGCGTGTTTTCACCGAGGACGGCAACTCGTTGCCGGTAACGGTGATCCATGTCGAACCCAATCGAGTCACCCAGGTCCGCACGCCCGAGCGCGATGGCTACCACGCGCTGCAGGTGACGGTGGGCTCCCAGCTTCCGAGCCGCGTCAGCAAGCCCGAAAGCGGTCACCTGGCGAAGGCGAATGTGTCACCGGGGCGAGGCCTGTGGGAGATCCGCCTGCAGGACGGCGAAGTGGGGGATTTCGGACCCGGCAGCGAGATCACGGTGACATCCCTGGACGGCGTCGAGAAAGTGGACGTGACCGGGACCACCATCGGCAAGGGCTTCGCGGGCACCATCAAGCGACACAACTTTCGGGGCCAACGCAACAGCCACGGCAATTCGCTGTCGCACCGAGTCCCCGGCTCGATCGGCCAAAACCAGACGCCAGGCCGCGTGTTCAAAGGCAAGAAGATGTCCGGCCACCTGGGTAACTCCCGGTGCACCACGCAGAACTTGCGTGTGGTGCGCATCGACAGCGAGCGCAACCTGCTGCTGGTCAGGGGCGCAGTTCCTGGCCCCAGGGGGGGGAATGTCATCGTGCGACCCGCCCGTAAGGCGCGGGCCTGAACAGCCAAGGGACCAACGCCATGGAGATTCAAGTACGACAGGCCGGCGGCGTCAGCTCCACCTTGGACGTGTCCGATGCCACTTTCGGTAGCGCCTTCAAAGAGGCACTGGTGCACCAGGTGGTGGTGGCCTTTCTGGCGGCTGGCCGCGCTGGTACCAAGGCCCAGAAGACCCGCTCCGAAGTGCGCGGTGGCGGCGCCAAGCCCTGGCGCCAAAAGGGTACCGGGCGCGCGCGTGCGGGCACGTCCCGCAGCCCGCTTTGGCGCGGTGGCGGCGTGATCTTCGCCGCCAAGCCCCGCAGCTTCGAGCAAAAGGTGAATCGCAAGATGTATCGTAGTGCGCTGCGCTCGATCCTTTCCGAGCTGGTACGCCAAGAGCGCCTTGTGGTGGTCGATGACCTCAGCCTCCAGGAGCCCAAGACCAAGACATTGGTCGGTCGATTGCGGGAAATGGGAGTCGGCGGCGCGTTGCTGGTAACCGAGCAACAAGACACCAACCTGGAGCTGGCCGCCCGCAACCTGCCGGGGGTCCACGTAACTACTGCGGCTGCAGTGGATCCGGTGAGCCTGGTCGGTGCCGAGCTCGTGGTGGCCTCAACAGCAGCTGTGCGGCGCATCGAGGAGATGTTGGCATGAATCAGGAGCGCATCCTCAGGGTGCTGGTCGCGCCGCACATCTCTGAGAAAGCAACGGTCATCGGCGACCTCAACAACCAGGTCGTATTCAAAGTATTGCACGATGCCACCAAGCCCGAGGTGAAACGAGCGGTGGAGACCTTGTTCGAGGTCAAGGTAAAAGCCGTGAACATGGTCAACATCAAGGGCAAACGCAAGCGGTTGGGGCGAAACCCCGGACGTCGTTCCGATCTGCGCAAGGCGTATGTCACCTTGATGCCCGGGCACGAAATCGATTTTGCCGGCGGAGCCGATTGAGCAGCCGCGGCATCGCAACCTAGATAGAGGTCGACATGCCTGTCTACAAGACCAAGCCCACCTCGCCCGGCCGGCGCTTCGTGGTTCGAGTGAGCACGCCGGAGCTACACAAGGGTGAGCCATTCGGGCCGCTGGTCACAAAAAAATCCAAGAGCGGCGGACGCAACAATCTTGGCCGCATTACCTCACGCCATCGTGGCGGTGGTCACAAGCAGCGCTATCGGATGGTGGATTTCCGCCGCGATAAGGACGGCGTCGGTGGGCGCGTCGAGCGTTTGGAGTATGACCCAAACCGCAGCGCCCATTTGGCGCTCGTGCTTTACGCTGACGGTGAACGTCGCTATATTATCGCGCCCCGCGGGCTACAGGCTGGAGCCGAAGTCCGTTCCGGGGAGGATGCTCCGATCCGGGCTGGCAACTGCCTTCCGATTCGCAGCATACCAGTAGGCACCACGGTGCACTGCGTAGAGCTGAAGCAAGGCAAAGGTGCCCAGCTGGCCCGCAGCGCGGGGGCCTCGGCGCAGCTGGTGGCTCGCGAAGGCAGTTATGCCACCTTGAGGCTGCGTTCCGGCGAAACGCGCAAGGTGCACGCCAACTGTCGGGCGTGCGTCGGCGAAGTCGGTAACATCGAGCACAACCTACGCTCGCTGGGAAAGGCTGGCGCGAAGCGCTGGCGCGGCGTTCGTCCCACGGTTCGGGGTGTCGCAATGAACCCGGTGGATCACCCCCACGGTGGCGGCGAGGGCAGGACCTCCGGCGGTCGCCATCCGGTCACTCCGTGGGGTGTCCCGACCAAAGGCCACAAGACTCGGCAGAACAAGCGCACTGACAAGTTCATCCTGCGCCGCCGAACCAAGTAACTGTACAGGGGAAGCCCGGTGCCACGGTCCATCAAGAAAGGCCCCTTCGTCGATCTCCATCTCATGAACAAGGTGGAGCAGGCGATGGCGTCCAATAGTCGAAAGCCCATCAAGACCTGGTCGCGGCGTTCAATGATACTGCCGCAAATGGTTGGGATGACCATCGCCGTGCACAATGGCCGCCAGCATATTCCGGTGCTCGTATCCGAGAACATGGTCGGACACAAGCTCGGCGAGTTCGTGGGCACCCGATCCTTTCGCGGACACGCGGCGGATAGGAAAGCCAAGCGCTGAGGATCGTCGACATGTTGGTGTCCGCAAGACTGCGCTTCGCGCGCATTTCCGCCCAAAAGGCCCGCTTGGTTGCAGACCAGGTGAGAGGCTTGCCGGTGGCGCGAGCGCTGGAAGTGCTCACCTTCAGCAACCAGAAGGCGGCCGGGCTGATTAAGGACGTGCTGGAGTCCGCAATCGCGAACGCCGAGCACAACGAAGGCGCCGACGTGGACGAGCTTCGGGTGTCCACCATCCAGGTGAATGAGGGGCCGACCATGAAGCGCGTGCGAGCTCGTGCCAAGGGACGGGCCGCGCGGATCAACAAACGTACCAGCCACATCGTCGTGCAAGTCGGCGAGAAGCGGGAGAGAGCTTGATGGGGCAGAAAGTCAATCCAATCGGTTTTCGATTGGGAATTGCTAGCGACTGGACCTCGCGCTGGTACGCAGACCCCCGCAACTATGCCGATTACTTGGAGACTGACTTGCGGATCAGGGACTTCATCAAGCGCAAGTTGGCGCACGCCTCGGTCAGCCGGATCGAAATTGCGCGCGCCTCGCGCACGGCACAGATCACTGTTCATACCGCCCGTCCCGGGGTGGTGATCGGCAAGAAGGGCGAGGACATCGAGCGCCTTCGACAGCAAGTCTCGAGCATGATGAACTCTCCGGTCCGGATCAACATCGAAGAGATCCGCAAGCCGGAGCTCGACGCCCAGCTGGTGGCAGAGAACGTCGCCCAGCAGCTCGAACGTCGAATCATGTTTCGACGCGCGATGAAGCGGGCGGTGCAAAACGCCATGCGCCTTGGCGCCGAAGGCATTCGTATCAACGTCGCCGGCAGATTGAACGGGGCTGAGATCGCGCGGAGTGAGTGGTATCGCGAGGGCCGTGTGCCATTGCACACTCTGCGGGCCAACATCGACTACGGTTTCGCGGAAGCAAAGACCACCTATGGCGTCATCGGCGTGAAAGTGTGGGTCTTCAAAGGCGAGATTTTTAGCGGTCGCGGGGCAGCGACGACTCCAGCCACCACCTCCGCGGAGCGCACGCCAGCAAGTTGATTGAGCGCGTTCGCAGGTTTGCATACCGCTGGGGGATGCGGCGTGCCCAAGACGCCGCATCTCTCGTTTCGGTCAGGAGAGTTGAAAAATGTTGCAGCCGAAGAGGACCAAGTTCCGCAAGCAGCGAAAAGGTCGGAATCGGGGTGTTGCGACCACTGGCGACAAAGTGAGCTTCGGTGAATTCGGCCTCAAGACCCTTGATCGGGGGCGCTTGACGGCGCGTCAGATCGAAGCGGCGCGGCGCGCAATCAATCGCTACGTCAAGCGTGGCGGTAAAATCTGGATTCGCATCTTTCCAGACGTGCCCGTGACCAAGAAGCCCCTCGAAGTGCGGATGGGCAAGGGCAAGGGCAGCGTGGAGTACTGGGTGGCGAAGGTGGTTCCCGGCCGAGTGCTCTACGAGATCGAGGGCATCCAGGAGGACGTTGCCCGCGAGGCGTTCCGCCGCGCAGCCGCCAAGCTGCCGGTCAGAACGGTGTTTGTCAGCCGGACGATCATGTGATGAATGCGAGCGAGCTCAGAGGAAAAACCGTGCAGGAGCTGGAGCAGGAGCTCAACGAGTTGCTGCGGGAGGCTTTCAATCTGCGCATGCAGCGGGCGACGGGTCAGACGCCGAAGCCTCATTTGTTTCAGCGGGTGCGCCGAGACGTGGCGCGAGTCAAGTCAGTGCTGCACGAGAAGCGGGCGGGATGACGGCCATGGGTGATGAAACTTCGACCAGCAAAGCACGGACACTGACTGGCCGTGTGGTTAGCGACAAGATGAACAAGTCGGCGACGGTCGTCGTCGAGCGCTTGGTGCGCCATCCGTTATATGGCAAGTACATTCGACGCACCAGCAAATTCCACGTTCACGACGAGGCCAACGAGTGTCGCGCCGGGGACCTGGTCACGATCAGGGAGTGCCGCCCGATCTCGAAAACCAAGTCCTGGATGCTGGTGAGCGTAGACCAACGAGCGGGCGATTGAGAGGTCGCGCCGGGCAGCGATGGAGTAGGCCATGATCCAGATGCAGACGTTGCTCGATGCCGCCGATAACAGCGGCGCGCGTCGACTCATGTGTATCAAAGTGCTCGGAGGCTCGCACCGCCGCTATGCGCGGGTGGGTGACGTCATAAAGGTGAGCGTCAAGGAGGCGATTCCCCGCGGCAAAGTCAAGAAAGGCGAGGTCTACAACGCCGTCGTTGTGCGGACGCGCAAAGGGGTGCGCCGACCCGACGGGTCGGTCATTCGCTTCGATGGCAACGCAGCGGTGCTGCTGAACAACCAGCTGCAGCCCATCGGCACACGCATCTTCGGACCGGTCACGCGCGAACTGAGGAGCGAGCGCTTCATGAAGATCGTGTCGCTCGCGCCCGAAGTGCTTTGAGGTAGGTGCCCACAATGCGCAGGATCAGAAAGGGTGACGAGGTTGTTGTCATTGCGGGTCGCGACAAGGGCCGGCGGGGTAGTGTGCTGCGAATCGTCGACAGCGAAAGGGTCGTGGTCGAGGGCATCAACATGGTGAAGAAGCACCAGAAGCCTAACCCGATGCGCGGTGTTTCGGGCGGGATTTTGGAGATCGAGGCTTCCATCCACGTCTCCAACCTGATGCTCTACAACCCGTCCACCAGCAAGCCTGATCGAGTCGGCTTCCGGACTTTGGAGGATGGGCGCAAGGTGCGCTTCTTCAAGTCCAACCAGGAAGTCGTGGACGTCTGAGGAACTGGCCATGTCGATACCGAGATTACAGCAGTACTATCGCGAAAACGTGGCTGGCCAGTTGATGGAGCGGTTTGGTTACGACAACGTGATGCAAGTGCCTCGGCTTTCCAAGATCACCCTCAATATGGGAGTCGGAGAAGCGGTCGGCAACAAGAAGATCCTTGAGCACGCTCAGGATGACTTGGCGCGCATCTCCGGGCAAAAGCCGATTGTGACGCTGGCGCGCAAGTCGATCGCCGGCTTCAAGATTCGTGATGGCTGGCCAATTGGATGTAAGGTTACGCTGCGGCGTGATCGCATGTACGAGTTCCTGGACCGGCTGGTTAACGTGGCTATACCGAGAGTGCGGGATTTTCGCGGCCTCAGCATCAGGTCGTTCGACGGTCGCGGCAACTACAGCATGGGCGTTCGCGAGCAGATCATTTTCCCCGAGATCGATTACGACAAGATCGATACGATCCGCGGACTCGACATAACCATTACGACGACGGCGCGCACCGATGAAGAAGGTCGGGAGCTGTTGGCAGCATTCGACTTTCCATTCCGACGGTAGGCGCGGAGCGATTCATGGCCAAGACATCGATGATTCAGAAAGAACTTCGTCGCACCAAGCTGGTCGACAAGTACGCGGCTAGGCGGCGCGAGTTGAAGGCGATCATCGCCAATCAGGATGCTCCGCAAGAGGAGCGCTGGGAAGCGCAACAGGCGCTGCAGAAGCTACCGCGCGACTCTAGTCCGGTTCGGCTGCGCAATCGTTGCCGCTTTACGGGCAGGCCCCATGGCTTCTATCGCAAGTTTGGTTTGGCCCGCAACAAGCTGCGCGAGGCGACCATGCGTGGCGATGTCCCCGGCCTGCGGAAGTCGAGCTGGTAGAACGCGTTCCTAACATCGATGGTATCGACGCCGCTTCCGCTTTCGGGCCGGCGGGACTGACCAGCGGAGCAAATACGAGATGAGCCTCACTGATCCTATCGCCGACATGTTGACCCGTATCCGAAACGGTCAATCGGCACGCAAGACCCAGGTCACCATGCCCTCATCCAAGCTCAAAGAAGCGATCGCCTCGGTGCTGCAGCAAGAGGGCTACATCGACGGCTACGAAGTTAGCTCCGAGGGTGAGAAGAAGTCGCTCGCGGTAAGATTGCGGTACTTCGAGGGACGCCCGGTGATATCCCGCATTGGTCGAATAAGCCGTCCGGGGCTGCGAGTATATCGTGGCAAAGCTGATATCCCGGACGTGCAAGGTGGGCTCGGGGTGGCCATCGTTTCGACCTCCCATGGTGTGATGAGTGACAAAGCAGCGCGTGCCGCCGGTCAAGGCGGTGAGGTGCTGTGCTACGTGGCCTGAGGATGCCTTGATGTCGCGAGTAGCCAAAATGCCGATCTCCCTTCCAAAGGGGGTCGAGGTGAACATCGAAGGCAATACCTTGCGCGCCAAGGGCGGCAAGGGTAGTGGAGAGATGGAGATCCATTCTTCTGTCACGATCACGCAGATAGAAGGGGAGCTTCGAGTCGAACCCCAGAGCGAGGCGTCGAAGCATCGCGCGATCGCCGGGACCATGCGTGCGCTGGCCAAGAATCTGGTCACTGGCGTGAGCGAAGGGTTCGAGCGCAGGTTGACGCTGGTGGGTGTCGGTTACAGGGCCCAGGCCCAGGGCCGGCAGCTCAACCTGACCCTTGGGCTGTCGCATCCAGTGGCGTACCAGGTGCCAGACGGGATTACCATCGAGACGCCCACGCAAACCGAGATCGTGGTCCGCGGCACCGACTGCCAGCGCGTGGGTCAGGCGGCGGCTGACATTCGCAGCTTCCGGCGACCCGAGCCCTACAAGGGTAAGGGCATCCGATACTCGAACGAGCGGCTGTCGCTCAAAGAAGCGAAGAAGAAGTAGCGGGGAGCATCGAGATGGAAAAGAAGACAGCCCGCATGCGACGCGCTCGGCGTGCCCGAATGAAGATTCGCGAGCTTGGAGTGTACCGACTGTGTGTGCATCGCACTCCGCGCCATACCTACGCCCAGGTGATTGCTCCCGGCGGTGGCGAGGTGGTGGCAGCGGCGTCGACCCTGCAAGCGGACGTGGCCGAGGCGTTGGCTGGTACTGGTAACATCGATGCCGCCAAGGCGGTCGGGCGCATGATTGCCGAGCGGGCTAAGGCGGCTGGTGTCACCACGGTCGCCTTCGATCGCTCTGGTTTCAAATTTCATGGTCGCGTCAAAGCACTGGCAGAGGCGGCTCGGGAAAGTGGTCTGGAATTCTGACGGGATATAGGCAATGGCCAATCTGGAGGCGAAGAGCCCTGACGGGATGCTCGAAAAGCTGGTAACCGTGAACCGCGTCGCCAAGGTGGTGAAAGGTGGTCGTCAGTTCGGCTTTACGGCATTGACTGTTGTGGGCGACGGCAACGGCCGTATCGGATTCGGATACGGTAAGGCCCGTGAAGTGCCTGCTGCGATTCAAAAAGCCATGGAGAAGGCGAGGCACAATATGCGCTCGGTGCATCTGAGTGGCGGGACTCTGCAATGCCCGATGATCGGGCAGCACGGGGCCGCACGAGTATTCATGAAGCCGGCATCGGAGGGCACGGGAATCATCGCTGGCGGTGCCATGCGGGCGGTGTTCGAGGTGCTCGGTGTGAAAGATGTGCTGGCGAAGTGCATCGGGTCGCGCAATCCGATAAACGTCGTACGAGCCACGGTGCAAGGCCTCACTTCGATGCCCTCGCCCGAGGACGTTGCCGCCAAGCGCGGTAAGCGGGTCGAGGAAATCTTGGGGTAGACAATGGCGGACAAGCACATCAAGGTCACGCTGCTGAAGAGCGTCCACGGTCGGCTGGCGGCTCACCAAGCCTGCGTTCGTGGCTTGGGGCTGCGCCGACGTCACCATACGGTGACGGTGGCAGATACGCCCGAGAATCGCGGCATGATCGAGCGCGTGCGCTACATGCTTCGCGTGGAGGAGGCCTGACACATGCGTCTGAACAGTTTGCGGCCGGCCCCAGATAGTCGCCCGGGCCCGAAACGGGTGGGTCGGGGTGTTGGATCCGGCCTGGGCAAGACCAGCGGCCGTGGCCACAAGGGCCAGAAAGCACGGGCTGGGGGCTATCACAAGGTCGGCTTCGAAGGCGGCCAGATGCCGCTGCAGCGCCGATTGCCCAAGGTGGGCTTCAGCTCCCGGCTGGCTAGGGTGACGGCACAGGTCCGGCTTTCGGAGTTGGCGCGGGTGGATGCCGAAGTCATCGATCTCGCTGCATTGCAGGCAGCCGGGATCATCAATCGTAATATCAAGCGCGCCAAGATATTTGCGTCGGGTTCCCTGGAGAAGGCGGTGGCGGTGCGCGGACTGCGGGTCACTCGGGGCGCCCGTGCGGCGATCGAAGGAGCCGGCGGTTCCATCGAAACTTGATGGACTCAATCGCAGTTGCGGAGTAGGTAGGACAGATGGCAGCGCTACCCAAGCTGGGAGGGCTCACCGAACTTCGCCAGCGTATCTTCTTTCTGGTGGGTGCGTTGGTGGTGTTTCGTGTGGGTTCGTTCATCCCGGTGCCGGGAATCGATCCCCACGCCATGGCGGCGCTGTTCGACCAGCAGCGCGGCACCATCCTGGACATGTTCAACATGTTCTCGGGGGGTGCCCTGAGCCGGCTTAGCATCTTCGCGCTCGGGATCATGCCCTACATCTCGGCATCGATCATCATGCAGCTGATGTCGGTGGTGGTGCCCAAGCTCGAGCAACTGAAGAAAGAGGGCGCATCCGGACGCCGACGAATCACCCAATACACGCGGTATCTGACGGTTGGTTTGGCGACCTTCCAGTCCGTTGGCGTCAGCGTCGCCCTACAGACCCAAACCTCGCCGGTGGGGCCGGTGGTGTCTGCGCCGGGGATGGGGTTCGTGTTCACGGCGGTGGTGACCCTGGTCACCGGCACCATGTTCCTGATGTGGCTCGGGGAGCAGATAACGGAGCGTGGCATCGGTAACGGCATCTCCATGATCATCTTCGCGGGTATCGTCGCTGGCCTGCCCGGCGCCCTGGGTGGAACCCTGGAGCTGGCCCGTACCGGCGAGCTGCACGTGGCTTTCGTGCTCTTCATGCTGGTGGTTGCAGTGGCAGTGACCGGCTTCGTGGTATTCGTGGAGCGGGGGCAGCGACGAATCCAAGTGAACTATGCTCGCCGTCAGCGCGGCAACCGAGTCTATGCGTCGCAAAGTAGTCACCTGCCGTTGAAGCTGAACATGTCCGGTGTGATCCCGCCGATCTTCGCATCGAGCCTGATACTGTTCCCGGCAACGCTGGGAAGCTGGTTCGGCAATGCCGAAGGCATGCGTTGGTTACAGGATTTCTCCACCATGCTGTCTCCGGGGCAGCCGATCTACGTCGCGATGTATGCGCTGTTGATCGTGTTTTTCTGCTTCTTCTACACGGCGCTGGTGTTCAACTCCAGGGACACGGCAGACCAGCTCAAGAAGTCCGGAGCCTTCATACCTGGCATCAGGCCTGGACAGCAGACGGCCAACTACATAGACAAGGTCTTGACCCGGCTGACGTTAGTCGGCGCCATTTACGTGACCAGCGTCTGCCTTTTGCCGGAGTTCCTGATCCTCAACTTCAATGTGCCGTTCTACTTTGGCGGCACCTCGCTGCTCATTATCGTCGTCGTCGTGATGGACTTCATGGCTCAGGTGCAGGCGCACCTCATGTCCCACCAGTACGACAGCTTGATGAAGAAGGCTAATTTCAAGGCGCACGGCCGCGCCGGCGCCCTACGCTAAGCGGCGCGGGCGCTTTCTGGGAGAAAGTTATGAAGGTTCGCGCATCGGTCAAGAAGATCTGCCGCAACTGCAAGATTATTCGCCGCAACGGCACGGTGCGGGTTATTTGTACCGAGCAGCGCCATAAACAACGCCAGGGCTAGGCATTGCTCGGCCGCGTCGGTTGCGATAACGTACGCACCTTTTTCGCGGCCCGAATTCGCGATTTCAGGAGTTAGTACGGATGGCCCGCATCGCTGGGGTAAACATTCCGGTTCAGAAGCACGCGGTGATCGCGCTGCAGTCCATCTTTGGCATCGGCCGCACCCGGGCGGCGCTCATATGCGACCGTGCTGGGGTGGATCCGAGCACCAAGGTTCGCGACCTTGCCGAAGCGCAGCTTGAATCGCTGCGGGTCGAGGTACAGCGTTTCCCCGTGGAGGGCGACCTGCGCCGAGAAGTGTCGATGAACATCAAACGACTGATGGATCTTGGCAGCTATCGCGGCATCCGTCACCGCCGAGGCCTCCCGCTGCGTGGGCAGCGGACCCGAACCAATGCCCGCACCCGCAAGGGGCCGAGGCGTCCCATCAAGCGCTAGCGGCAGCATTGCGGAGTCTGTGTACGCCGCGTTAGACGCGGCGCAAGAGGCGTTTTACAGGTAGCATCTAGATGGCAAAGAGCAGCCCCCGGGCACGCAAAAAGGTCAAGAAGACGGTTGTTGACGGCGTCGCGCACATTCACGCCTCCTTCAACAACACCATCATCACGATCACCGACCGGCAAGGTAACACCCTGGCTTGGGCAACGTCGGGCGGTTCCGGCTTTCGAGGCTCTCGCAAAAGCACGCCTTTCGCGGCTCAGGTAGCGGCCGAGCGAGTGGGCGAGAAGGTCAAGGAATTCGGCATGAAGAGCCTGGACGTCAATGTCCGTGGCCCCGGGCCCGGCCGAGAGTCAGCAGTTCGCTCCCTCAATGCCACGGGATTTCGCATCAACAGCATCACTGACGTGACTCCGATTCCGCACAACGGTTGTCGGCCGCCGAAGAAGCGTCGCGTCTGATTTCGGGGATCATAGCGTGGCAAGGTATATCGGACCGAAATGCAAGTTGAGCCGGCGGGAGGGGACCGACCTCTTCCTGAAGAGCCCGTCTCGTCCCCTAGACTCCAAGTGCAACATGGAGAAGCTGCCGGGTCAAAAGCCCAGCGCGCGCCGACCGCGGATCTCCGACTACGGCCTGCAGCTGCGAGAGAAGCAGAAGTTGCGGCGAATGTACGGCATCCTTGAGCGCCAGTTCCGCGGTTATTTCACCGAGGCGGCCCGGCGTAAGGGCTCCACCGGCGAGAACCTGCTGCGGCTGCTGGAGTGCCGGCTGGACAACGTCGCTTACCGCATGGGGTTCGGCATCACTCGTGCCGAGACCCGGCAGTTGGTGAGTCACAAGGGTGTCAAGGTGAACGGCAAGGTAATCAACGTGCCGTCCTACCAGGTGCGCCCGACCGACGTGATCTCGATTCGCGAGGCTGCCCGCAAGCAGACGCGCGTTCAGGATGCCCTCGCGATCGTCGCAAACCTTGGTTTCGTGGACTGGGTAGAAGTAGACGCGGACAAGATGGAGGGCGTGTTCAAGCGCGCTCCCGATCGGGCCGATTTGCCACCAGACATAAACGAGTCGCTGGTGGTGGAGCTCTACTCCAAGTAGTCCCTGAAGAAACTCCCCCGGGGGAAGTTGATACATGTCGAGTTCTGTTGGTGACCTGCTGAAACCGCGCATTGTCGATGTCGACGTGCACAACGATCGGCAGGCGAGAGTAACCCTGGAGCCGCTCGAGCGTGGCTTCGGCCATACACTAGGCAATGCGCTGCGGCGGATCCTGCTGTCGTCGATTTCCGGGGCGGCCGTGGTCGAGGCCGAGGTGGAGGGTGTACTGCACGAGTACACTACCATCGAGGGTGTGCAGGAGGACGTCATCGATGTCCTGCTCAACCTCAAGAGTCTGGCACTGCGGATGGAGGGCACCGAGCTCTCATATCTGACGCTGCGAAAGAAGGGTCCTGGTCCGGTGACGGCCGGCGACCTCGAGCACGATCACTCCATCGAGATCGTCAACCCGGAGCTGGTAATCTGCAACCTTACTCAGGCCGGCGAGATTGCCATGCGACTCAAGGTGGCCAGGGGGCGTGGCTATCAGCCTGTTACCACCCGCTTTGGCGCCGAAGATGAGACCCGTCCAATCGGCCGGCTGCAACTCGATGCTTCATTCAGTCCGGTTCGCCGTGTCGCATACCGAGTGGATGCGGCCCGCGTGGAGCAGCGGACGGACCTGGACAAGCTGGTGATAGACATCGAGACCAACGGTACCATCGGGGCCGAGCAGGCCATTCGTGCCGCCGCCGGCATTCTGCTGGATCAGCTATCCATCTTCGTGGATCTGGAGTCTCGAGAAGTTTCCCGCAAGGAAGAGGGCAGCGTCGAGATCGACCCCATACTGTTGCGTCCCGTCGACGATCTCGAGCTGACGGTGCGATCTGCAAACTGTCTCAAGGCGGAGAGCATCTACTATATCGGCGACCTCATTCAGCGCACCGAAGTCGAGCTGCTGAAGACGCCCAACCTGGGTAAGAAGTCGTTAACTGAGATCAAGGATGTGCTTGCCCAACATGGTTTGTCTTTGGGCATGCGTCTGGAAAATTGGCCGCCTCCGGGGCTGTACGGCGAGAGTGGCATGCGGCGCTCCATCTGAGCGGCACCAAGCATTACAGCGAACAGGCTAGATTCGGAGTCCACGCGTCATGCGCCATCTCAAGACCGGGCGGAAACTTAACCGCAACAGCAGCCATCGGCAGGCGATGTTCCGCAATATGGCCGCTTCCTTGTTGAGTCACGAGGCGATTCGGACGACGGTGCCGAAAGCCAAGGAATTGCGGCGCGTGGTCGAGCCACTGATCACCCTCGCCAAGAGCGACAGCGTCGCCAATCGCCGGTTGGCGTTCTCGAGATTGCGCCAGCGCGGGGTGGTGACCAAGCTCTTCACGGAAATTGGGCCACGTTATCGGGATCGTCCCGGCGGCTACACGCGCATTCTGAAATGCGGCTTCCGCCAGGGCGACGCCGCCCCCATGGCTTTGATGGAGCTGGTCGACCGACCGCAGACCGAAGCTGTCGCCGCCGACGAGGAGTAGGTACTCCCCGAATGGGCGTCTGATTCTGCACAGGCCCGGCTCGTCCCGGCCTGTCTACGTTGCAGCATGATCCTCACCTATACCGACTTCGGGCACCAGGGTCCCTATTTGGGACTGGTTCGGAATGTCTTGTCGCGCGCCGCGAGTAGACTCCCCGTGATCGACCTCATGTCGGATGTACCCGCATTCAATCCCCGGGCTGGCGCCTATCTGCTCGAGGCGCTGACGCCTTGGATGTCAAAGGGGGACATCGTGCTGGCGGTGATCGATCCCGGCGTGGGCACAGAACGATTGCCGGTGGTGATCCAGGCGGACGGAATCTGGTTCGTCGGCCCGGACAACGGCGTGCTGGAACGGGTGGCTACCTGCGCGCAAACGCTGCGCAGCTGGGAGATCTCCTGGCGACCGACGACGCTGTCCCAATCGTTCCACGGCCGAGACCTATTTGCGCCCATAGCCGCTGGCTTGGCCAGCGAAACCGAGAGCACCGTCGCAACTCGGCTACGACCCGTGTCGTGGCGAGGGCGGAGCTGGCCGGACTGTTGGGAAGCCGTAATCTACGTGGACCACTACGGCAATGCCATGACGGCAATCAAGAGCAACCAACTCGAAGCGGGGGCGCAGCTAGTCGTCGGCGGCGTCGCGTTACCGAGGCTTGTCACTTTCGCCGACGCGAAGTCCGGGGAGCCATTTTGGTACTCCAACTCTCTCGGCCTGGCCGAGATTTCGGTAAACCAGGGCAGTGCGGCGCAACGGCTGTCATTGCAGCCTGGTGATTCAGTAAACGTCCTGCATCGTTGATCAATCCCGAGCCCATCGGTGCTCAGGCTCGTCTGGCCACGCCGGGGCCCTGTTGGCGATCCCGCTCAAGCACCGGCGCCAGGTACTGTCCAGTATAGGATTTGGCGTATGCCACAACCTGCTCCGGAGTCCCGACCGCAACCAGCCGGCCCCCGCCGGAACCTCCCTCCGGTCCCAGGTCGATGATCCAGTCGGCCGTCTTGATGACATCTAGATTGTGCTCGATGACCACCACTGTGTTGCCATGGTCGACCAGCCGTTGCAGCACTCGGAGCAGTTGCTCGATGTCGTGGAAGTGCAGCCCGGTGGTGGGCTCGTCGAGGATGTAAAGGGTCTGGCCGGTGTCCCGTCGCGCCAGTTCACGCGCAAGCTTGACGCGTTGCGCCTCTCCGCCCGACAGGGTGGTTGCGCTCTGCCCTAGGTGCACGTAGCCGAGGCCAACATCCATGAGGGTGTCGAGCTTGCGGGCGATCACCGGGACCGCCGAGAAAAACGACGACGCGTCTTCCACCGTCAGGTCGAGTACCTCGGCGATATTCTTGCCCTTGTAGATGATGTCCAGCGTGTCGCGGTTGTAGCGCTTGCCACCGCAGACGTCGCAGGCCACGTATACGTCTGGCAGAAAGTGCATTTCGACGCGCAGGACGCCATCTCCCTGACAAGCTTCGCAGCGGCCACCTTTCACATTGAAGCTGAAGCGACCGGGATGATAACCACGGGAGCGCGCCTCCTGGGTGCCCGCGAAGAGCTCGCGAATCGGTGTGAATAGCCCGGTGTAGGTGGCGGGATTCGACCGGGGAGTGCGGCCGATCGGGCTCTGATCCACGTTTACCACCTTGTCCAGTTGCTCCAATCCAAGGACACCGGCACAAGGTGCTGGTTGCAGGGCTGCGCCGTTGAGCTCACGTGCCGCTAGCCGGTAGAGGGTGTCGTTGATCAAGGTCGACTTGCCAGAGCCCGAGACGCCGGTGACGCAGGTCAGAAGTCCGACTGGAATCTCGACGTTGATCTCGCGCAAGTTGTTGCCGCTGGCGCCTAGTATCGTCAAATGCGCGTCGGCTGCACTCTGGCGCCGTTGCAGTGGAGGAGGAATGCGACGTTGGCCATTCAGATATTGTCCTGTGAGCGATGCCTGATTGCGCTCAATCTCGAGCGGCGTACCCTCGGCCACCACGCGTCCGCCGTGAATGCCGGCGCCCGGTCCCATGTCCACCACATGATCGGCGGCACGGATCGCATCCTCATCATGCTCCACCACGAGGACCGAGTTTCCCAAATCTCGCAGATGACGCAGCGTCGCCAGGAGGCGTTCATTGTCGCGCTGATGGAGTCCGATGGAGGGCTCGTCCAGCACGTACATGACGCCGACGAGACCAGCCCCGATCTGGCTCGCCAGACGTATCCTCTGCGCCTCACCGCCCGATAGCGAATCCGCACTCCGGTCCAGGGTCAGGTACTCGAGCCCGACGTTGACCAGGAACCCGAGTCGGTCGCTGATCTCCTTGACTATCTTTTCGGCGATCTCCCCGCGCGTTCCTGGAAGCTGCAGAGTCTCGAAGAAGCTCGCCGTCGTGCCGATTGGCCAAGACACCAACTCTGCCAACGGTATATTGGCGATGAAGACATGCCGCGCCGCTTCGTTCAGCCGGGTCCCTTGGCACACCGTACACGCTCGCAGGGCGCGAAACCTGGACAGCTCCTCCCGCACGATTCCTGACTCGGTCTCGCGAAATCGGCGTTCCATGTTCGGAACAATGCCTTCGAAGGGGTGAAGCCGCTTGCAGCGTTTACCTTGAGCAGTCAAGTAGCTGAACTCGATAGCTTCCTCGCCGCTGCCGAATAGCACCACGCGCTGGATTGCGGGAGCCAACCCGGCAAAAGGCGTCTCGATGTCGAAGCCGTAGTGCTGAGCCAGTGCACTGACGACTTGAAAATAGTGGCAGTTGCGGCGATCCCAGCCGCGTATGGCGCCACCAGCGAGACTCAGCAGAGGCTGAGTAACCACCAGTTCCGGGTCGAAGACTTCACTTGTGCCGAGACCGTCGCAGTCCGGACACGCCCCCGCAGGGTTGTTGAACGAGAACAGCCGGGGCTCCAGCTCCGGCAGGCTACGACCACACTCCGGGCATGCTAGCCGCGACGAGAAAACCAGGTCGTCCCGCTCCGGATGGTCCATCCAACCCACCCGGCACACACCTCCAGCCAGCGCAACAGCAGTCTCGAAGGACTCGGCCAACCGCAGCCGCAGGTCCGGACGCACCCGCACCCGATCGACCACAACATCGATGCTATGGATCCGCCTTGGATCCAACGCAGGCATCGCGTCGAGCTCCACCATTTCCCCATCTACCCGAGCTCTCACGAAGCCCTGCCCCCGTAGCCCTTCCAAGAGCTTCGCGTGCTCCCCTTTGCGCGCGCTCACTACCGGAGCCAGGATCAACAGACGCGACCCCTCCGGTAGTGTCAAAACCTGGTCGACCATTTGATCGATGGTCTGCGCGTGCAGCTCCAGGCCGTGCTCCGGGCAGCGAGCGGTGCCTGCTCTCGCGAACAACAAGCGGAGGTAGTCGTAAATTTCGGTGACGGTTCCCACCGTGGAACGCGGATTGTGGGAAGTGGATTTCTGCTCGATGGAAATCGCTGGAGACAGACCCTCAATATGGTCGACATCGGGCTTGTCCATCATCGATAGGAACTGCCGCGCGTACGTCGAAAGCGATTCCACGTAGCGCCGCTGTCCCTCGGCGTAGATGGTGTCGAAGGCGAGTGAGGACTTACCCGAACCGGAAAGCCCCGTAATCACGACCAGACGAAGACGCGGGATGTCGAGATCGATGCTCTTGAGATTGTGGGTGCGTGCGCCGCGAATTCGGATCGCGTCCATCGCGTTCACTGGGTGGCAGGCAAACTGCTACTATACGGCCCCTTTCGTCGGTTAGGGAGACGCTGGTTAATCTCTGCGTCGACGCTGGGGGGCTCGCACGGATTGATCAGCATCTCCCTGGCCAAAGCGGCTGGTCACCGCTGGATGAGCCGCCGCGCAATTGCGGCAAGCCATTTCTCGTCGACCGAACCAGAGCGGTTGGTTTGGCGTGAACCTCTCGGCGAATTCAATAACCAGATACACCTGCAGATGACCTCCGAGCACTTGAGCATGCTACCGGCGGAACGGCGCGCTGCTGTCGGGCTAGCGAGCATCTTCGTGCTGCGGATGCTCGGATTGTTCCTGTTGCTCCCAGTGCTCTCGCTGTACGTGGACGAGCTGCCAGGAGCCACACCGGCCCTGGTAGGCGTTGCGCTGGGCGCCTATGGCTTGAGCCAGGCCCTATTGCAGATTCCATTCGGCGTGGCCTCAGATCGCTTCGGGCGAAAGCCGATCATCACCATTGGACTGGGATTGTTTGCCACCGGCAGCATCGTGGCCGCCATGGCCCACGGCATCTGGGGAATCATTCTCGGCCGCGCGCTGCAGGGCGCGGGGGCGATCGCGGCGCCGGTCATGGCTCTGGCCGCGGACCTGACCCGAGAGGATCAGCGTCTCAAGGTAATGGCGTCCATCGGCATCAGCATTGCGGTGGCGTTCGCGATCGCCTTGATTGCCGGCCCGATCCTCAACCAACTTATTGGTCTGCATGGAATATTCTGGTTGACGGCAGGCATGGCGGTGCTTGCTGCGGCGATTCTACACCTGTGCGTACCGACACCGGTGGCGAGTCGCGTTCATCATGATACCGAGCCGGTCTTGTCCCAATTCGGCAGGGTCCTGCGGGAAGCAGACCTGCTACGGCTGAACTTCGGGATCGGAGCGCTGCATTTCTGCCTCATGTCCACCTTCGTCGCGGTTCCACTGGAGCTCAGCAACGCGGCGGGTATTCCGGCCGCGCGCCACTGGTGGGTGTATGCGCCCGCCATGCTGCTTTCCTTGCCCGCGATCGTGCCCTTCGTGCTGGTTGCCGAACGCCGTCGGCTCATGAAGGAGATCCTGCTCATGGCCATTGCTGCCCTCGTGGCGGCGGAGCTGTTGCTCGCGCTTTTGCCGGCTAGCGCGTGGAGCCTAGGGCTAGCCATGTTGCTCTTCTTCGCTGCGTTCAATCTGCTTGAGGGGCTGTTGCCCTCGCTAATTGCCAAGCTGGCGCCGGCCGAGGCCAAGGGAACGGCGATGGGCTTCTATTCGACCTCTCAGTTCCTTGGCGCTTTTCTAGGTGGCGCCAGCGGGGGTTGGTTGATGGGTAAGGTGGGAACTCAGGGGAGTTTCCTGCTCGCGGCTGCAGTGGTCTCTATCTGGTTCCTGGTGGCGGTCGGAATGCGTAAGCCCCGGCACCTGAGCAGCCTAGTCTTGCCGCTGGGAGGTGCGAAGCCCGACGAGCTGCGTGAGTGGGCACAGCGGCTCTCCAGTGTCGAAGGCGTCGCTGAGGCGGTAGTGATCCCGGAGGAAAGGGTTGCCTATCTAAAGGTGGATTCTCAAAGACTAGACCACGCGGCGCTCGACCGATTCCGGCTGGAGCAGGCCACTACCGGCGGGTAGACTACGTGCTTTAGCTCCATTCGCCGTTCAGCAAGTGGAGGCTCGTCGACATCAGTGGTGTGCAGCCTCCCTGGCAGCCGTGCTATCTGGCGGCTCCAGAAAGCTGATCCGAGGTCTCTGAAAGCGAGTGGACCAGGCTGTCAAACACGACCTGGAAGGTCGGAGCGAGGGTGGAGATGGCCTCAAGAGGCATCAACAAAGTCATTCTAATCGGCAATCTCGGCGCTGATCCCGAGGTCAGATACACGCCCAGCGGCGGAGCGGTCGCCAATCTGCGCTTGGCGACCACGGATACCTGGCGCGACCGGCAGAGCGGGGAGCAGCAGGAACGCACGGAGTGGCACCGAGTAGTCATGTTCGGCCGCCTGGGCGAGATTGCTGGAGAATATTTGCGCAAAGGCTCAAAGGTCTATATCGAAGGGCGGCTGCAGACACGCAAGTGGCAAGACCAGCAGGGTCAAGAGCGATTCACCACCGAGATCGTCGCTAACGACATGCAGATGCTCGACAGCCGCAGTGGAGGCAGTGCCGGTTTCGACGCGGATGAGGCTGCTCAGCGTTCTCCCGGCCCTGCATCGAGACCACCTGAGCAGAAGCCGGTGGAGCGTGCCAGTAACGGTGGCCTCCCTGATGAAGGTTTTGACGACGACATTCCGTTCTAACCGATAACTCCGCCCACGACAGCCAGCAGGGGCTGCTGACTCGATGGCGGCGGAGCGCGTTTCGGGAGAGGGGAGCGCGTTTTCGGGAGAGGGTTGGGTGGCGGCGGGTACGCGCCACCCGTTAGTTGAAGAGACAATACCCGTCGGCAATAGATCCATCTGCGACGGTTCCGCATTGCGCCCTTGACGAGGCTGGCACAAGGCGTACAATGCGCGGCCTTGTCCGCTGGTGGCATCCAGTGGGGTAGTTCTTTGACAAGTGAGCTGTAGGGATTTTGTGTGGGCGCTCGTTGGGTAGTGCGGGGGCTGGCTGGTTGTGTGTTGTGTGAGATACGCGCAGTTGGTCTCTAGCATTATTGAGGCGAGTGACCGTGCCCGTTTAAGTGGGGTACGGGATCTGGTCTTGGTTGGAAGGCTAGGGCGAGAGCGAGGGTTTCCTCGAGAGGGGGGCTTGAGTGATCGTCGCATAGGCTTTGAACTGAAGAGTTTGATCCTGGCTCAGATTGAACGCTGGCGGCATGCTTAACACATGCAAGTCGAACGGCAGCAGGCCCTTTGGGGTGCTGGCGAGTGGCGGACGGGTGAGTAACGCGTAGGAATCTGCCTGGTAGTGGGGGATAACCCGGGGAAACTCGGGCTAATACCGCATGAGCCCTGAGGGGGAAAGCTGGGGACCGCAAGGCCTGGCGCTACTGGATGAGCCTGCGTCCGATTAGCTAGTTGGTGGGGTAAGAGCCTACCAAGGCGACGATCGGTAGCTGGTCTGAGAGGATGATCAGCCACACTGGGACTGAGACACGGCCCAGACTCCTACGGGAGGCAGCAGTAGGGAATCTTGGACAATGGGCGAAAGCCTGATCCAGCCATGCCGCGTGAGTGAAGAAGGCCTTAGGGT
>CAZLYT010000221.1:0-1605 GCA_964563515.1 uncultured Candidatus Competibacteraceae bacterium | reverse complement strand
GAGACGGCGCATACCTCGAGCGGGCAAAGTAGAACCCTCCAGGCAAGATCCACCGGACCGGGACGCCAGCTTCCTCCGCGTCGCGATTGCGGGGGAAGCCGGATTGCTGGTGCTGGCGTGGGCGCTGGGCCGATGGCTGGGTATCCAGCCGTTGGAGCGGCTGGATCTCACTCCGGCCGCCCTGATCTTCGGCTCAGCTGCATCGGCGCCATTGCTGCTCGGCTTATTCTGGATTCTCCGCACCAATACCGCATCGGTCCGGCACCTGGTCGAGCTAGTCCAGGCCCAGCTCGGCCCGGTGCTGGCGTCGCGCTCCTTACCTGAGCTGGCCCTGCTTGCCGGCCTGGCTGGTGCAGCCGAGGAGATCCTGTTCCGGGGCGTGATACAGATCTGGCTAGCGCGCACCCTGCCGGACGAATTCGCTGTGGTCATTACCGGAGCGCTGTTCGGGGTGGCGCATTTCGTGACTCCCACCTACGCCCTGCTCGCGGGGGTGGCAGGCGTTTATCTCGGCGTGCTCTTCTGGGCCCAGGAAAATCTTCTGATCCCCCTCATCGCGCACGCAGTGTACGACCTGGTCGCGCTGCGCTATCTGGTGCATCGTTACCGGGCTGAACCGAAGTGACGGGACTAGATTGGTTGAATGGATGCAATCACGGCAATCAATCAGCGCACCTCGGTGCGACGCTTTCGGCCCGAGCCTGTCTCACGCGAGGTGATCGCGCAGCTCCTCGACTGCGCGGTTCGAGCCCCCAATCATAAGCTCACCGAACCGTGGCGCTTTGTGGTGCTGACTGGTGGGGCCAGGGAGCGATTCGCCGGAATCAGGGCCAGGCACCGGCTCAAGCGCTACACCGACCCGGCGGCGCCGGAAGCGCGCGCGGGTGCCGACAAGGTCAGGCGCGAAACATTGGATGCGCCGGTCCACATCGTGATAATGACGGCGGTGAACACCGATGAGATAACCCGCGAGGAAGACTACGGCGCCACGATGATGGCCGTGGCCAACCTCATGATCGCCGCGGAGTCTCTCGGACTCGGTACGTATCTGAAGTCCGGAGGAGTAATGGAAGATCCGGAGCTGCGTGCCCTGGCGCAGGTGCCCGAGAGGTACCGCATCGTCGGCCTTGTCGCCCTGGGCTATCCCGCTGACCCGGTCCCTCCGCGCCGCCGCAAACCGGCCGCCGAGCTCACCTTCTGGGTAGAGGGTTGAGTATTCAGCAGCTCCCGCAAATTGATGGCATCCCGGATGGCGAGGCCACCCCAATCGTTGTTGAAGTAGACATATACCTCCTTGCCAGAGTTGCGGAGGGCCCTGATCTGCGCGGCCCAGGAACTGATCTCACCCTCGGTGAACCCACCCTCCGGGTCCTCTCCCCGATGCATTCTGAAGTAGGTAAAAGGGGCCGTGGTGACCCGGTCCGGATGAAGGCCGCCCCCTACCGGGATGCAAAGTGCCACGGAGTGGGCGGTCAGCAGCTGGTACACGTCGGGCGTGTGCCAGCTGGGATCGCGGAACTCCACCACCCATTGTCGTTCTGGAGTCAGCAACCTCAGAAAGTCTCGCAGCCGCGGCAGCTCCAGCTGCTGGGTGGGTGGCAGCTG
>CAZLYT010000220.1:0-3362 GCA_964563515.1 uncultured Candidatus Competibacteraceae bacterium | reverse complement strand
CGCTGGCCTATCCGGAGAACCCCTATCACCGCTTGGTGAAGGACTACAAGCTGGTGCGAGAGGCGGCGAACGACCCGGTTGCCGACGCTCGGCTCGCAGCCCGGGTCTTCGAGGAACAGTGGGAAGCCTTCGCGGACCGGGCGGCTGCGAATCCGGTGTGGTTGGATCTGTTGCACTTCGCTTTCGACGGTTCGGTGCTAGGCCGCGATGGTGTGTCGGCGAGCGGCATGCTGGCAGTTGGGGAGGCAGTGGGCGCCAGCTCGCCCCCACCCCCGTGGGATGGAATTGAATCGTTGTTGGCCGGACGGGCTTGCAGCCGTCAACAGCGCGATGCGATCACGCCGCTGATCGAGTCGCCAAGGCTGCGCCCGATTCTGGCGTATGTGCTGACCTGGATCTTGGTCGCTGGCGGCAACTCGATTCTCCCTCCATGGGTGCGCAGGCGATTTCCCGAAATCGGCGTCGCGCTGCATCGGCTCCGGGAAAGAGCCTGTGGCGACCCGGATTGTTCTTATTGCCAGCAAACCCACGATCCAGAAGCGCAGCTAGCGCGCTGGTTTGGTTTCGAGAGCTTCCGCCCCCTTCCCGCGGCTGCCCACGGCGGCAGCCTGCAGCGAGCCATCGTGCAAGAGGGGATGGCCGAGCGGCCCCTGCTCGGAATCCTGCCCACGGGCGGCGGCAAGTCGCTCTGCTTCCAGGTCCCGGCGCTGGCGCGCTATCACCGCCGCTCCGCCTTGACGGTGGTGGTGTCGCCCCTGCAAGCACTCATGAAGGACCAGGTGGATGGCCTCAACCGCCGGGTCGGCAGCGAGGTTTCTGGCGCTTTGAATGGCCTGCTCACGCCGCCCGAGCGGGGCGAGCTGATGGAGCGGGTGCGGCTCGGGGATATCGCCCTGCTGTACGTCTCCCCGGAGCAGTTTCGCAACCGCTATTTCCGGGAAGTGCTGGCCTCCCGCGAGATCGGTGCCTGGGTGTTCGACGAGGCCCACTGTCTGTCCAAATGGGGTCATGATTTCCGCCCCGACTATCTCTATTGCGCCCGTTTCATCCGCGAGTTCACCCGGGCCGAGGGACTGTCGCCAGCCCCCGTTTTCGGCTACACGGCCACCGCCAAGCTGGAGGTGATCCGTGAGTTCTGCCGTCACTTCGAGGTAGAGCTCGGCCTCACGCTCACCGTGTTCGCGGGCGGCGTGGAGCGCGACAACCTGCGCTTCGAAGTTCAGCCGGTGACCCGGGCCGAGAAGTACGGCCGCATCGACGCCTTGTTACACGAGCGCCTGCAGGCGCGATCGGGCGCGGCGATCGTCTACTGTGCCACCCGCAAAGCCACCGAGCAGACAGCGGAGTTCCTGCGCATCCAAGGCTGGTCTGTAGCGGCCTTCCATGCCGGCTTGAACCCGCTGGACAAGCGCTCGATCCAGGATGCCTTCATCCGCGGCGACACCCAGGTGATCTGTGCCACCAATGCCTTCGGCCTGGGGATCGACAAGGAGAACGTGCGTTTGGTGGTGCACAGCGATGCCCCGGGCTCGTTGGAGAACTACCTGCAGGAGGCCGGGCGCGCCGGCCGCGATCGGGAACCCGCCGAGTGCGTGCTGCTCTATGCGCGCGAGGACGTGGAGCGGCAGTTCCGCATGGAGGCGTTGACCGAGCTGTCCCGCCGCGACATTGCCAGCATTTTGCGCGCCTTGCGACGGCTGCAGCAGCGGCGTGGGCCGAACGAGCCCGTGGTGGTGACCAGCGGCGAGCTGCTGCGCGACGAGGAGCTCGATCTCAGCTTCGACTCCGACGACCGCAACGCCGACACCCGCGTCAAGACCGCAGTGGCGTGGTTGGAGCGGGCGGGCTTCGTGGAGCGCAACGAGAACCACACCCGGGTGTTTCAGGGCAAGCCCATGGTGGCCTCGATGGAGGAAGCGGAGGCCCGCATGGTGCCCCTCAACCTGTCGGCGTCCTCCCGAGCGCGCTACCGTGCGGTGCTTCAGGCGCTGCTGTTGGCCGATCCCGACGACGGTCTGAGCTCCGATGAGCTGGCGCAGCTACCGGCCTTGAAGACGTCGCCCGCAGAGCCGCCCATCAAGGTGCTGCGTCTGCTCGGCGAGATGCAGCACGCGGGCTTGCTGGGCGTGGGCATGCAGCTCACCGCCTTCCTCCGCCCCCGCGGCGCGGGGGGCGCCATGGGCGCGGAAAGCCGCTTTGTGCAGCTCTGTCGAATCGAGAGGGCGCTGATCGACCTGCTCCGGGAATTGGCCCCCGAGGCCGATCAGGATGATGAGCATTGGCAGCCGCTGGCTTTGCGCCAACTCAACCAGCGGCTGGTGGACCAGGGCCAGCCCTCCGATCCAGAGCTGCTGCGCAAGCTCCTGAAGAGCCTTTCGCAAGATGGTCGAGGGCTTGCGGGTGAGCGCGGCAGCCTGCTGCTGCGCCATGTGGGCAAGGACCTGATCCACGTGAAGTTGCAGCGGGGCTGGCGGGCCTTGACCGAAACCTCCGAGCGCCGGCGCGCCATTGCCGGCGTGCTGCTGCGTGAGCTCCTCGGGCGAGTCCCGGAGGGCGCCCGGGGCGAGGTGCTGGTGGAGTTCTCGCTGGATGACCTGCGTACCGCGTTGTCCGCCGACGCCCGGCTGAGCTGCCAGGTCCGGCACATGCTGCCCGCTCTTGAGCGAGCGCTGCTGTTCCTCCACGAACAGCAAGTCATCGCGCTGCAGAAGGGCTTGGCCGTGTTCCGGCAGGCGATGACTATCCAGGTACTGCCCGAGGCCAAGGGGCGGCCGTACGGCGGCGGCGACTATGCACCACTGGCCTTGCACTACCGCGAGCGTATCTTCCAGGTGCACGTCATGGACGAGTACGCCCGGCTGGCGCTGGTGCGGATCACCCAGGCGCTTGAGCTGGTGAGCGCCTACTTCACCCTCGAGCGTCGCAGTCTGCTGAAGCGCTTTTTTACCGGCCGGGAGGAGTCGCTGCAGCAGCGCACCTCGCCGGAATCTTTTCGAGAGATCGTCGAGGTCTTGGGCAACCCGGTGCAGCAGGCCATCGTCGCTGCGCCCGAGGAGCGCAACCTGCTGGTGCTGGCGGGCCCGGGCTCAGGCAAGACCCGGGTAGTAGTGCACCGGGTGGCGTATCTGCTGCGGGTGAGGCGGGTGCCGCCGCGCTCGATACTGGTGGTCTGCTACAACCGCAGTGCGGTGCTGGAGCTGCGGCGCCGGCTGTTCGCATTGGTGGGCAGCGAGGCACGCGGGGTGACGGTGCAAACCTTCCACGGGCTGGCGCTGCGGCTCTCCGGGCACGCGCTGGACGGCCGCCGTGGCGCCGACGTCGACTTCAGCGCGCTGGTCAGGGAAGCCACCGCGCTGCTCAAG
>CAZLYT010000219.1:0-8691 GCA_964563515.1 uncultured Candidatus Competibacteraceae bacterium | reverse complement strand
CCGACCCATAGCTGCCACCCATGATAGCCCTATCCGAGGGTCCGCCGGCTAACTCACTCCCGAGTAACTTGATGTACAGCGCCGCGCCAGAGAGGATTCGAGAGCCTCCCCGCTCTTCGTACGCTCCCGAAAAGCTAAACTCGCCGGGGCTCCTTTTGTTGCGCGACTGAAACAGTCCTGCTTTTCTACGGATTCTTGACACGCCTCTGCCGTTCTCCTACGCTTCAAGAAAAATGTTGGCTTCCTACATTTGTTGGTCGCGCAAGGCATAAATGAAGCGTCGAGGGACTCTCGTCATCCTCGGTGACAATAGGCGTCGTCACAAATTTTGAATACGATAAAGGCTTGAAGCCGAGGCGATCGTCTTCACAGAAGCCGAGGCGATCGTCTTCACAGGAATTATTCTTGCCGCCGATTTATTGTTGTCACCACCAAAATAGAATTCTTGTAGAAAAACGAATACTGGGCGCTCGCACAGACCGCAGTTCTGGCAAGGCGTCTTTTGACGGAATTTAATATAAGAGGAGGGGTCGCGGAAAGTAATACCATACATTTTCGTTCACATGTAGAGCTATTGCCATTATAAGCAAGGGGGCAGGAGATGAGAAAGGCAATCCAATCAATTTGCCTAACAATGTTTCTTGTTTTTACCGCATTTGCAACATATGCAAATGGCCTAAGCGCAGCAGACGCGAACCGTATTTTTGCGGCTTGCAAAGCGGCAGTAATTGCTAATGCGATGTGGTGCGCCGTGGTTGACAGGGAAGGGAAGTTACTATTAGTAAAGTCCACGGACACAAATGGGACTCCCGCAAACCCTGCAGGATCAGATGCTTGGCGTGGAAGCATTGAAATTGCCATAGCAAAGGCATTTACCGGTGTCGCGTTCAGTAATACAGCAACCGCAATTGATAGCAAGCTTGTAGGCGTACTCGCTCAGCCCGGTGGCGCTTTGTTCGGGATTGGCAATACTAACCCCTACAGGACTCTCCGCGGTGGCCCGGGAGACGATGCAGTTGGCAAGCGGCATCGTGGGATTGTGACCTTTCCTGGCGGGGAGCCCGTTTATCACTGCACCACTGGTGAGTTGTTGGGGGGCGTCGGTGTAAGTGGCGACTCGGTTGTGAATGACGAAAATGTTGCAGAAGCCGCGATCCTTAACGCGGGCTTCTGTAACCCGGCAACGGACGCGCCATAACTCACAGAAGGCGGTACTGGAACGGAGGTCACCACCAGCGCATACATGCACCAACCTCGTCTGGTGTGGTGGCAAAGCAAAGTTGTTTCCTAAATAGGAACCCACCACGTTCGATCCGTATTTCTTCGCTGCGTTTGGCCGCCAGCTCCAATGGGGCGGCGGCCTCGCATAATTCCTCTCGTCCTACATCACCTTCAGGAGGCCAGTTGGAGAAAGGCTTGCTGCGGCTACCCCACGTGGTCGACGCTCAAAGCGTGCTAAATGTTAGGGATGGGGGCAACCGCAAGTGACGGATTCTAAGCGATAGCCGCTTGTACTTTCGAATATGATAACGGCACGCAAGAGTGTAAGCACTTCGAACTCGTCGAAAAGATGACCGGCAGTGATTTAATCGACGTAGCTGAAAATGACTGCAATTGGCCGCCTCCAGCCGCTGACCTTCGTCATGAGGCGGATACACAGCCAGGGGCATGGGCGGAACTGCTATAAGACCATGTTCGAAAAGTCAGGCAATCGAGCTCCGTGTCGGACCAGTTTCTCCTGGACGATGCTGGCATGCGTGTCGGGGCTGAATCAAACCAAACCTAGCCGCCGACGGCTTTTTTGGGCGCCGGCGGCTTAAGATATTCTCGATTGCATATGTTCGTGACTAAAATGGAAGCGTCGCCCCAGGAATTGCGGGTACCGTGCCGTAGTCTCCAGGGTCTGGCTGCCGGTAGCCACCTAGAATTACGGATCGTGATCTCGTTTCGTTTCCTGATCCTCCAACCACCACTCCTACAGTTCCACCCGCAAAGTTATCCACGCCACCCACCGCCACTGGACTTAACCCGGAGGCCGTATTTTGAAGTCCCCCGACGACAACGCTTGCGGTAGCGCCGGAGGCTCGATTGTCGGTTCCGCCCAATATGCTGGCGCAGCCAGTGTTCTGACCTGCGCCTCCAGCTTCGTTTTCTCTGCCGCCGGAAATACTGCTACAGGGTCCATAGGCCAAGTTATTCGAGCCCCCGCTGACGGTGGAGCCACCAGACGATAGCCCAGCGGAGGTCGCAATATTGTGGATGCCACCGCTAACCGTTGGAGCGGCCGTGCTACCGGGTTGCAAAGCCGAGTTATGAGATCCCCCCGACACGGTCGGGGCTCCGGGAGCAAATCCAGACCCCTCCGCCCTATTCGATAATCCGCCGCTTACGGTGGCGTGTCGGCCATCTGCGATATTGTCTTTGCCGCCAGTAACGTTTGAGTATGGGCCGGATGACGTATTGTGAAATCCTAGTACGCTTGCGCCATAGCTAGAATAGCTGTGCTCGCTGCCCACAACTAGATTGTGGGAACCTGTCTTGTTCGAAGCTTCTGTGGCGTCTTCATCGTAACCGACGATCAGGTTACCCTGTCCGTTTATTGCTTCAGTCTGTCCGGCTCCGTTGACAATCTGCACGTTGACCCCCTTGAATAGGGCCGTGAGCGTAGACGCATCGAGCGACAGAACGCCATCGAGCGTAAGAACGGAATTGTTCCGGAGGTTTTGGAGTTGCGTCTCGAGTTCTAAGATTCGACTAATAGCGGATTCGAGCGCAGACTCAAGAGATTGGACTTTTTGGTTAATGCCGTTCGATTGAGCCTCAGCAAGTACTGGAGATGCGATCGTTACCACCGCGAGAACGAGAACAAGAGATGAGCGCATGATTTAACTCCCTAAGCAAAAACTCGTTTGTTCTGGGTTTGAGCCCACCAATAAGTAGTAGACGGGAAACCGTGAAACCGCAACCTTCGAATTATCATTCGCACCTGCGGCTCAGACGCTAGCGATTCGTTCACGAGTCGCGGATGTCGCTCATGGCGTTGTTTGTCTGGGGACATTTTTAGGTGCAAATGACGTTTGCCGTGAGCGTCCGATCCTGGCCGTCAGCGGTCGCTGCCGGCACCTTCTCGCGTGGGGTGTGGATGCCGTTCTCACTCCGTTCCCCGTATCTGGCTGTCGATGGGATCGCTTCTCCTCCCGCCGGCCGGAGGGGGGATGAGCTACACTTCGAATTGGGAGAACAACATCTGAAGCTGCACTAAGTGCCATTCACTGAGGCGCCTGGAGGAGGAATGCCATGCAGCGTATATACCTGCTACCCCTCATTCCGGCGCTGGCTGTCCTCGCCAGTGATCCGGCTTCGGCCGAGCCGATTCCGGTCGACCAGTTTGCCTACAACCACGCGGAGATCACCCCCGTGCTCAGCGTTGAGGGAATGACACTGGTTTCGTGGTCGATCAAGGGCATCATCGTCGATGAAAGCGAGCGGGGCGAACCGGATGTCAGCGAGTATTGTGTAGGCACCACTCTCAATCACGGCGATCGGCGCATAGCGCGAGGCTACTGCACGCTGATATATCCCGAAGGCGATCAAATTCTCGTGGAAGTGTCTCGCGAAAGTGAAGGTGCCGGTACGTAGCGCTTTATTGACGGCACGGGCAAATACCAAGGTGTTACCGGTGAGGGCAGCTACCGGTTCGTTACCGAGGCCCGGCCGGTCCAGGAAGGAACTTGGCAGTACTGCACCCAGAATGACGGTAGCTACACCCTGCAGGAGTAGTACTGGCCTCAGCGTGCGCGTATCAGCGAGCAGAGGTATCTACCGCCTCGCCGGTGCCGCCCATTCGCCCGGCTTTCAATTCTGTTGAACGGTCATTAAAAATAGGCGGTGCATTACGTTATCGCTAGTGCACCCGCAAGGTCTAAGGGACCGCTTGGTGTGGCTTTTGCACCGGCTCATTCCACCGGTTGGTGACTCACCCAGATCAGCTTGCCGATGTCGAACCCCAGGTCTTCGGCCATTGCCAGCAGCCGGTCGGTCACGTTCTCGTCCAGGGTGGGCTCGCGAGACAGGATCCACAGATAGGAGGTGTTCGGCCCGACCACCATTGCCCACTGATAGCCCTCGCGGTCCAGCTCGATGATGTTGTAGGCCCCGTAGAAAGGGCCGAAGAAGCTGACCTTCAGACGTCCCACGTCGGGCTCTTCCACGAAGTAGGCTTTGCCCTCGGACTGCTGCCATTCGCCGTCATCCGGGTCGAAGCCGCGGTTGATGACCTTGACGCCCCCGTCGGGGCGCAGCTCATAGTGGGCGGTGACGTTGGTTAAGCCGCGCTCGAAGGGGTGGTCCAGCCGCGCAATCTCGTACCACGTCCCCAGATATCGCTCCAGCTCGAACCCGCGTACCGCTACGGCTTGGAGCGGGATGCCGGTGCAGCCCGCAAGTGTCAGTAGCGCGCCGATGAGCAACGACGACGACCCCATCAGAGTCTTTGGACTCATCTCTCCCATCTAACATCATCCAGGGCGTTGTTTAGCCTAAAATCGTTTGACACTCAGAATTCCCCTAGCCCGGCATTTGTAGAAGCGGCATGGGGCGCAGAGCGCCCCCCTGCTGGCCGCCGAAACACCGGCGCGCTCGCGCGTGCTATCGCGACTGACATCGCTCCTACAACTGGAACGCGGTTAGTTGTGCGACAGCGGGCGGCCGCTGGCTGGGTGGAATCCGCAAGCATCACAGCGTCCACACCACTCCGTCGGGACCGGCATTCACCACCGGAGTCTCCCCCAGCCAATCGCGGCGGCCGCCGCTGCCATGAATATGTCCGCACACGCACAGTGCAGGCTTGCGCTCGAGGACGGCCCGGCGGATGGCCTGACTACCGAGGCTCTGGCCGCTGGAGGAGACGTCCACCACGCCGGCGGGCGGAGAATGGGTCACCAGCACGGCCTCTGGCGGGCAATCGGCCAGCAGACGCCCGGCTTCCGCCTCGTCGAAGTCGTAGCTCCAGCTACCGAAGGGCGTTACCGGGATGCCGCCGCCCACGCCGTAGAACTTGCGCCCGAGGAGCTCGGTGCCGCTGCCATGCAGCACCAGCGCCGAAGGCCAGTCCAGGCAGGCTTCGACCAGCTCGTCATAGCTCTCGTTGTTTCCTGGCACCAGCACTGTGGGACGCTGGATTCGACGTAGCACGGCGACCGTCCGCTCGAGACCGGAGCGCACGTTGCCGAGATCCCCGGCACCCACCACCAGATCCACCTCCTCGGCCGCCGCCACCAGCGCTTGGCAATGCCTGACGCTGCAGTGGACATCACTGAACAACAACAATTTCATAGCGATGCCCCCATGGGTCCGCGCGGGGGTGGTCGAACCGGGTCGGTCTCCAGCTGACGATAGATCCGCATTCCCCTGGCGCGATAGTTAGCCAGCGCGCTGGGATGGTCCAGGCTGCAGGTATGCACCCACACCCGGCTGGTGCCCCAGGCCCAGGCGGTGCGAATGGCGTGGGTGAGCAACGCGCCGCCCAATCGCTGGCCAATGAATGCCGTCACCAAGCCGAAGTAGGCGATTTGGACACTATCGTCGTCGGCGCGATGCAGCTCGTAATAGCCCACAGGGCTCCCGTCCCAGTAGCCGACCCAGGTGCGCAGCCGTTCCGACTGGACGTACGCCTCCCATTGCGCCCGCGACCACTCGAGTTTCCCCGTCCATTGCCAGGGCTCGCCGACCAAGCGGTAGAGAAAGCGGTTGTAGCGCCACTCCTTCACGGTGCATTCCAGAACCTGCACCGGCGCTTTCGGAAAACCTCGCGGTCGCAGCTCGGACGGATCCAGGGTCTGCAGGTACCAGATGGTGACCATCATTCGCCGCGCTCGTCCTCAGCCAAATCGACGCCGAGCGCGTGCAAGCGCTCGCGGGCCGACCGCGCCACATACGGCAACGCTCCGTCGGCAATCGGGCCCAACAGGACTGGACGGTATTCCGGCACGGCCCAGGGACGCCCTCGCAGCTGCCGGTACTGGTCCTCCCATCTGGCGACTCGGCGGCGGGTCTCGTCCTGGTTGACGTTGGTGGATATGCCCCCGTGCAGCTGATGAAACGAGCCCTCGCCCGGCAGCAACACCACCTCGGTGCCAGGTCGCTCACAGGCGCGGCGGAAGAAATCCAAGTTGACGAAGCCGCCGCCAGGCATGTCGAAGGCGGGGTCGTAACCACCGATTGCCTGGTACGACTCCCGGCGCATGAAGATGGCGTTGCTCTCCGCCGCTGGCAGAAAGCAGCCGCCGCGGGAGGTAGCAGCCAGCACACCGATATCGAACAGTCGGTAGCCGTCCGCGGGCCAACCAATGGCCTCGAGCAGACGGTCCTCCTCGGCTTTGTCGTAGCCGGCGGCCACCGAGCGCTGCTGGAGATCGGGGCCCAAATGCCATCCCAGGCAAGTGACTGTGGGGTCGTCGAAAGCCCGCGCGGCGCGCCGGGCCAAATCGAAGAGTTGGGGCGTCACCATACGCGCGCCGTCGATCATCACACCCACCAGATCACCGCGGGTCATGGTCACGGCCTGGTTGATGGCGGTGGCTGGAGACGGCAGCGCATTGTCCACGTAGTGGTAGCGAAAGCTCGACCCGAAAGACTCTACCACCGTCTTTCCGAGCGGCTGCGTAGAGCCGTTGTCCACCACCAGGACCTCGTACTCCCTGGCTGCGATGCCGCGTTGGTAGGTAGGCGCCAGTGAGCGCAGGGTTCGTGGCGCCTCCCGCGTCATCTGGTAGACCACCACCACCACCGAGAGCTCGGGTCGAGGGCGCCCCAGCCAGCGGCCAATCATTCGGACAGCACGCGCAGACGTCGGTACAGGGCTGCCACCGCGGGTGGCAAGTCGGTATCGATCTCGACCAGACGGTTACGCAGCGACGGATCGAAGAAATGCAAGCCAGTCCGTGGCAGGATTAGCTTCAGCGCCGCCATGGCCTTCTGCACACCGCGCAGATACTCATCGTCGGGGAGGTCGAAGTCCACCAATGGAAAACCGAAACGCTCGTGCCAACGCAGGATCTGGGCGTTGTAGCAGCGCCAGAGCTCCAGCCCCTCGGCTAGAGGCATCTCGCTTCGGCGCTGTAACGAGCGTGCCACCGCGAGCGGGTGGCGAAAGGTACCGACGAAGCGAAGTTGCGGCAACGCCGATAGCCAGCCTGGCAGGGTGAATACGGTGCGCGGATCTTTGAACGCCCAGGCACGATCGTCGTGATAGTCGGCGAGGATCTCCGCCAACCCTACCAGCCGCGCCGGCTGCCAGCGCAACGGCTCCGCGGGTGGGTGATACCAAGAGGCCCCCGCATCGGCCAGCACCGCGTCATGCAGGTGCATGATGCGCCGATTCTCCTGGTTCCCCTTGAGGTTGTGGGGATTGCACTTGGAGACGTTGCCAAGCGCGACTCCGGCGTCTTCCAGCAAACCCGTGAGGCAGCTGGTGCCGCTGCGGTGCATGCCGAGAACGCAGATGGGGGTGTTGGTCATGGAGCCGGAGAGCCTGAAAGCGTCGCCACTGTAAAGCAGCTGGCTCGGAGGGACAACTCGGCGTCAGAGCGACGTCTAGCCGGTTATCGTAGGCCTGCCCTGGGCCCTCCCTGCGGGCGGATTATTCAGCGCCTCCCTGGACCCACCAACACACAGCCGACTGGATGGGATCGATGCAACGACGACCTTACGCGGTGCTCGAAACGGAAACACTCACCGAGTGGCGCGGCTTTCGCCTGACCAGCTCCAAGGTGCGATTGCCCGATGGCAGCGAGCACACAGCTTATGCGGTGCGACACCCGGGCGCGGTCTTGGTGCTGCCGCGCCAGGCCGACGGCAGCCTGCTCATGGTCTATCAATACCGGCACGCCCCCGATTGTCACCTGCTGGAGTTCCCCGCCGGCACCCTGGAGCCCGACGAAGACCCACTGCAGTGCGCCCAACGAGAGCTCGAGGAGGAAGTCGGTCAACGAGCCACCCAATGGCGCGATCTGGGCATCCTGCATCCGGCCCCAGGATTTTGCGACGAGCGCCAGCACTGCTTCCTGGCCGAAGCGCTGATGCCGGTGGAGCGGCGACCGGAGCCCGACGAGTTCATCGAGGTGCGTGCCATGGGAGTGGCCGAGCTGGAGTCCGAGATCGCTTCCGGAGCAGTGACCGACGGCAAGACCCTGGCGCTATTCGCACGGGCCCGAGCCATGGGGCTGCTATGAAAGGCCTGCTGACGGCTGGCAGCCCAGCTCTCGACCCGGTGGCATCGGCACCAGTCGCGCCACTCACCCACCTGCAACGGAGTCGGAAACTGCCGAATCGCACCCACCGAGCTCGCGAGGCCGGGGCATGACGGTCCGCAATCTCCAGTACTTGTTCAGCCCGAAGTCAGTGGCTCTGGTGGGAGCCGACAGCCGCATCACCTCACTGCTGATTCGCAATCTGCTGGACGCGGGTTTCGGCGGCCCCATCATGCCGGTGGTCGGAGGGGTGGAGTCGCTGATGGGGGTGCTCACCTACTCCAGCGTCGAAGAGCTTCCCTTGAAGCCCGAGCTGGCGGTCATCTCTTCCGAGCTCGAAGACGCACCTCAGCTCATCGATCGACTCGGCCGCCGGGGAGCACGCGCGGCAATCCTGGCCGGCAGCGGCGCCGACGCCCCGCAAAAGGACACTCGCGATCGA
>CAZLYT010000218.1:0-24301 GCA_964563515.1 uncultured Candidatus Competibacteraceae bacterium | reverse complement strand
CAGACCATCGGCGAAGTACTCCCCCCAGAGTCGGCATGCTTCTCGGCAGTAGTCGTTGAACGATGTTTGTGAGTTGAGCGGCGCCAGCGCGCTAAGATCCTCAGCGAGGCCAGAGCAGCCGGCGACGAGGGCCAAGGGCTTATGGTCCAGCTCAAAGACCGTGGAATCGCTATCTGACATTTTCACCGCTTCTGACACCCTTCCGCTCCCCCCGGGCCAATATCGGCACTGAGCCAGAGGCTCGGCTCAGGACTGGAAGCTCGCTCCCGCCCCCGCCGCCAACGCGCGCCCCAAGGCAAAGTTCGCGATTGCGGTGTCCTGGACGCCAGTTCCGGTCAGGTCGGCCACCGTGATCTGGTCGGCGCTCGAACGGCCTTCGCGTTGCCCGGCGATAACCTGGCCGAGCTCGGCCACCTCCAGGTCCTCCGGCACGGTGCCGGCGGCGACAGCGTGGTGCAGCTCGCCAAGGCGTAGGGCTTGGCTGCAACGATCGCACACGTAGCGATCGGCCCGGGCGATCACACCCGGGTGCAGCTCGTTCTTGTGCTCGGCATCAGAACCCATGGCGGTAATGTGCTGCCCCGGTCGTAGCCATTCGGCCCGAATCAGCGGGCTGGTCGCCGGTGTGGTCGTCACCACCACGTCGCTGACCTGAACCAGCTCCTGAATGCTGGTGGCAGGGCGGACCGGCACCTGCAGCAAGTCGCCCATCTCCTCGGCGTAGGTTCGGGCTTTAGCGCCCTCGCGAGCATACACCACGACTTCCGTCACTTGGCGGACCAGAGCCAGCGCCTGCAGCTGCAGGCGGGCCTGCACGCCGGCGCCGACGATCCCCGCGACCTGGGCATCAGCTGGCGCCAGCCACTTGGCGGCGACCGCGCCGGCGGCCGCAGTACGCACGTCGGTCAGGTAGCCGTTGTCGAACAACACAGCCTGCACCAGGCCGGTTTCGGTACTGAAGAGGACCATCAAGCCGTTGAGGCTTGGCAAGCCCTTCTTGGGATTGTCGAAGAAGCCGGGGCTGATCTTGATTGCGAAGCCAGGAAGCCCGGGCACATAGGCTGTCTTGACGTCCACCTCCCCGTGCTGATCCTCTAGATCCAGCCGCAGGACGGGAGGCATGACCACAGGCTCCGTGGCGAGCTTGAGAAAGGCGTCCTCGATGCAATCCACGGCCGCCCGATCGAGATCGACAGCCCGCCGCAGTTCCGATTCGTTCAGCAGCATGATCTCGGCCACGGCGAAGCTCCTGGGATGTGGTTCGGCGGCGCACCAGTACGCCGCTCGCCCTCGGCTAGTCCGACCGGCGGTTAGGCGGGCCGTCGGCCATCAGACGGGCATGAGCAGTCGTGTCGATATTGGCGCCGCTGAGAATCACGGCGGTGATGCCGGGTTGCGGCACCATGTCATCCAGCAGCGCGGCGATACCGACCGCGGCCGCCCCTTCTACGACTTGGCGCTCCTCGAAGTATGCGTGGCGGATACCCGCCGCAATGCGATCTTCGTCCAGCAACTGGATATCGTCCACCAACGACCGCACCATGGCGAAGGTGTAGCGATTCTCCATACCGATGCCACCGCCCAAAGAATCGGCCAGGCTCTCCGCCTCCTCCACTGGTACCGGGTGACCGGCTTTGATGCTCTCGTACATGGCGGCACCGCGACGCATGGTGAGGCCGACCACCCGGGCCCGCGGGCACGCAGTCTTCACCGCCAGCGCGACGCCGGAGATCAACCCACCGCCAGACAAGGGCACCAGCACCGTGTCCAGGTCGGGCAGGTCCTCCACCAACTCCAATCCCAGCGTGGCTTGACCGGCGATCACGTCGGCATGATCGAAGGGGGGCAGCATGGTGAGGCCCTCCTCCGTTACCAGCCGGTCTACCTCGACCTGAGCCTCGTCCTGGGACTGGCCTATGATGCGCACATCGGCTCCCAGGGCGCGGATAGCCTCCACCTTATTCTTCGGCACCAGCTTCGACATGCAGATGACCGCGCGCACTCCCGCTTGCGCCGCCGCATACGCCAAACCGCGGCCGTGGTTGCCGGTGGAGACCCCCACCACTCCCCGTTGCTTGGCAGCGTCGGCCAGGTTGGCAAGGGCGTTGGTCGCTCCTCGCACCTTGAAGGAGCCAGTGACCTGCAGGTGTTCGAGCTTGAGATGAACCGGCGAACCGGTGACCGCCGCCAGGGACTCGGAGGAGACCAAGGGGGTGCGCCGGACCTGCCCGGCAAGCCGTTGCCGAGCCCGGTAGACGTCCTGGAGCTGTACAGAGCTATCCATCATGGGACCCATGTGGTCTGAAACAGGCGGCCCAATCCCGGCACTGCGTCCTGGTTTCCGATCGACCGGAGTGCATGCCAAAGCAAAGCCTGATTGCTGGAGAGCGCGGGCTTGCCGAGGCGTGTCTCCAATTCCTCGATCACCGTAGCGGTGCGCAGTGCCGTGCACGGAATGAACAACAGGTCCGCCCTGGGATCGCAGCTCTCCAGACCAGCCTCGATCAGCGCCGCAGCGGGTACCCCGGTCATGGATTCGTCATCTTCCAGACCAAAGCCGGCCACGTTCAGCACGGTCAGACCTCTAGACTGAATGTCCAGTGCCAACGCCTCGTTCACCGGCGGAATATAGGGCGCCAGCATGGAAATGCGTTGCGCCCTCAAGGCAGCACAGGCGGCGACCGTGGCGCGGACAGGGTTGGTGCAGAGAATGTCCGGTCGGGCGGCCTGTATCAGACGATCCACTTCCAACTCACCGATGGCCGCCGTCCCGCTGGTGCAGCCATAGATCATCGCGTCCAACCGGAATCCCGGCAGAATGCCTGCAGCGGCGCGGGTGATGTCCGGCGCCATGGCGCGGAGGTTGGCCAGCGTCACCGGGTTGGCATTGGCAACCCGGTTGGTAAAAACCTCCACGCCCGGCGGCGCCATGCGCCGCAGCTCGCCTTCGCTGTTGAAGTCGCTGGCGATGGCCACCAGACCGATGCGGCCTCGAGGACCGATTGCCTCGATGGCGTGGCGCAGAGGCAGCATGGCGGAGGGAGGGGGAACTCCGCCGGTGCCAGGGGGAATCGTCATCCGCCGCTCTGGTCGCTCTCGCCCGCGCACAGCGCCGAGGCGCTTTTGTCTGGCGCCATGTCGGAAGTGAATCCGAAGGGCGCCACCAGCTCCCAGTGCTGCGGGGAGTCGACAAAGGCTTCGAGCTCCCGCTGAAAGGCGTCGCGCAGCGCCGTGTCCTCCTTGCGGAAGGCAAACCCGCCGTAGCCTCTCGCAATCTCCCCGTCCAGGGACGGAAAGAACTGCTCGGTAGCGCCCAGGTCCGGGTCGCCTGCGACCAGGTTCTGGGCGGTGAGAGCGGTGAGCGCCACGGCATCCACCTCCCCCTCCTTAATACCCTCGACCGCCTCCTGAAAATCGGTGTAAAGCAGCGCCCGGTCGGCGGGAATGCCCGTAACAAGGGCGTAGTTGTACTCGACGGTGCCGGCAATCAGGCCGACCTTGGTGCTTTCGTCGGTGGATATGGATTCGAAGCTGGCAATTTCCTTGGGGTTGCCATTCAGCACGGCGAATGCTTCACCAACCACATAGGTCGGCTCCGAAAAAGCCACCAGCTCGCAGCGCTCCGGCGTGATGAACATGCCGGCGGCCGCAACATCGATGGCGCCGCTGCGCAAGCTGGGGATCAGCTGCCCGAATTCGGTCCGCACCCAGTCGATCTCGGCCTCAGGCGCAATCCGATCCAGAATCAAGCGCGCGATCTCCGCCGACTCACCGGTCACCCGGCCGGATTGATCACGATAAGCGTAGGGGCGTTCTCCAGCGAACCCGACGCGGATCTCGCCGGTGCCTCTGACCCGGTCGAGGGTGTCCTGGCCAAAGACTGAATTCGAGACCAGTGCCAGCACAGCCAGGACGAGCACCAAGCCGCAGCCGCAGTTCAAGCCGTGTCGCTGTCGCTGGCTCATGGGGCCCTCCTCGCGGCCGTCATCTGACGATGATGCAGGTTCGCTCCGCAATGGTGCAGACCTTGTGGGACACGCTGCCGAGCAGCAAGCTCTCCACCTCGCCAGTGCCGCGACTGCCCATTACGATTACGTCGGCGCCTTGCTCGTTGGCAACCTGGACGATAGTGCGAGCGATCGGGCCCCTGCGCACCAGCCCGAGAATGTCGCTCACGCCCTGTTCTCGAGCCCGGGCGACGGCCTCGTCAACGCATTCCCCAGCCAGCCGAGCCAGCGCCGCATCCGGCTTCTCGAGCGGCTGGCGCCCACCTACCAGCGAATGGCTGGACTGAATCAGCGACATGTGACGAAACACGCTGACCACGATCAGGCGGGCATTCGGGCACAGCTTGACCAGACCAGAGGCTGTGTCGAGTGCCCGCAATGAATGCTGGGAGCCATCGACAGCGATGAGCACGGTTTTGAACATGACACCTCCTGGACGACCACGCCCCAGTGGCCGCGTGCCAGAGTCACCGGAATGCCAGATCGCGCAGGAAGAGGGCGATCTGCGGGAACAGGATCAGCAACACCGCCGCCGAGAGCAGCATGATGATGAACGGAGGCGTGCCCCGAATGACGTCTAGATACGGCCGCTTGAAGATGGCGATCGCAGTGAATATGTCGCAGCCGAATGGCGGCGTGGCCGACCCGATGGCTACCTGAAGCGTGATGATCGTGCCGACCAGGACCGGATCCAGCCCGGCGGAGTCGACAATGGGCGCGAAGATGGGCACGAGGATGAGGATCACGACGATGGGATCGACGAACATGCAACCGACGAAAAAAGCGATCGAGATCGCGATCAGGACGGTGTAAGGACCCGCTTGCTCCAATCCCAGCGCGCCGAGGATGGCCTGAGGGATCTGCGCAAAGGAGATGGTCCAGGAAAACGCTGCCCCGGCCCCTACCAACACGAACACCACCGCCGTAATCAGCCCCGTGGACAAGGCGATGGATGGGATCTCGGAAATCTTCAGCGAGCGGAAGACCACCAGCTCCAGCGTTAGCGCGTACAACACGGAAACCGAGGCCGCTTCGGTGGGACTGAAGATGCCGCCGTAGATGCCGCCGATGATGATGACCGGAAAACCCAGCGGCCACACTGCGCTCTTCATGGCCGAAAAGCGCTCGGACCACGTCGCCTTCGGAATGGTCGGGATATCGTTCCTGATTGCGTATATCACCGAGTAGGCCGAGAACATCAGCAAAATGAGAATGCCAGGCCCGATACCGGCAATGAACAGCTCGGCAATGGAGGTCCCGGAGATGACTCCGTAGATGATCATTCCTATGGAGGGTGGAATCAGGAATGCAATGTCGCTGGCGTTGATTGCCAGGGCGATAACGAAGGAATCTTTATAGCCGGCGTCCAGCATCTTGGGCCGCAACGGGCCTCCGATCGCGACCACCGTAGCCTGGGTTGAGCCGGAGACCGCCCCGAATAGGGTGCAGGTCGTGGCCGTGGTGACGGCAAGCCCACCCTTGACGTGTCCCACAAAGCGCATTACCAAATCCAGCAAGCGGTCCGCGGAATGGCCCTTGGTGATGATATCGGCGGCGAAGATGAACATCGGCACCGCGATGAGGGCGCTGGGCTTAATGCCGCCAATCATCTGCTGGATCATGATCTCCGGCTTCATGCCCGCGAAGAACACGAAAAATCCCAGCATGGCCGCCCCGATCAACGGGATCATCATGGGGAAACCCATCAGCAGCAGGATCAGCATCAAAGTAACCATCGCGGTGGTCATGCGCGTTCTCCCCGGGCAGTGGTGAGCACTGGTCGGGTGTCCTCAACCAGTAGCGGCGCTGTCTTCGTCATAGCTGTCCACTTGCTCGAAGGAGAGGTAGACGTCCGGCCTGCGGAAGTTCTGTACCACGGTCAGCAAGTACTGAATGCCCGTAATGAAAAAGCCGACGGGGACCCAGATATAGGTCAAATAGAGCGGGACCTGCAGCGAAGGTGTGACCTTGCCGAGCATGGCGACGCGAGAGACGTACTTGTACGAGTACCAGGCCAGCGTGAACATCACTGCTGCAGTGGCGCCTGCGATGATGATCATCATGATCTTGCGGCCGCGATCACTGAACTGGTCATAGATGGCCGACATCCGAATGTGGCGACCTTTGCGGGCGGCGTAGCCCAGTCCGACGAAGGTCACGAGCACAATCAGGAACTGATTGAGCTCTTCCGTGAAGTAGATGCTGTGGCCGAAAACGAATCGCCCGATCACGTTGCTCACGGAGTTCAGTGCCATGAGCAGAACGCCAGCCGCCAGCACAAAGGCTTCGAAGCGAGCGATGCCATTGTCGATTGCGGTGAGTACCCGCATGACCCCGTGCTCCTTACTGGTATGCCGAGCGGTCGGGTGCCGCCGGCGAGCCGATGATCGTCCCGCGCCACGCAGGCCATGGTCGCGTAACAATTAAGCCTTGGCAGCGATTTGCACCATGTCAAGGAGGAATTGCTACCGGACAAGGGCGGCGGCGGACTTCAGAGGCTCACGTAGAACGGCTCCGGCTCGCGACGCAATAGGTGCGCCAGCGCCTCCAGCCCTTGCGCCAGCTCCTCGAGATCGGCGGCGGCGCCGACGCTGATACGCACCGCCTGGGGCGCCGCGGCACGATCTACCGCAAACGGGTCGGCCGGCGTGATGGCCACGTTTTCCAGCCGCGCCTCGGCGACGAAGGCTTCGGCTCGCCAGCGCCCGGGCAGCTTCAGCCAGGCATGGGGTGCACCCGGGTGCATGGTGACATCGAAGTCGCCCAGGATGCGACGCACCACCTGATAGCGCCCGGCCAGTGCTCGCCGCTGCCAGCTCACTAGCTCGCTGGCGGTGCCATCCTCGATCCACTCGCGGGCGAGATCAGCCACCAGCGGGGTGGCCATCCAGCTGGTAATCCTGACCCGTCGCACCAGCGGCTGAATCAGCCGTGGAGGTGCCACCACATAGCCGGTGCGCAGGCCCGCCAGCACGGCCTTGCTAAAGCCTGTGACGTAGCAGGCAAATTCGGGCAGGAAGGCCATCAAGGCCGGCGGCCCGTCAGCCACCAGCTCGCCATAGATATCGTTCTCGATCACCACCACCTGGTGTCGACGCGCGATCTCGGCAACGCGGCGGCGGCGATCCTCGCTCATCACCGCCACTGTGGGGTTATTGAGGGTCGGCGTTATGCAAAGCACCTTGACGTCACCGCCCTCGCACGCCTTCTCGAAGGCTTCGGGCAGAATGCCTTCCGGGTCCAGCTCCAGCCCCCCCAGACGCAGTCCGAGCAGGCTGGCGACACCGATCGTACCGTGGTCGGTGAGGGCCTCAGTCAAGATGCGGTCACCGGGCCGGGTGAGCGCAGCCAAGGCGACCAACACCCCGTGGCTCACGCCATTGGTCACCACCACACGGTCGGGAGTAGTCTCGACGCCACGCCGGCGCACCCACATGGTGCCGGCCCGTCGATGCTCGTCCAAGCCAGCGATGGGGCGCACTGCCACCAGCGCCGAGATATCGCGCCGGTTGGCGAGCGCTTCCAGTCCAGCCGCCAGGCGCTCGCCATGGAGATCGTCGTAGGCGGGCTGATTGATCGACAGGTCGATCAATGGCTCGCCACGACGCACTGGTCCGGGCTCTCGGGCGGTTGCCTTGCTGGCCAGCACAAAGGTGCCGCGGCCGACTTCGCCGCTCACCAGCCCTAGTCGCTCGACCTCGGCATAGGCTTGACTGACGGTCTGTACACTGACCTGGAGGCGGAGCGCGAGCTCTCGTTGGGTCGGCAGGCGACTCCCGGCCGCTAGCTCGCCGCTCTTGATGGCCTGCGCCAGCTCACTGGCGATGGCTCGGTACAGCGGGCCGCGCACACCCGAAAGGTCGGGGGACCAAATTGTCATGCACAAAATCTAGTATTGAATCATGTCAATTTTCAACTAGGCTTTTGGGCAGGACCCGCCTACCAATCGTCGGTAGTCGTTTTCGTCATACGCTCGGCACGCCGCCGGGCGGACCCGCAATCTCGGGAGGCCAGCTCATGGCAAAACATTTCAAGACCCCGACCGCCTGGGCCGGTGCCGTCATCGCTCTGACCTTCACCTACAGCGCCGCCGCGGCCGAGTGGAAGTTTGCCATCGAGGAGGTCGATGGCAGTGTGCAGGACGCCTATGCGCAGGAATTCAAGCGCTTGATCGAGGAGAAGTCTGGTGGCGACGTGACCGTCACGATCTATCCCTACGGCGCCCTCGGCACCTCCGCTGATCTCACCGAGCTGGTGACGCAGGGTGCGATCCAGTTCGCAAACGCTTCGCCGGGGCACCTGGGCACCTTGGTTCCGGAGATCCAGGTGTTCTCGATTCCCTACCTGCTCTCCGACGACAACGAAGCCAACAAGCAGGTGCTCACCGAAAGCCCGGTGATCTACGAGAACCTGCAGGAGGACTTCAATGCCAAGGGTTTGCATCTGCTGACCATGTACCCGGAAGGCGAGATGGTGTGGACCACCGACCGCGAGGTCCGAACCCCCGAGGACTTCGACAACTTCAAGATGCGAACCATGGTGTCACCCATGTTGGTGGCGGCCTACGAGGCCTACGGTGCAAGCCCCACCCCGATGCCCTACGGCGAGGTCTATGGCGGCCTGCAGCTTGGCCAGATCGACGGTCAGGTCAACCCGATCTTCGCCATCGAGGAGATGAAGTTCTACGAGGTGACCGACTACATGATTTGGTCCGGCGAGCAGCAGTTCGTCACCACCGTGATCACCAATAGTGACTGGTATCTGGCCGACGTCACCGACGAGCAGCGCGCCCTGCTCGATGAAACCATCGAAGAGCTAACCGACTACATATTCAGGGTCCAGGAAGAGTACAACCAGGCGCGCCTGGAGAAGATCAAGGAAGCCAAGCCCGAGCTAAAAATGATAGAGCTCACCGAGGAGGAGAGGGCGGCATTTCGGGATCGGGCACAGCAAGTTCGCGAGGAATACGTGGAAATGGTAGGCGGCGATGCGCAGGAGGTGCTGAACAGCCTGGAGGAGGACCTGAAGAAGGCCGAGAGCTCTTCCTGAACGGACGCCTTTCCGGCCGCGAACAGGTATAGAGGCTACACCTCGGAGGGCCGCGCACGTCTCGACGTTCGCGGCCCTTTCAGTTGACTACCCATGACGACGCGACTGGATGCCATTGACATCAGAATTCTCGCCACGTTGCAGCAACGAGGGCGCATCACCATAACGGCGTTGGCCGAGGCCGTGCACTTGTCGCCGACGGCCTGCTGGGAGCGGCTGAGGCGTCTGGAGGGCGCCGGCCTGATCAAAGGCTACCATGCCCTGATCGACCTGGACCGTCTTGGCACGGTTGCCACCGTGCTGGTGGAAATCACCCTGAAGCAGCATCGCTACGAGGATTTCCAGCGTTTCGAGACAGCGGTGCAAGCCGTCGACGAGATCGTCGAGTGCTATGCCACGGGTGGCGGGCTCGATTATTTGATCAAGGTGGTGGCGCCGGACATTGACACCTACCAGCGACTCATCGATCGCCTGTTACTGGCGGAGATCGGCATCGACCGCTACAACACTTACGTCGTGACCCGGGCGGTGAAGAACGCCCCTCAACCACCGGTCGCGCTCATCAACCGGCTCGCGGGAAGCTTCTGATGGCATCAGTGACGCCCGGCAGAGGATTTCCCCAACGGGCAAAGCCAATTTAGACCAATTGGTCGTCTAGACCCTATGCTTTGGTCTCCGTGTTCTGCGCAACCCCGGCATCATGCCCGTCAGCGTTGAAACCCCGGCGCTGCGGTGGCCTGAGAGCGCTGAGCCAAAGCGGCAAGCTGTCGCCCCGCGACCTCGAGCAGCAGCGGCGGGACGCACAGTCCGGATTCGATATACGTTGAATTACACCCGCCGATCGAGGAGGAACCGCTATGCCGCAAAATTCTGATGATCTGAAAACGATCGACCGGGAGTACGTCTTCCATCCCTCCACGCACCTGGAGAATCACGCTCACGGCGTCAGCCCGTGCCGGGTGGTTACGGGCGGCAAGGGCGCGCGAATCGTCGATCATGAGGGCAAGGAATCCCTGGATGCCTTCGCCGGCCTGTACTGCGTGAACGTGGGTTACGGCCGCCAGGAGATGGCCGACGCCATCTATCAGCAGGCGAAGTCCCTGGCCTACTACCACGCCTACGCCGGGCACAGCCACCGACCGGCGATCGAGCTATCCAAGCAGATCATCGATCGGGCGCCGGCGGGGATGTCGAAGATCTACTACGGGCTGTCCGGCTCGGATGCCAATGAGACCCAGGTGAAGCTGGTGTGGTACCTGAACAACGTACTGGGTCGTACCGAGAAGAAGACCATCGTCAGCCGGGATCGCGGCTATCACGGCTCCGGTTTGATGACCGGTAGCCTCACCGGTCTGCCGTTGTTTCACAAGGCCTTCGACCTGCCGCTGGCGCGGGTACGGCACACCCGCTGCCCACACTACTGGAAGTTTGCCGAAGCCGGGGAAAGCGAGCAGGACTTCTCCAAGCGGTGCGCTGCCGAGCTGGAGGCGCTGATACTCAAGGAGGGCCCGGATACGGTCGCTGCGTTCATCGGTGAGCCTGCCATGGGCACCGGTGGCCTGATTCCGCCGCCGGAAGGCTACTGGCAGGAGATCCAGGCGGTTCTGAGCAAGTACGACGTGCTGCTAATCGCGGACGAAGTGGTGACGGGCTTCGGGCGCCTGGGCACCTGGTTTGGCTCCGACTACTACGGCATGAAGCCCGACCTGATCACGGTCGCCAAGGGCTTGACCAGCGCCTACCTGCCCTTATCCGGCGTCATCGTCAGCGACAAGGTTTGGAAGATTCTGGAGCAGGGGGCCCACGAGCTCGGCGTGTTCGGACATGGATGGACCTACTCGGCGCACCCGACCTGTGTGGCCGCGGGCATCACCAACCTGGAGATCATCGAGCGAGAGAACCTGCTGGGCAACGTTCAAGAAGTCGGGCCCTATCTGTTGCAGTGCCTGCACGAAGCGGTGGCGGATCATCCCCTGGTGGGCGAAGTCCGGGGCGTAGGGATGTTGGCGGCCGTTGAATTCGTCGCCGACAAAGCGACCAAGCGCTACTTCGAGCCCCAGGGTAAGGTGGGCGCCGCGGTCGCCGGCGCCGCGGTGGAGCGGGGCATGATTGCCCGCTCCATGCCCCATGGCGACATTCTGGGCTTCGCGCCGCCGCTCACTATCACCCGAGCGGACGCCGAAGAGATAGCGGACATCACCAAGCAGGCGGTGGAGCACGTAGCGAAGACTGCGCTCTGAGGCGCAACGGCAAGCAACCAGCCGCGGCGGCGAACTCGTCGCCGCCGCGGCGGTCGGTAAGCCTCGGCAACAAGACAATCGGGGGACCTATTGAGATGCGTACCTGGCTCAACGTCGCAGCCGCGGCCTGCATGCTCCTGCCCGCCGCCGGCTACGCCGCCGCGGGACAGCCCGTGGCATACGAGGTCGACGGCCAAGCCTACGAAGGTTATTACCTGAGTCCCGGTGCCGAAGCGCCGCTGGTGTTGATGATCCACGACTGGGACGGACTAACCGATTACGAGATCCAGCGTGCCGACATGTTGGCCGAGATGGGCTACGCCGTCTTTGCCGCCGACCTCTTCGGCGCCGAAGTAGAGCCCACCACGACCCAGGAGAAACGTTCCCTCACCGGCGAGCTGTACCAGAATCGCGACAAGATGCGGGCGCTGATGGAGGGCGCGTTGGCAGCAGCCGAAGCGCAGGGTGCGAATGCCGGCAACGCGGTCGCCATGGGCTATTGCTTCGGTGGCGCAGGCGTGCTGGAGCTCGCACGCTCAGGAGCAGACTTGAGGGGCTTCGCGACCTTCCACGGCGGGCTCGCCACCCCGCAAGGCCAAGACTACTCGGCCACGCAGGGCACGTTGCTTATCATGCACGGCAGCGCCGATACCGCCATCACCATGGACGACTTCGCCAATCTCGCGAAGCAACTGGAAGCGGCCGGTGTCGAGCACGAGATGGTGACTTACAGCGGTGCCCCCCATGCCTTCACCGAGTTCGGTACCGACCGCTACCGAGAGGATGCCGATCGCAAGTCCTGGGCACTCTTCAGCCGCTTTCTAGACGAGACGCTATAGCCGCAGGTCCCCGTTGGTCAGCAGTCAGCGGTCGCGCTGCCGCACCGGCGACCTCTCGGCAGGGCCCGACCGATCCAGGCGCTGGTCGGCAGGCAGCGTCGCCGTCGCCGTTCGGTCCGCCAACGTCAGCATGACGGGTGCAAGCGCAGTCGCCAGGTGGGTCATCAACGCGTAGGCGAAGAGCACCAAACCGGCCATCTCCAGGGTTTCCTCGAAGGTGGTAATCAAGGCGTAGGTGGCATCTAGCTGCCCCTCAGTGGCCTGCCAGTAACTGCTGCCAGCCAGCTCCAAGCCCACCGCGCCGCCCACGTAGATGGCTCCCGAGAGCATGACCAGCAATCGCAGCCTGGGCGCCAGATCCGCCAGCAAGCGAAACGAGAGCAGGAGCACCAGCGCAGCCAGGATGCCGTAGGGGATAACCCAGGCGAAATACAGCACGCCGCCGGTGTCGAGCGCATTCCGGATTGGTTCGGATAGGCGTTCGTGTATGGAAGTTGACTCGTCCACACCCAGGAAGACGAACAAGAGCGCCATGCCGAGCCACTCTCCGTAGTGCTTCCCCAGCCTTATCTGGACGGCAGCGACGACGCCCAGCAACCCGGCGCAGAACAGCAGCATCACGGAGGAGAACAGCGCAGGCACGTTTTGCTCGCCATTGAAGTCGAAAAGCCGTACCAGTCCAAACACGTGCGGGTGGCCAAATACGAATTTGAGGACCATCAAGGCAGCGTGCAGCAGGAATAGAAGTAAAACCGCCAGCACCAGCGCCCCCGCGACTCTCCGGGGACAAAACGACAACACCATGTAATGCGCGCCTCTCACTGCCCAGACCAGGCGTCGGAGCGGCGTGCTGCGAATCGCGGGCCGCGTCCCAACCGGATCTACTCGATGGCCGATCATGACAGTAATGTGACGGCGGAGCAGACCCGGCTTTGGTCAGCGGATGCGTCAATTCCAATCGGTTTCATTGGAACCAAAGGCAAAGCTGAGAGCCCGTGCTCCCCCTGCAGCTGGCAATCAGGCTGCAGGGGGAATGTTCTGGTTGATCCTGAACAGATTCTCCGGGTCGTAATGACGCTTGATCTCGGCCAGCCGGGCATAGTTGTCCCGGTAGGTGCTCCGTATCCGCTCCTCACCCTCGTCCATGATGAAGTTCACGTAAGCGCCGCCGGCGGAGAAGGGGTGCAGCGCCTCCCAGTATTCTTTGGTCCAGCGCGTGATCTCCGCCGCCTTGCCGGGGTCCGGATCGACCCCGACGATGACCTGGGACCAGATCGCCTCGCGGTAGCTGAAGGCGGTGTCACCGGGGCCGACGTCGTGCACCGCACCGTCGATGGGGTAGAGATGCATCGTCGATAGCGGTGTTGGCACCTGCGCGAACTGCAAGTGACGCTCGATGGCCTCGTCGCTGATCTCGGTGATGAAGTCGCCCCGCCAGTACCATTGGTCACCTGGGGAATACAGCGCGTCGAAGGCGCTCTGCAGTATCGGATAGGGCATGGCTTGCACGCCGTGCAAGGCCGGCTCTGCGGGCTCTCGCACCGCCCGCGCGAGCGCCTCTGCCTGGTCCTGCTCGCCGCAATGGCACCACACGACGCCGCACATGTGGCGGTTGTGCAGGTGCTCGGGGAAGGGCGGGCCCGCCGGCACGCGAAGGAAGGTAAAGAAGCCGTTGAGCTCGCGGGGTGCTGCCGGCAAGAAATCGCGATACCAGCTCAGCACGGCCTCGGCCTGATCCAGCTCCCACAGCGTGGGGCCCGCGCAAACGCTTGACACGGGATGGAGCTGGAACAAGAACGATGTCGCCACGCCAAAGTTGCCACCACCGCCCCGGACGGCCCAGAACAGATCCGGCTCCTGATTGTCGCTGGCGGTCACGAAGCGGCCGTCGGCCAGCACCATGTCGACGCTGAGCAGGTTGTCGATGGTGAGTCCGTAGCGCCGCGACAGGTGGCCGTGGCCACCACCGAGGGTTAGGCCGCCGACGCCGGTGGTGGAGATGATGCCGCTGACCGTTGCCAGCCCGAAGGGGTGGGTGGCATGGTCCACATCGCCCCAGGTGCAGCCGCTGCCCACCCGCACTGTGCGCATGGCTGGATCGACGCGAATGCCACGCATGGCTGACAGGTCCACCACTAGCCCATCATTGCAGCTGCCAAGACCTGCGCCGTGATGGCCACCGCTGCGCACGGCGACGACCTCACCGTTTTCTCGGGCGCAGTTCACCGCCGTGATGACATCGGCTACATCCGAGCAGCGGGCAATGAGGCCCGGGCGCTTGTCGATCATGCCGTTGAAGAGCTTGCAGGCCTCGTCGTAGCTCGGATCCTGCGGCTGGATGAGGTCGCCACGAAACTGGCTTTGCAGCGAGCTCACGAGGATTTCAGTCAACATGATTCACCTCCTATGGATCGCCCGAAGGCAACCTTCACTTCGACTTGTGCCCGAACGTGCTGGCACTGGATACATTCCCAATGAAGGGCTTCGTCATGGTGGCCAGGTTTATTGCGCGCCAAAATCGAAAGTGCTCACCGGCGCGCGGGAATGTCGGTCACCGGGAACAGCTGCTGACGCGCCCGGCAGCCACCAGATGATCCGGCGCGGCGTGTGCGGCTGATCTATAGTCCTGGTGTCAATGTCATCAACCGGTGCCGGTGCGTTGCAGGAGTATGGTCATGGCGCTATTTCTCATTGAACGCAACTTCGCCGAGCAGGTGGTGAACACCGCCGAGGGCGTTCGTGCCATCACCGAGATCAACAACGAGATCGGTGTGCACTGGCTGTTTTCCTTCCTCAGCGCTGACAAGAAGAAGTCGTACTGCCTCTACGAGGCCCCTAACCCGGAAACCGTCTTGGAAGCGGCGCGGCGGGCCGGGGTGCCAGCCGACGTGATCATCCAGGTCGATCGAGTCAACCCGGACGCATTCGCCTGAAACCTGCGAACCGACCATGCTGGTGGTGCCTCCGTCATGCCGTGGTATGGACTGTAGGCACTCGACAGCAGAACCACATCGCCAGACCAGAGCAATTTGCAGCGGGGCCGTAAATTCGGGGAATAGTCAGATCTGACTACCGGCGTCGAGCTTCGAGACACGGGGCGACGCCTCAGGAGGGATCGCTGGTTAGGCCGTGACGGGCAGCATAGATGGCAGCCTCGGTGCGGTTGGCGGTGTTGGTTTTGGTGAGGATGCTACGCACATGGTTTGCCACCGTGTTGGGGCTCACGTAAAGCTGTTCGGCAATCTCCCGATTGCTGCTGCCTACGCATAGCAGGCGCAGCACCTCCATCTCACGCTTGCTGAGGCCAGCAGGATTCATCGGGCGTGCCTCCAGCTCGTCCTTCAGTGCCTCGCATTGGCGCTCCAGCTTCACCATGCCAAGCTCGCGCGCCGCGGCAAGCGCCAACGCCACCGACTCCATTGCAGCCGAGTCGCGATCCTGGGCGTGTTGCAGACGGGCGTATTGATAGCGACTGTGGGCCAACCAAGGATTTCCACCGGTGCGCTGGTCCATGGCAATGGCGGCCTGCAAGTGGCGCTCTGCTACTTCCCAGCGCTCGCAAGTGGTCGCCAACATGCCAAGATGCCGGTCTGCGGAGCCGTAGCAAACCGTGTGGGCGCCACACACCACGTTGTGTCCCGCATGGGGCAGCAGCAGACGATAGAGCACCCCAGCCTGGACCCTGTCTTTCAAGTACGAACAGACCTCCGCCAGATAAGTGATGCTGGTCAACCAGACCGCGTCCAGGGGAATGGTGTCGAGGCTCTCCGCGACCAAGACGTCGAAGGCCTCCTGCGCCTCCTGCCGCATCTCCAGATCGGCGTACACTACGGCAAGCCCAGGACGCCAGGTCGCGGATCGGGGCGTCGTTTTGACGAAATGCCGCAGCACCGGCAGGAGCTCGGCAAGCCGACCCTGCTCCCGGGAAATGGTGAACATCTGCACACCGAACACTCCCTCGGCCGGCGCAAAGGCTAAGCGGCGTCCGAACTCCAGCGTCTTGCGCGCCTCGCGCTCGGCTTCGGCAAAGCGCCCCTCGTGAAGCGTGAGCATGGTGCGGGCGTTGAGCCCGACGGCCTGCAAAAACGGCTGACGCATACGCTGCGCTTCCTGCAAGTGCAGCTCCGTCACCGCCCTGGCGGCGGCACTGTCGCCGAGCTCCATGAGGTCGCCCACATACCAGCCGGTGAGCTGCCCGACCACCCAATCGGGGCGGCCGGCCATTTGCGCGAGCGAAAGCGCTTCGCGCGCGGCAGCCAGGCGCTGGTGGATCTGCTCGGGCCAGAAGCGGCCAGGAACGATGGCACTCAGGGCGTTGATCAAGGCCCGCGGCTCGCCGAGCCGCCGCGCCAGTCGCACCGCCAGCGCGTGGACGCGAGTGACTTCGTCCAGACGCACCCGATAGACGTTGGCACGGCACAGCGCCGCCAGAAGGTCAGCGCGCAAGACATCGTCCTGGGCTTCCTGACCCTCTAGCGCTTCCTCCAAAAGGGCAACTGACGGCTCGCCGGAGCCTCCGATTCGCCAGCTCGCATTCTCGAAACCGAGGGCAGCCTGGGCCAGAGTTCCCGTCTGACCCAGCCTTCTGGCAAGCGCCGCGCTCTGCTGAAAGGTTTGCAATGCTGCCTCGCCGGAACCCGCCCGGTTCTCCGCCTGTGCCATGGCCAGCAGTAGCTCGCAGCGCCGCGGCTCATCCAGAATTTTCGCTCGCTCATAAGCTTGAAGCGCTTCCCCGTAGAAATGCACTGCCTCCTCATAGGCCAGTAGGCGGTCGGCACGGGCACCAGCACGCTGGGCGAAATCCATCGCTCGCTGCGCCGCCTGGCGGGACGATCCACAGCCGAAGTGATAGGCAAGTTGAGACAGGTGCGGGTCGAGGTCCAGTGCATGTCGAGCTTCTAGTCGCTCACCAATACCCTCGTGCAGCTTTCGCCGACGGGCCGCTGGCAGCTCGTCATAGAGAGCCTCGCGGACCAGGGCATGGCTGAACTGAAAATCACGCTCATGGGGCAGTTCCTGGACCACGCGAGCCGCCAGCGCCTCGTCGAGGGCATCCAACATCACCTGCTCGTCCAGCTCCGAATCCAGGTCGGCGAGCAACTCCAGGTCGAAACGACGGCCCACGACCGCTGCCATGCTCAGCAGCCGGTTGCACTTGGCAGACAGACGGTTCAGGCGCTGGCCGATTACCTCCCGCACACCCGCAGGCACCCGCAGCGGCTCGGAGGCCAGGGATCCTGCCGCCATCGCATCCCGAATCAGCTCCCTGAGAAACAGCGGGTTCCCATCGCTGTATGCATGCAGCTCGGACGCCAGCGAAGAGCTCGTCTCATCCCCCGCCACCAGGGCGAGGAGATCCTTGGCCTCGTCGGGTGTCATGCCCCGAAGCGGGATCCGCCGGCAGTGTGGCAACCGCGCCAGCTCGCCCAAGACGTTCGAAAGGGGATGCTGGCGCGTCAGTTCCTGATCTCGATAGCTGCCGACTACCAGTAGCGGCGCATCGACCAGCTCCCGGGCCAGGAATGCCAGTAGCTTCAGGGAGGCGGTATCCGCCCAATGCAGGTCATCGAGGATCAGTACCAGCGACTGCTGCGTCGCCGCCTCTTGCCACAGCCTTGAGACTGCATCGAACAGCCGGAAGCGCGCCTCGGCCGGATCCTCAATCGGCGCAGGCGCGGAGGCTTTCCCGCTGCAAACGGAGAGCTCAGGAACGAGCTCGGCGGCAATAGCTGCGGCGGCCTCCACCCCCGCCAGCAACTCCGGTTCGGAGGCTCTCAGCCAACCTCGCAGCAGCTGCACCCAAGGCCAGTAGAGAGGAGCCCCCGGTTCCTCGTTACAGCGTCCCCAGAACACCTGCAAACCCCGACGGTCGGCGCGCACCGCGAGCTCCTGGGCGATGCGAGTCTTGCCGATGCCAGCCTCGCCAGCCAGCAGAACCACCTGGCCCCGCCCTGTGGCGATCTGATCCAGGGCAGCCTCGAGCGCTGCTAGCTCACTGTCACGACCAACGAAGGGGTCGGCGGTGGCCCACACCAGCGCACCACAGGCCTCGCAACGGGTGGCATCCGGCGCAATGCCGTGACCACACTGAGGACAGCGCGCCGTACCCCGGGAGGCGCGCCGGCGCGGCGCCACGACCGGCCCCGGCAATTCCACCGCCGGATCGGCGCTCACGCGATAGATCCGAACCGGTTTGGCGATGTGCTTGACGCTTTGCTCGCCGAGGTACTCGAACTCCAGTGGCAGACTCGCTCCGAGGGTATCGTGCACGCTGCCCGAGACGCAGATGCCGCCGGGTTCTGCCAACGTCTCCAGGCGCGCGGCGATGTTCACGCCGTCGCCGTAGATCTCGCCCCGGTCGGCAATCACGTCGCCCAGATTGATGCCGATGCGGAAACGCAGCTGGCGTTCTTCGACGATACCTTCGTTGCGTGTGGCGATGGCGCGCTGGACAGAGATGGCGCAGGTCAGCGCCTGCAGCGCGCTGGGAAACTGGGCCAGCACGGCATCGCCGGCGAAATGTCCCACCTTGCCGCCATGATCGCCGACCGCCTCTGCCAGCAAGTCCAAGCGTTCGCTCAGTGCACGATGGGTGCCGGCCTCGTCAGTGCCGGTCAGTCGACTGTAGCCGGCGACGTCGGCGTGGAGGATTGCCACCAGTCGGCGCCGGGATGTCTCTGGAGTCATCCCAATTCACCCACCCCCAGAAGTGGGAGCCATCAACGGCACCTGAGAGTATAGGTGGTCACGCTTCTTGGCCCACCAAGGTGGGCCGTTGCCACCACTTTCCTGGCTAGCGGCGCTTTGGAGGCGTAACCCTACAATGCAGGATGGCTTGGAGCCTTTGCGCGGAGCACAATAACCTCACCGGCGAAGGCCAGCGTTCACGCTGTCGTCCCGGCCAGCAACCGGCGAAGGAGCTAGTTGAGAATGCGAAATCTATATTGGGTGACCGCGATCCTGATGTTCGTGATCGTCGGCAGTGCGCATGCTGATGAGTATCAAGACACGGTGCAGATATTCCAGGATGCCGGAGAAAGCGCGGCCTTCTTCGATAACAGCTACGGCTACGCGATATTTCCCAACATCGGCAAGGGCGGTATCGGGATTGGCGGGGCACACGGCAAAGGTCGCGTCTACGCCAACGGCGAATACGTCGGCGATACCACCATGACCCAGATCACCGTGGGCTTTCAGCTCGGCGGACAGGTCTACAGTCAGATCATCTTTTTCGAGGACGAGCGGGCCCTCAACGAGTTCACCAGTGGAAACTTCGAGCTCGGCGCCCAGGCGTCGGCGGTGGCGATCACCGCCGGGGCCTCAGCCGCAGCCACCACCACTGGCACGTCGGCCGGCGCCAGTGGCGGCAAGCGTGACGCCACCACAGTGGGCAATTACTACAAAGGCATGGCCATTTTCACGGTGGCCAAAGGCGGTCTCATGTACGAGGCCAGTGTCGGCGGGCAGAAGTTCACCTACACACCGCGCTCCTAGCCAGCAGCAGAACCCCTCTATACTGACACGCACACCAGTGTCCGTACCAGTCTGTAACAACGGCCAGCTCGCCTTCTGTTAGCGGGGTTGGGGGACGACCCGCAGGTATGGCTTGAGGGTTTTCCAGCCTTCGGGAAACTTTTCCCTAGCCTGCTCGTCGTTGACCGCCGGGACGATGATTACGTCCTCTCCCTGTTTCCAGTTTACCGGCGTCGCAACCTGGTGCTTTGCGGTCAGCTGCACCGAGGTCAGCAAGCGCAGCACCTCATCGAAATTGCGCCCAGTGCTCATGGGATAGGCCAGCATGGCCTTGATTCTCTTCTCGGGGCCGACAATGAACACGGTGCGCACGGTGGCGTTGTCGGCCGCGGTCCGGCCCTCCGAGGTCTCACCGGCATCGTCCGGCAGCATGTCGTAGAGCTTGGCGACATTGAGCTCGGGATCCCCGATCATCGGGAAGTTCGGGGTGTTACCGGTCACGTCGGTGATGTCCTGTGACCACTTCTCGTGATTGCCCACCGGGTCCACGCTCAGACCGATCAGCTTGCAGTTGAGCGCATCGAACTTCGGCTTCAGACCGGCCATGTAACCGAGCTCGGTGGTGCAGACCGGGGTGAAGTCTTTCGGATGCGAGAACAAGATGGCCCAGCCGTCACAGATCCACTCGTGAAAGCGAATGGTTCCTTGGGTGGTTTCGGCAGTGAAGTCGGGAGCGATGGAGTTGATTCGCAGAGTCATGTGATTCTCCTCAGTGAATTGACCAAGGCGGGGGAAATGCTGCTCGCCGCACCGCCGCTGCGCATCGAGTATAGATAGCGCTTTGACCTTTTCTCACCTGGGAGCGGGGCAGCAGTTCCGTAGGGTCGAGTATGCTGTTGGCCATGGTGTCCGGCGATCTGTTCCAGGGGATTCCGTCTGAGCTGCCGGAGGAGGTGGTGCAGGAGCTCCTGCGCCACGGTTCGCTTCGAATCGAGCGCATCGTATCGGGGGGTCATTGCTCGCCGGCGGACTTCTGGTACGACCAGGCCGAGCACGAGTGGGTGTTGCTGATCAGCGGCAAAGCCCGGCTGAGATTCGAGCTCGGCGACCGGGCTGTGCAGCTGACGCCTGGCCAGTACCTGCACATCCCGCCCCACTGCCGCCATCGCGTGGAGTGGACCACCCCCGACGAAGCGACCGTCTGGCTAGCCGTCTTCTATCGTTGACAAGACCGGCACCCACCGACCGGCGAGCCGGTGGCGTTCTGCGCAACTATCCGCCCCGCAGCCGCCTCTGCCATGCTAGATCGCTAGCGCGGCCCGCCGCGATCCGAATCGTCCTCGACTCCGCTCTTGGGCCCGGTGAGCCCGGGTCTCGATTCGGCCTCCAGAATGAGGTTTCGCTGTGGCGGCTCCTCCAGCTGCCGCTCGGCGGGAAAGTCTTCGCATAGATCATCGGCACCTTTCGCCAGGTGCTCATACATGGCGCGGTAACCCGCGGTCACGGTGTTGAACAGCTCGGCGGTGGTGCCGAAATGCTCCGTCACCCGCTGCTGGTAGCTCTCGAGCTGCCTGCGCGTTTCAGCGAGCTCCGCCTGCAGCTCTTCGTGTTGCGAGTCTCCGACGCCCGCACGCCATAAGTATCCCAACGCGAGTCCGGCACCCAGCGAGCCAAGGACTCCCAACAGCATCAACAGGGTATCGATTTCCATGAGGCCTTCCGAGATCTGGGTCGTATTGCCGGCACCCGCCCGTCCGCGTGCGAGCGAGCGAGCGAGAAACAGCATCGCAACCACGCCCACCCCTGGCAAGCTGGGCGGCAAACCTTAGCTAAAGTGTAGTCAGGACATCTCGCCAGCCACTGACCTCTTTAGAGTCAATTTTACTTGACATTTTGCTCGACAATTTACGTCTACACCAACTGGGGGCATGCCACCCTGGCGACCGGACATGGCGGCGCTTTTGGGGTAGCTCGAGGATGCCCCCGCGCCCCGGAACCGAATGCGCGGGCGGGACGTTTAGGCATCGATGCAAGCCAACCCGAGTGAGGCGTCCCTGGTCGCTGCGGAAGTTCCATCGAGGTCCCGGCCAGCAGAGGAGCGCACCGCGGTCGCTGGCTCCGGCTTGCGGGTGCTGCTGCTGCTCGCGCATCCCCGCATCGACAGTCTCTGTGGCGCACTGGCCGAGCAGTATGAAGCCGGCGCCGAGAAGGCGGGCGCAACCATCCAGAGACTGAATCTTGCGGAGCTGGATTTCGATCCGCTGCTGCGGAAAATCTCACCCCGAGACCAAGATCTGGAGCCGGACCTGGCACGGGCGCTGGAGCTAATTCATTGGTCGGAACACCTGGTCGTGGTGTTTCCAGGCTGGTGGGGCACTGGGCCCGCCCTGCTGAAGGGCTTCTGGGATCGCGTGCTGTTGCCGGGCGACGCATTCCGCGAGCGGCCGGACGGTGGTTACGAGCCTTTGCTGGGAGGGCGCACCGCCGAGTTGTTGGTAACCATGGACATGCCCCCCTGGGTGTATCGGCTGATCTTTCGTCAGCCTGGCTTCAATGCGGCCAGGCGGTCGACCTTGGGCTTCTGCGGCATCCGCACAACCGGCACCCTGGCCTTCGGCCCGGTCAAGGACTCTTCGTCTTTGCAGCGCGCCGAATGGCTTGAATCGGCCAGACGGGCAGGCTTCTCGCTGCGCTCCGGACCACTGAGCCAGGCGCAACGACTGTCCGATAAGGCCGCCAACTGGATGCGGGCGATACGTTTCCAGTTCTATCCCATGACCTGGATCGCCTACACGGTGGGCACCCTGGCTGCGGTGCTGGCGGGAAAGTTGGATTGGTCCACCTACTGGCTGGGATACGGTTTCTTGTTCTTCCTCGAGCTAGCCACAGTGCTCAGCAACGACCTGTTCGACTATCCCAGCGATAGGGTCAACCGCAACCCGGGACCGTTCAGCGGCGGGTCAAGGGTATTGGTGGAGAATCGACTGGGGTTCACCGAGGTGCGCACCGGAATTGGGCTCAGCCTCGGGCTTGCGCTGGCCGCACTCGGGATTTTGCTGTCGACCGCGCCAACTGGGCGGCTCGACCTTCTGGCCGCGGCGGGGCTACTGGCCCTCCTGGCACTGGGTTATACGGTGCCACCGTTAAAGCTGTCGTGGCGCGGCCTGGGCGAGATCGATGTGGCACTTACCCACAGCTTCGGCGTGCTGCTGTTTGGTTTTCTGTCTCAGGGTGGATCGTGGAGCAATCCGCTGCCGTGGATTCTGGGCTTGCCCCTATTCCTATCCGTGTTGCCGGCGATCATCTTGGCCGGCGTACCCGACCTGGAGGCGGATAGGGCCGCCGGCAAGCGGACGCTGCCGGTTCTCATGGGTGTGGCTGGAGCCAGCCGGTTGGCTCAATTCACCGCCGTCCTGGCTGCGGTGGCGGCGGTCTTGCTGGTAGGCGCCCCCGCCAGCGCCGGCGCGCTCGAGGGCTTGAGCATACCCGTGCTGCCCCACGCTGCGCTGCTGTGCTGGTTGCTGTTCGACTATGGGCGCCGCGGCTATCCGAACGGCCGCATCGACGGGCTGCTGGTGGCCGCGCTCACCTACATCGCCTGGTTCGGCTTGGTTCCCTTCTACCACCTTGCGTAGCCGCAATCACTGGGATGAGCGGCACCGAGCAAACCGGGCACGGTCTCGCCCACTCGTCCAGAGTTCAGCGAGACGAGCGACACTGGGGCGTATCCGCCTCGAGTGTCTTGTGTGCGGCCTGCACCCGCAAGGCGTCGCGGATGACTTGAACCGAGGAACGCAGGAACAGCACCGCGATCGCCCCACCGATCAGCAAATCGGGCCACTGCGAGGCTGTCAGCCAGACGCCTGCCGCGGCCACCAGCACCGACCCGTTAGCGATGATGTCGTTGCGGGAGCAGAGCCATACCGACCGCATGTTGATGTCTTCGCCGCGGTGTTGCCACAACAAGTGCAGGCAGACCCCATTGGCGGCCAGCGCTAGCAAGCCCACCAGAGCGATGGCCTCGAACACGGGGATCTCGGGATGCAGCAGCTTGTAAGCCGCCTGCCCCAGCACGAACAGGCCGAACACCCCCATCACCACGCCCTTGGCCAGCGCCGCGCCCGCTTTCCAGGCATCGCTTCTGGCCACTACGTAGAGACTGAACCCGTAGACCAGCGCGTCGCCCAGCATGTCCAGTGAGTCGGCCACCAGCGCAGTCGACGCCGCCAGTATCCCGGCCACGATCTCGACCAGAAACATGGCAGCATTGATGCCGAACACCGCCTTGAGTGTCTTTGATTGGCGCGCCTGGAGCAGATCGGTAGGCGCCTTCCCGCCACTGCAGCAGTCATTCATGACATTTGGATAGCAGAGTTGTGGCGGCCGAGGCAAGCGTCGACAGGAAGGCTTCGTGAATTGGACAGTGTGACAGTATCTCCTGTACTAGGGAGACGCTGATCAATGCCTACGGCCGCTACGGAGCCATTTGCGCTCCTCGGGCAAGGCGCGAGGAGCGCGCTTGGCCCAACGGCAATAGGCCACGCGCCAATATGCGACGAGCAACGCAGCCCGAGGGGCGCAAAAGAGCGTCGCCTTCGGGGTTTCGCCCACAAGGGCGCACGGATTGATCAGCGTCTCCCTAGCCTGGGATCGAGACTACCGGTAGCGCCCACCGGCCATACCGCGGAGGAAT
>CAZLYT010000217.1:0-4666 GCA_964563515.1 uncultured Candidatus Competibacteraceae bacterium | reverse complement strand
TTGCCAGGCGCGACGGGGGGCAGGAGGTGTTGTGGCAGAAGGACTCGGGTCCGGGTCCAGGAGCAGAATCGTGAAAGTCATCGTCGATCTGTGCGTGGTCCCGATCGGGGTTGGGGTATCGGTCTCTGAGCATGTGGCCGCTTGCCAGCGGGTGCTGCAGGAAGCAGGGCTAAAAACGCACATACACAGCTACGGTACCAACATCGAAGGGGACTGGGACCAGGTCTTCGCCGCCATCAAGCGTTGCCACGAGGTTGTGCATGGGATGGGGGCACCACGGATCTCGACCACCATCAAGGTCGGCACCCGCACCGACCGGGAGCAGACCATGGCGGACAAGGTGGAGAGTGTGCTGCGCAAGCTGGAAGGCTGAGCGGCTACAGCCTTGTAATGGCGGTCTGGTCAGTCGACCTCGACCCGTAAGTCTTTCTTCGGCTGCAAAGGCAGGCGCTTCAGCGCGTCGAGGTCACTGGATTGTATGCGTCGGTTTTTAAGTTGCGATGCAGAGAGTCTGGGTGCACTGGATCCAAGTGAAGTCCGACTGGCTAGAGGGTCTTGAGGAACTCTAGCAGGGCCCGTTTCTCTTCCTCCAGCAAGCCGGTGCCGAACAGGTGCCCACCATTGCCGTTGCCGGGCTCGGAAACGTCGATGCGAGTAGCCACCCGAGCCGCCATCTCCCCCTGGCTGACGAAGCCTACCCGGATCGGATCGAACACATCATAGCCGCGATAGAACACCCTAGGGCGGCGCTCGAGCGGCTCCATCAGCTCAGCCAGGGTCGGCACCGAGCCATTGTGCAAGTAAGGGCCGCGCAACCAGAGCCCATCCAGGAAGGGGATTCGATAGCCGATCAGGGTTTCCTCCACCATGCCCTCGCGCTCGATTCCCATTGCCCGCACCTTGGCGTTGACGGCCGCTGCAGCCTCAGCGTCCCAGCTTTCCAGGCGCCCCGGGTCCGTGCCCACCTCGGTGACGGCAATTGGTGTACCGGTTCGATCGCTGTCATGGCAGCCGGCGCACTGTGTTTGAAACAGGTTTCGACCCGTTTCCACCAGCACCGGATCCAGATCAAATGGGTAGGCCGTCGGCGCCAGCGCGCTCAGATACTCCTCGAGCCAGGCCACGTTCTGGCTCAGCGGGGTGCCCGCCGGCACACCCATGACGAGGGCGGCGTCGATCAGTGCGGAACGGCGGCCGTGGCTGGCGCCGTCCCACCCCAGTGTCGTGCCCTCGTCGTGCTTGGCCAGGCGCCAGATGGAGGGAATGTCCGCGGGCGCGAAGCCTACCTCGGGGTCGCGGCCGAGCAGAAAAGCCTGGATCAACTGCATGGACTCGTCGCGACCCCGACCCCAGGGCGGGGTGCCGGGTGCCGCGGCGGCTTGCAGTCGCTCTCCGAGTTGCAGCAACCGGCGTTTGAAATCCGGGATCAAGTAGTAACGGTGGAGCAGGCGGTCGATCCAGTCCAACGGCTGCACGCTTTGGATTGCCGAAATCAGGGTATCGGCGTTGAAGCGTGGATCGGCGGCCACGGCGCTCAGGAAGCGCAGCAGGCCGTAGGCGTCGACGGTGTTGCCGGTCCCAGCGGGCTGCAGCTCGGCTGGCTGGTCCTCGCCCAGACGGTAGCGGCTGGTATGGCAAGCCGCGCAGTTGGCGGTGACGCGCAGATAGCCGATGCGGTGCTGGCTGAAGCCAACCGGCAGGTCGCGGCCTTCTTCCCATGGAAGCCCCAGCGCCGCGTAACCACCGGGTCCGGGAAGATGGTCCGCGAACACTCGGGGGAGCACCAGAAACACCCAGTAGGGCATGCCGGCGGTCTTCTCGGCGCCCAGCGAGCCGTACTTGAAGCGCTCGGCGTCGCTCTCGAAATCAGTCTGGGGGACCTCCCGGAGCAAACGCTCCCAGGCCAGGATGCCGACCGCCGCGATCAGCAGCAGTGCGACCGCGGCCGCCACCGCCGCACGCTTTGCGTAGTTACGAGACTTGGGCATGAGGCGTCATCCGTCGGGCTCAGAAGCTCTTCAGGTACTCCACCAGGGCCTCCTTGTCCTCCGGCGCGAGATCGGTGCCAAAGGCCGGGCCTTCGTGGCCCGCGTTGCCGTTGCCGGGCAGATCGGTGTCGAACAGGCTGAAACGGCGATCCTGCTCCCTTGCAGCTGCGGACACGAATCCGACCCGCGCAGAATCGTAGCGGTCGTTACCCCGGTAGAACTGCTGTGGGCGACGGTATTCGGGCTGGAGCAGATCGCGCAGGGTCGGCACCGAGCCGTTGTGGAGATAGGGCGCGCGCAACCAGATGCCATCCAGTGGTGGCGCGGCATAGCCGAAGGTCTTGCGAAAGCGCGTGAAGCGGGCATCGCCTTCGCCGGTGCGCTCGGTCGCCTGATTGACCGCCAACGCATGGGTGTAGGCGTCAAGCCGCCATCGGTCCGTCCCGGCCTCGGCGATGGGAACCACCGTGCCCACCCGTTCGCCGCCGAAGTCGCGCCCGCTGGCGCCGTGACAGCCGGCGCAGTGGCTTTGGTAGAGCGCACGGCCGCGCTGGGCCAGGCGCTGGTCGACAGGAAAGGGAAAATCCGGTGGTGGCAGGTCCTGCAGCCAGCTCTCGACACGACGCAATGCCGCCAGGTCCAGGGTCGTGAGGGGCGGACCGGTGTTCAAGGCACAGGCGCGACTGCGCTCGAGCACACTGTCGTTGTTGCCGTCCCAGTTGAGGTGCATGCCCTCGCGCTGTTGCTGTAGCCACAATGAGGGTGGGTCCACCACGCCCACCCGCTGCTCGGGGGGAATGGTGTGATGGGTGAAGCCGAAGCGGATCTTGGCCTCGCTGAAGGTGTCCATGCGGCCTCGTCCCCAGGGCGTGCGGCGCTCCATGTGGAGGCCGAGGGCGCTGCGGCTCAGCAATCGGTCTCGGGCCCACGGCACGGCGAGTGGGTAGACCAGGTAGCGATCGATGAAGTCGAGGCCGCCCGCCATGGCGCCAATCACCGGAATGAGGGTCTGCGCGCTGAAACGCGGGTCCGCCGCGCACGACCTGAGAAAGCGTTGCAGGCCCATGAGGTCAACGGTGTTGGCCGGCATGCCGGCAATTACTCGGGGCTCGTCCTGAGGCTTTTCTCGTACCTGACCGACATGACACAGGGCGCAGTTCATGCCCACCAGGTCGATACCGAGATAACGGCGCTGCGACATACCCACTGGCAGGGTCCGACCGGGCTCGTAGATGAGTCCCAGGCTGGCGTACGGCCGATCAGGCTCTGGTGAACCGGGCAGCAGGTCGGCACAGACTCGGGGTAGGGCCCGCCAGATCCAGAAGGGTATTCCGGCTGCTCGCTCGCTGCCGATGGAGCCATATTTGAAATGCGACTCCGGGTCGGTGTTGATAATCGGCCGGTCCGGCAACAAACGCCCGGCGGCATAGATGGCAGCCGTCAGCAGCACGGCCGAGCACAGGACCAGGCCGGCCAGCAGTAACCTGCGCGACCAGCGCCAAATACGCCACACCCGGTCGCTGCGACGCCGATTGTATCGGGTCTTGCCCGTTCTCGGGGGTCGAAGGCCCGCTGACTTCGCCATCACGATGACCTCTTCACGCCACCGACCAATGATTGGTGCCGATCAGCGCCGAAGCATAGCGAAGTCGGTGGAGAGAGCGGCGCTGGCTGCGACGGCCACACCGCGCGCCCGCCCCGCGTTGCGACTGAGTCCCGCGCAGGCGGGCCGGGTCAGCCTTGCCCCCGATAACGGCAATAGCGTGCTCGCGGTCTGGCGGGAGGCCCACGGTGAGCACCAGCAGTTGATGGTCGCCGAGCTTCGGATCGACCGGGGGAACGGTAGCATCATGCTGGTGGATTCGGTCAGGGTCGAGCCGGAGATGGGACCGGCACCTCAGCTTTTTCCTGCCATTGCAGCCGGACCTGGTGGTGTCGTCGTGGCTTGGGAGGACCGCCGTCACGGGCACACGCGATTGTTGTACGCGCACTCCGAATCAGGCCAGAAGTTCGCGGCCCCAGCGGAGCTCAACGAGTACCTGAGCGGTCGTACCCCACTGGATGCCGGCAGTGGCGTCAGCCGAGTCGCCCTGGCCGCCAGCTTCGGTGGAGAGGTGGTCGCGGTTTGGATGGACCAGCGCGAGGCGGCCAAGGGCTATGGCATCTGGGGTGCCGTCAGCGGCGACGGTGGGCAGAGCTTCAGCCCCAACGAGAAGATCCACGGCCCAGGGGGTGATGCCCTGCCCCACTATAGCCCCGCGGTCAGCGTCGGCGGCGACGGCGCATTCGTGGCGGTCTGGGACGACTTTCGCAACCGCGACGCGGATTTGTAGTTGGCCAAATTCGACGGCTGGGAGTGGGGCGCAGAGACCTTGGTACATTCCGCCTCCGGCGCCGGCTAACAATCCAGCGCCGCCATCAGCTACGGCGCAGACGGCAGCCTGCAACTGGTTTGGGTGGAAAATGAGATCATCAGCGGCCCGACGCGCCTGTGGTATCTGCGCCCTGGCGCCGAGAGGACGTACGCGCCGACCGCTTCCTCCCAGCCTGGTAGTGACCGCGTTGCCGGCGCCGACTACTGGCGCCCGGTGTCGCGCCCATAGGCCAGCAATGCTCGGTCGGCGACATAGGTGACCGCAAGATAGGTGGCCACGAACGCCAGGAGCTCCAGCCCGATT
>CAZLYT010000216.1:0-2295 GCA_964563515.1 uncultured Candidatus Competibacteraceae bacterium | reverse complement strand
GAGCGCCGACAGCTCGGTGCGCAGCGTCGATATCAATCCCGGCTCCGGGCCATCAACAGTGCTACTACGGCGCTGGATGCCGGCTCTGAGACCTCCCTCACCGGCTGGGTCTGGACGCTGGTGGGGGGTTATGCCGCCATCGATCAGCCGCGTGCGAGCCTCGACGTGATCGGCGGCTCGCATGCTCACGCTGGCAAGGCGCGGCGGGCCTCGGCTACGTCTTCAAATGGGGTGAGGCGCTGCTCGACTACCGCTTTAGCCGTTCTCCTGGACCAAGCAGGTGGTCTCGCACTTCGGCGGCGTGGGCCAGGGCGTAGCGATCTCATGGCCAAGTTGATCAAGGACACCGGCGGTATCGGCAACCAATTCCACCACGTGATCGACATTGTGCCGACGATTCTGGACGCGGCCGGGATGCACGAGCCCAAGGTGGTGGATGGCATCGAGCAGAGCCCCATCGAAGGTGTGAACATGGCTTACAGCTTCGCCTCGGCCAATGCGCAGGCGCCGTCCACCCACCATACCCGATGCTTAGAGATGATGGGCGACCGCGCCGTCTACCACGACGGCTGGATTGCCAGCACCGAGGTCGTAGGTCCGCCCTGGGTGACTTTCGGACCGGCCAACCAGGATCCGACCGGCACCCCCTGGGAGCTATACCACCTGACCAAGGCCTGGACCCAGTCGGAGAACAAGGTCGACCAGTACCCGGAGAAGCTCAATGAGCTGCAGGATCCGTTCTGGGTCGAGGCCGAGAAATATTAGGTGCTGCCGCTCGATGCGACGGTGGCGACCCGGCTTGTTATGCCGCGGCCCAGCATCGCGGCCGGCCGCAGCGGGTTCATCTATGCGGGCGAACTTACCGGCACGCCGAACAGTGACGCGCCGAGCATTCTCAACGTCCTACGCCTTCACCCCTGAGGTCGAGATACGGCAGAGTTCCGCGCAAGGGATGATCGTGACCCGAGGCGGGCGCTTCGGTGGCTACGGATTCTATTTGCTGAAGGGCAAGCGCCCTGGGGGCATGAGCCAACGGCGCCCTCGAGCATGATCTAAAGTTGTCCGAAGATGAGACACCGCGTACGGCTCTTGCCTGTCGCCCCCTACCTTGACTCCGATCCGTGGCTCCGTGGGCGACGCATCTTGCCCAAGTGGCATGCGCTAGGGGTGCTCACCGCGTGCACGCTCATGGCCGGTGCGGGTACAGCGCGCGCGCAGGAGATCGAGCCGCGCGCTTACTCCAATGCCCCAGTCGGAGTGAACTTCCTGATCGCGGGCTACGCCTACACGGAAGGTGGCCTGGCGTTCGATCCCGCGCTGCCGGTGGATAATCCGCAGCTCAAGACGTCCAGCGCGGTCATCGCTTATGCACGGGTCCTCGACTTCTGGGGCAAATCCGGCAAGGTCGACGCCATCGTGCCCTTTACCTGGCTTTCCGGATCGGCCGACCTCGCGGACCAGACGATTCAACGCGAGGTCGATGGTCTCGCCGATGCCAAGTTCGACTGTCGGTCAACCTTTACGGAGCGCCCGCGCTCACGTTGAAGGAATTCTCCAACTACAAGCAGGACCTGATTGTCGGCGCGAGCCTGCAGGTGTCGGTGCCCGTGGGCCAGTATGACGCCAGCCGACTGGTCAACATCGGAACCAACCGTTGGTCCTTCAAGCCGGAGGTGGGCGTTTCCAGGGCCGTGGGTCGGTGGACGCTTGAGGTCACCGCAGCTGCAACTCTGTACGCCGACAACAAAGATTTCTTTGGCGGCGACACGCGCACGCAGGATCCGCTCTATTCGCTGCAGGGGCATGTGATTTACAGCTTCCACTCGGGCATTTGGGCTTCGTTCGACACCACTTACTTCGCAGGTGGCCGCACAACCGTCGAGGGCAGGCGAAACGATAATCTGCAGCAAAACTGGCGCGTGGGCGGCACGTTGGCGTTTCCCATAGACGCCCGCAACTCCATAAAGCTTTATGCGAGCAGGGGGGTGTCGGCACGCACCGGAAACAACTACGATCTGATCGGGATTGCCTGGCAGAACCGTTGGGGAGCGGGTCTAGGAGAACTTAACGATTAAAGAATATCATGCATAGAAAGGTCTTCTACTCAAGAGTACGGAGTTCTCAGGCTAGCGGAGGAGTCCGAATTCCCGAGCATAGTCATCGAGCCATCGGTCCGATAGGGTTTCGTACTCATCTAGCTGAGCTTGGGAGTAGGACTCTGGAGGGAAGTGCTCTAGCCACACGATGAACTGACGTTCCAACATGTCAAAGGGGTATCGCGGACATTCCTTCGCG
>CAZLYT010000215.1:0-2619 GCA_964563515.1 uncultured Candidatus Competibacteraceae bacterium | reverse complement strand
CATCTTTGCCGTGTTCACGGGATTGAAGAGCACCGACTGACTGCAGCGCGTGTTCTCGCTGGGCTCGTTCCACTGCCTGGTGCTTCTGACGGCCGCCGATATCCTCACCAGGTAGAGTGGCGGCGACAAGCGCCGGTCGATCCGCATCGAATGCGTTGGCGGCCGATGAGCAGACGGCGCTGGGCTGCGGCTCGCAGGATGACGAGTCGCCCCTACTGTTGACGGCCATCCGAGCGTCACTACACCGCGGGGGTCGAGTCAGGCCTTAGTCCCATGGCCGCGCTCTTTGCGGACCCGCCGTAAACTCCCTGCGGCAGTTTTGGCGGCACGAGGGCTGCGGCTCGCCCTCGACTTGCTGCCGGAGCGCCACCCGAGCCCGCGACAGCCGCGAGCGTGGCCCATGGAAACGAAAACGGACCCATCAACGCAATTGCCACCCTTTGGTATTCCTGAACCATCTGCATGGCCATGGCGCTCCAGATTCGCTCATGCGCTATACCCTGGCGGAGTTTGCGGTGCAGAACGTGCCGGATACTCTCGAACACGGTCGGTGCTGGTTTACCCAAGGTAATGTCATGGCGCCCAACATCCGTTTTCCTGTGCGCTGCGACTGGCAATCAACTGCATGCAGTTGGCGATGTCGCCATGGCCGCGATCCAAAGCCAGCAAGCGGATGTTGTTCGAGGTGACGATATAGGCGAGCGCGTCCAGCCTGAATCCATTTCTGAACTCGAACAAGCCAGTCGCGCCAGCGCAGTCGATGGCGGGCGAACTCGAGCAGGAACTGCCGTTGATGGCACCGGTGTGTGATGTGTCAGACGTAGGCTGGCAGGAATATTCGGTGGGCGCGCGCCATGGCTCCTAACCTAAGAACGCAGCCTGTGGGGAAAAACCGGGCATCCAAACCCCCTATCCGGCTAGTCCTCCTCCCGCTCTTCTCGCCATTTCAGTCAGTTGGGCTGGTCTGACCCCGTGTTCCCGTGTTCTTATGCACTGTTCGCCGGCGCAAAGAAGCTCGGGAGGCGGGGGCGTATAGTGTTTGCAGCGGGGTAAGTAAGTACGCAGTGCGCCAACGGCACCCGCTTCCTACTTTTCAACATAGGCAAAGGAGAGGAATCGTGAACAGAATAATCTGGATCGTCGGCGCCGTCGTAATTGTCTTGTTCATCTTGGGATTCCTCGGCTTGCGCTGAGCGCGCGCGGGCTCAACGCTGCATGCACCTTCGCAGAACACCCGAGTGCGGACTCGATGGCCGGATGTCGGCGCTGGGCCCGTGTTGGGGCGCCGGCCGGGCGCCGCCGCCGTGCAAGACGAGCCATTAGACCGAGTGGGTCCATAAACTGCCCGGTCGCTGCGTAGCGCCCGCGAGCCTCTGCTCGGAGCGTCGAACCGCTCGAACGGGGTCTGGATCAGCGCAACTCCGGCTTGTGCCGTCCAGTATCAAGCACAGCGTATGCACGCGAGGGTGAAGGCGCCTAAGAGCGGCCAATCTGCTGCCGCTGGCGACGACTGGAGAGCGCGTAGCCGGCCGAGGTAAAGCCGACAATGACCAACCATAAAACCCCGAGATAACACTCGTCGCCGCCGACTATCAGCAGGCCCAGGATGACGATGCCACGACAAGCCCGCAGGCGAGATACTGCATGGCCTCGCCAAGCGCACCGACCATCAGAAACCGCGCCGTGTTGCAGCTCGATCTCCTTCGACACTGGAAAACACGCTGGGGGGTCTCAATCGCCAGCCTCCTTACCCTCCCGCATCTTCTCCTGAGCCTCCTCCCGATCGTCCTGGTCGGCGGTCGGGGCTTCTTGCCGCGGGGCAGCCTTCGGCTCGTAACAGAGCTCCGCCAGCACCGGGAAATGGTCCGAGCCGAAAAAACTTAGACGCTCCAAAACTCCAAGCGTGAATGATTCCTCGTGGAAGACGTGATCCAGCGGCCAGCGAAACACCGGATACTTAGCATGGAAGGTGCCGAACATGCCGCGACCGATCCGCGGGTCGAGGGTGCCGCTGATGCGCTGAAACAGGCGCGTGGTGTGAGACCAGGCCACGTCGTTGAGATCGCCGGCAATGATCGCGGGCTTCCTACCGGCCTTCACCTCCTTACCGACGAGAAGGATCTCGGCGTCGCGCTCTTCCGTATCATGCTGTGGCTTCGGTGGCCGCGGATGGAGACCATAAAAGTCGATCCAGTCGCCCGATCGAAGCCGCACAGCCGTATGAACGGATGGCACATCCTCCTCAAGGAGAAATCGGACCTCGGGCGAGCCCAGCTCAAGCCTCGAGAACAGATGCATGCCGTAGGTATTGTTCAGAGGGTGCTTGACGGCAAACGGATATTCGAGCTCGAGCACCGCTAGCTGCTGGTCCCACCAATGGTCAGTTTCGACGGCGAGGACCAGGTCGGGGTCATGCGCCCGAACCAGGGCGAGGAAATCGTCGGCCCGCCGGTTGTCCATTAACACGTTGGCGATCAGCAAGCGGATCGAAGAGGAGGCACCGCAATGGTTGCTTCGGACAACTTGCGATGTCGCCAGGGGCGTGTAAGGGAAGATCCGGTAGGCTTGGTAGCCGAAGCTGGCAGTGAGAACGAGGAGGAAGAAACCGTCGAGGATGCT
>CAZLYT010000214.1:0-12554 GCA_964563515.1 uncultured Candidatus Competibacteraceae bacterium | reverse complement strand
TGGCGGGCTCGAGCATCTTGGTGGTGCTGAACTCGCTGCGGCTGGAGCACCACCACGGGGGCGGGGTGAGCCCCGCGCCCCACACCCTGGCGCCCCGTAGCCCAGGTTGACAGCTCACCACGTTGCGCAGCCGATCCGGTGCCACAGGATCGAAGTCGGCTCAAGCGCGCCGGCACTCCATCGCCCGCTCAACCCGCCCCCTTGCCATGGCGACAGCCGCTTGCCGCGGCATCTGATTCTCCCGCCGGGCCGTCGCCAACACTTCCGCGACGTTGGCTCGAATCCGCTCGTCGATGGTTTGGAAGGTCAGGCGCTGGTTGCCGCCGCGATATTCCACCGCGGCGCAGATGACACCGCCAGCGTTGGCGATGAAATCCGGGATGCAGAGCACGTTGCGCCGGTGCAAGATCGCCTCCGCCTCCAGGGTGAGGGGGATATTGGCGCCCTCGACGATCAGCTTGGCCTGCAGCCGATCCACGTTGTGTTGGTGGATGACGTCGGGTCGCGCCGCGGGAATCCAGATGTCGCATGGCACGCCGATGATGGCATCGCGGTCGAGCTTCTCACCCCCCGGATAATCGGCCACCGCGCCGCCTTGCTCCTTGATCTGGATCAGCCGGTCGACGTCGATGCCGTGCGGGAGATGCAGCGTGCTCCTGGAGTCCGAGGCGGCCACCAATCGCGCCCCCTTTTCCGCCAAGAAGCGCGCGGCGTGCTTGCCCACCGAGCCGAATCCTTGCACCGCCACTCGCGCCCCCTGGAGCTCGATGCCGGCGGCCTCCTGGGCCACATCGATGGCGGCGGCCAGGCCGAAGCCGGTGGCACCGATCTGGTCCAGAGGAATCCCACCGAGCTCCGGGGGCAGTCCCACCGCACGGCCGATCTCGTCCTTGACCCAGGCCATGCAGCGCTCGTTGGTGCCCATGTCGGGTCCGGGGATGTAGTCGCTAATCTGTCCGATGGCGCGGGCAAAAGCGCGGATGGTGCGCTCCTTCTGCTCCGACGCCATGGCCGGGTCGCCGAAGATGACCGCCTTGCCACCACCGTGCGCCAGTCCGGCGGCGGCATTCTTCAGGGTCATGGCTCGCGCCAAGCGGAAGCACTCCAGCAGTGACACGTCAGGGGCCATGCTTACACCCCCGATGGACGGTCCGGCGGCTACGTTGTCCACCACCAGGATGGCTTTGAGGCCGGTGCGCGGCTGGTAGATGTGGATGACTTTGGCCGGGCCAAACTCATCGGCGAAATGGAACCCTTCTTCCACGCCCTCGACCCCTCAACTCGGATTGGCGAGATCGGCTATGACCGCCGCCAGGAACCGCGCCGCCTCTCCCCCCATCACCGCCCGGTGATCGAAGGTGAGCGAGAGGGGCAGCGCCCGTCGCACCGTCGGCGCACCCTCCCGGGGTACCACCTGATGGTGCATGCGGCCCGCACCGAGGATCGCCACCTGCGGTGGCAACACCACCAGCGCCGCGTGCTGGCCACCGAACATGCCGAAGTTCGAAAGCGTGATGGTGGCGCCTCGCAGCTCCTCCAGCGGCACCGAGCGCGCCCGCACATCCCCTTTCATCCGATCCAATCCCCGGCGTAGGTCCTCTGAGGTGCGATTGGCAACGTCCCGCAGCACCGGGACGAACAGGCCCTCCTCGGTGTCCATGGCGATGCCGAGGTCCACCCGCGCGTTTAGCCGACGGCCCTCGTCGCGGCCGAGATACCAGGCATTCAGCGCCGGCTCGGCGGCGCAGCCGGCGGCGATGCCACGGATGAGGCGCAAGGTCACATCCGTGCCTGGCGGCCAGGCGTCGATGTCGGCGACGTCGGTAACGGTGGCAGGCACTACCTCGGCGTGGGCCCGGGCCATGTTGCGGGCCATCGCGCGGCGCACACCACGCAGCGGCTCCACCGGACCGGCGGCGGCGAGGGTTGCGGCGGCGCGCTCCACATCGGCGCTGGTGATGGCACCCTCCGGCCCGCTGCCGCCGACCAACCCCAGGTCCACTCCCAGGCGCTGGGCCAAGGCCCGCACCGCGGGGGCGGCACGAATGCCGGTGGCGGCTTGTGGTGCTGCCTTGGCGCGCGCAGGCCTTGCCTGGGTCTCCTCGTCAGTGGCGGCTTCATCGGGCACTTGACCGACCACGGTCCCGGCGTCCTGGCTGGCGCCAGGCGCCTCGAACTCGGCTAGCGGCTCGCCGATACGCACGATGTCGCCCGGCTTGCCGTGCACGGTCTTGATCCTCCCGCTCTGCGGCGAGGGAATCTCCACCACCGCCTTGTCGGTCTCCACCGAGAGCAGCGGCTGGTCGGCGACCACGTGATCACCGGCGCCCACGTGCCAGGACACGATCTCGGCTTCCTGCAGACCTTCACCCAGATCGGGCAGATTGAACGTGCTCATGAGTACTCCAGTACCTTGCGCACGGCGGCCAACACGCGGGACTCGTTGGGCATATAGTGCTGCTCGAGACGCGGCAGCGGCATCACCGTGTCGTAACCAGCCACTCGGACTACCGGCGCCAGCAGTGAGGTGAGGCCTTCGTCGGCGAGACGGGCGGCGATCTCGGCGCCGAAGCCGCCGCTGATTGGCGCCTCCTGCACGATGACGCAGCGCCCGGTGCGGCCAACGGAGGCGAGGATGGTGTCGGCATCGAGGGGCTTCAGGGTGGCGACGTCGATAATCTCCGCCGAGATGCCCTCACCTTCCAGGGTGTCCCCCGCCGCCAGCGCCTCCTTGGTCATGGCGCCCCAGGTGACCAGGGTCACGTCGCGACCCTCCCGCAGCACGAAACAGCGGTCCAGGGGTGCGCCGTGGCCGTCGTCCTCCACCTCTTCCTTGACCGACCGGTAGATCCGCTTCGGCTCCAGAAAGACCACCGGATCCGGGTTGCGAATCGCCGCCAGCAGCAGACCGTAGGCGCGATTCGGAGACGACGGAATCACCACCCGAATTCCGGGGATGTGGGCAAACATGGCCTCGGTGCTTTCGGAGTGATGCTCCGGAGCGTGGATACCACCACCGTATGGCGCCCGCAGCACGATGGGGCAGGACAGCCGCCCCCGGGTGCGATTGCGCAGCCGACCCACGTGGTTCACCACCTGATCCAGTGCCGGATAGATGAAGCCCATGAACTGAAACTCCACCACCGGGCGAAAGCCCTGGGCGCCGAGCCCCAGCGCCAGGCCCGCGAACAGCGCCTCGGACAAGGGCGTATCGAACACACGCTCAGCGCCGAAGCGCTCCAGCAACCCTTCGGTGGCGCGGAACACGCCCCCGTCGCGGCCCACGTCCTCGCCCAGCAGCAGCACGCTATCGTCGTCCGCCATGGCGCGGGCGTGGGCCAGCCGGACCCCTTCGACTAGCGTGACTGCGCTCACGAGGGGGGCTCCTCAGACTCCGCCGAATCCGCCAGTAGCGCCTGGCGCTGGGGCACCAGGGCGGGCGGCAGCTCCGCGTACAGGTGATCGAACATGGATTCCGGTGCTTGTGGCGGCGTTGCCAGATAGGCCTCGGCGGCCGCCTCTACCAACCCGTTGCACTCGGCGATGAGGGCTTCTTCCTGGTCCTTGCTCCAGTGGCCGGCGGCGGTCATGTGGCGACGTAGGCGCGCGACCGGCTCCTCCTTCCAGTGGCGGCTCACGTCGGCGTCGTCGCGGTAGCGGCTGGCATCGTCCGCGGTGGTGTGGTCGCTCAAGCGATAGCTGATGGCCTCGACCAGGGTGGGCCCGTCCCCGGCACGGGCCCGCTCCACGGCAGCGCCCACCACCTCACGCACCGCGATCACGTCGCTGCCGTCCACCTGGACACCGGGAAATCCCGCTGCGATGGCCTTCTGCGCCAAGGTCTCGGTGGCGGACTGGGCACTGCGGGGGACCGAAATCGCCCACAGGTTGTTGTTGACCACGAACACCAGCGGCAGCTTGCGCAGCCCGGCAAAGTTCATGGCCTCGTAGACGTCGCCTTTGGAAGTCCCCCCATCACCGAAGATACAGACCGCGACCCGCGGCTCACCCCGGAGCTGGAAGGCCATGGCGACGCCGGCAGCATGAGGAGCGTGGGTGCCCACCGGCACGCAGATCGGGAAGTCCTCCCGCGGGCCTTGGAAGTTACTGCCGCGCTCGTCGCCACCCCAGTAGAGCAGCAGCTCGGTCATGGTGACGCCGCGCAGTAACTGGGCGCCCTGCTCGCGAAAGGAGGGCAACAGCACGTCCTCCGGGCGCATGGCTGCGCCCACACCCACCGCCATGGCTTCCTGACCCAGAGACGAGGCGAAAGTGCCGAGCCGGCCGGTGCGCTGCAGCGACACGGCCTTGGCATCGAAGACTCGGGTCAGCATCATGGCTCGGTAGAGCGCCTCCAGCGTGCCCGGGTCACGGGCGCACGGCGGCATCTCGCCAACCGCATTACCCTCCGAATCCAAGTAGCGGAGGTAGTCCACTGTAAAACTGGCCACCTGTGGCATCACCCAGTATCCCTTCCAGCTCTCTTGCGAGCCTGCCCAAGTAACTCTAGAGGAAGGAATGGGTGCCATCTTCATGGGCAAGCGGTAGCGTGCACCGACCTGCACGGCGCGTTCGACCCGCCTCGATGGCGAGGCGCCCCGGTGCGATCGCTAAGGATCGCACCCAGGGCTTGGGCTCGCCTACCGTGCTGCCGGGTTCGGTGTCACAAGCAGTTGGAGAACTCGGAGGTGGTGCGCAGCCCCGGGCCGTCGAGGCTTGCCGTCGCCGTGAAGGTGTTGTTGAAGAACACGCCCCGCACCAACAGGCTGAAGTTACGGCTGGCACTGCCGTTGACGGTGGCGCTGGCGAGCGGGGACTCGCCCTCGCCATGGCCTGAGGGATCGCAGCTGCTATTCCCGAACAAGTCGATCCTGACCGGCGCGGCGCCAGGATGGGTCACGGTTCCGTACACCCGGGTGGAGGGTAGCAGCAGCGAACCACCCACTACGATCTCGCTGCGGGTAAGCACCGGAGCGTTCGGCGGTCGCTGCCGGATCGCATTGTTGGCGGTGACGCCGGGATCGGCCACGTCGATGCCGAGCGCGCCATTGTCAGAAATGTGGTTGTCCCCCAGCAAGCACGCGTTGTACCCCGAAAACACGCCGCTGCCGCCGTTGTAGGCAATGTGGTTGCCGGTGAGCTCACAAGTAGCGCCATTGAAGCGCCCGCCCTCGATGCGTACTCCGTTTAGGTCGTTGCCCAACGGCAGTGTTCGCGCAGCATTTCTCCCGATCGAGTTGCCCACGAGGGAGTTGTTCACGCCAGACAGCAGTAGACCATGACCGTGATTTCCGGAGACCAGATTGCCCTCCCCCGCTCTCGGGCCACCGATCTGGTTGCCGCTCGCCAACACCAGGATGCCAGCGTCCATGGTGCCGCCAAGACCGTTTCCGACGGCCATGCCCCCCGCCTCATCGGTGCCGACGAAGGTACCGATGATTCGGTGGGTCCCGTAGCGGTCGGGCTGGGGTTGCGGGAACTTCGGCATCCCGCCACCTGCGCTTGGCGAATCACATTGTGACGGATCGGCCGGGCGCCCTAACGGCCCACAGGGGTCGGCGATCCGATCCTCAGGCAGCGCCGGCTCGGTGTCCGGTGGCGTAAATGGCGGCTCCAAATGGCCACCATCGCTGCTCGCCTGGATCAACACGATGCCGCCCCCGGAGAAGCCGCTGACCACCAGGTACTCCAATGAGGTGTAGCGGCCCGCTACGACGAGACCCGGTGGCGGATAACCCAGCCGGTGGAGCATTCGGCGGCCATCCAGCATCACCCGAGTGGCGCCACCGCTGTTGCCGACGATGCGCACGCCCTCGGTAATCGGCGGCAGCGCGGAATGCGGCTTGATCACCGGCGTACCCTTTCCCAGCTCGAAGGTGATGACGTCGATTCCGTCGGCCACGAACTCGCCAGTGGCGTGGTCGCGTCGGAGATGGATGTCGGTTCCACCGGCACAGCCTCCCACCGCCTGGTTGGTGTTGGCGGCGACGATGGCGTCGCGCAAAGTGCAAACCGTAGGCGTCCCTGGAAAGTGCGGCATCAAGCCGTCTGCGACCGAGTCGACCACGATCCTGGCTCCGGGCGTCCCCAGCGTGGGATACGCGCTGGCGTTCATGCAGACCACAGTCAGAGCGGCGACCAGGAGTGTCTGACGGCCTTGCCGCGAGCGCGCAATAGCGATGATGGCGGTATTCGTACTCATGGGCATTTACCTCGCATGATGCCCTCGATGCCGAGCCACTCCCGTCCCTGCCGCTATCGAGCAAACCCCGTTGGCCACGCGGGAAGCGCCCTGGACCGGAATGACCAGGCACATGAAAGCTCCTGCGAGTGGCATCGATCTGTGAGCTCCCGCACGCCCGCCGTGTGGCGCATTGGCCATCACGGTCGCCCACTCTCGGAAGACTCCTACCTCGCGGCTGGCGGATTCCCTAAGCCCCCAGGGCAACACTCGGACTGAAGCGCGGCTGCGGGCTTGCAATACTTGCCGCCGGCCGTTCCGGCTCCCAAATGGACCGGCAAGTCCACACCTCAGACCTCGAGCAAGGAGTCACCCAGTGACCAAACGCGTGCGTAGTGCGAGTCGCGAGCAAGAACCCCGAATTGCGTTGATTCTGCAGGGCGGAGGCGCCCTCGGCGCCTACCACATCGGCGCCTACCAGGCGATGGCGGAGGCGGGCTACTTGCCCGACTGGGTGTCCGGAATCTCCATTGGTGCCATCAACTCCGCGGTCATTGCCGGGAACGAGCCGGCCAAGCGCCTGCAACGGTTGGAAGCGCTGTGGAACGAGATCTCTCGTCCCGATGGCTGGGGGCGCCTGCTCTCAGGCGATGGGCTGCGCCTGTTCAATACCGGCAGCGCCACGGAGGCGCTCCTGTTCGGGCAGCCGAACTTCTTCAGGCCGCGCTTTCCGAGCCCCTACTTCACCGCTGCGGGTACGCCTGGGGCCACCAGCTTCTACGACACCAGCCCGCTGCGTTCGACCCTGGAGCGCCTGGCAAGCTTCGACCGCATCAACGCCGGCAAGACCCGCTTGAGCCTGGGCGCCACCCAAGTAACCACCGGCGATCTGGTCTTCTTCGATAACTCGCGACAGACCATCGGCCCGGATCACGTCATGGCCAGCGGCTCGCTGCCACCCGGGTTCCCGGCGGTACGCATCGACGGTGAGCTCTACTGGGACGGCGGCTGTGTCTCCAACACGCCATTGGAGGCGATTCTCGACGAGGAGCCTGCAGGTCACACCTTGGTGTTCATGATCGACCTCTGGGACGCCAAGGGCACCGAGCCCAAGACCATGGACGACGTGCTCTGGCGCCAGAAGCAGATCCAGTACGCCAGCCGCACCGGTCATCACATCGATGCCGTGGCCCGCAAGCAGAACCTGCGCCGCGCCCTCAACACCCTGGCCGGACACTTGCCGGCCGAGGCACTGGCCAGCGCCGCGGTGCAAGACGCCCTGGCCCTGCAAGCCGGCAATCGGCTGGACATCGTCCACATCACCTACCACCCCGGCCAGGACCAAGTGTCGCAGAGCGATGCAGAGTTCTCGCGCCCATCCATTGCCAGACGCCGGGCGGCCGGCTACGAGGACATGAAGCTCGCGCTGGATCGGGCACCGTGGTTCCACCACGACCACGCGCAGCACGTGGGCGCCATGGTGCATCGAGTCAAGGCTGGCGAGGTCAGAAGCTCGGTGGGGTAGGCAAAATCTGGAGAGACCGGCGGAACGCCCTGCGGGCTTCCGCCCTACCCCGTGGCCGAGAGGGCGGAATGGCCGAAAGGGTGTTCCGCCATATTCAACCTCGAGGAGGCAACGGAATGCCCAACTATCGCCGTTACCGCGTGCCCGGCGGCACCTATTTCTTCACCATTACCCTACTGAATCGACGCGCCGATATGCTGACCCGCCACATCGACGCGCTTCGCGAGGCCATCCGTCAAACCCGCACGACGAAGCCATTTCATCGACGCATGGGTTGTCTTGCCGGAGCACATGCACTGCATCATCACCCTCCCGCCTGGTAACGACGACTTCTCCAATCGCATCAAAGCCTCGAAGATTCGCTTCGTGCAGGCCTTGCCGCCTCGTGAGCCGCGCTAGAGCGTAACCGCCGCCCGCGGCGAACGCGGGATTTGACAGCACCGGTTCTGGGTGCACGCCATCCGAAACGATACGGACTACCGTCAGCACATGGATTTCCTTCATTTCAACCCGGTGAAGCATGGGCAGGTGTCGCGCGTTGGTGATTGGCCGTACTCGACGTTTCATCGATGGATGAGGGCAGGAGTCTATCCACTCGACTGGGCGGGAGATGGTATTGCCGATCTAGAGGTTGGGGAGCGATAGGCGCCTCATAGCGGAACGCCCTTCGGGCTTCCGCCCTACCCTCAATGCCGTGGCCGTTTTCACCGAATTGTTGCCGCTGACTCGTGCTAGCCTCCCTGAACCGTTCTGGTTCGGGAGCGTCCACAAGCATGGCCACCACCGGCGCTATCGAGGCGGCCGACCGCGACCGTTCGCTGGCCGCGAGCATTGCCTGCATTTGCGCGGGGGCATTTCTCCTGACGGTCAACGATGCCCTTGCCAAACGCCTGGGCTCCTTCTACCCGGTCGCCGAGATCGTGTTCTTTCGCATGCTATTCGCGCTGGCGCCCATCCTGGTGGTGGGGCTTGTGGTGAGCGGGCGCCACGCGTTCGCGACCCGACGCCCGTGGGTTCACGTGGGCCGCGGCCTGCTCGCGGTGACTGGAACCTACACATTCTTCCTCGGGCTCACGCTGCTGCCGTTGGCCGAGACCACCGCCATCGCCTACACGGCGCCGCTGTTCGTGACCTTGCTGGCGGCGCCCCTGGTCGGGGAAACCCCGAAAGCCCGGCAGTGGCTTGCAACGATTGCGGGGTTCACCGGGGTGCTGCTGATCGTTCAGCCCGGTAGCGCCGCTTTCAGCCTCGCCACCGCGGCGCCTTTGACCACGGCCGTGGCCTACGCGCTGATGATGCTGAGCGCACGCAGGCTCGGGCGCAGCGAGACCATCTGGGCGTCCATGTTCTATGTCACCGCAGTACCCCTCGCGTTGAGCACCATCGTGCTGCCCTTTTCCTGGCAGCCGCCGATGCTGGCGGATCTGCCCTGGTTCGTCGCTATGGGCCTATGTGGCGGCGCCGCGATGACCCTGATCACCCAAGCTTTTCGAATCGGCGAGGCTGCCGTGGTCGCGCCCTTCGACTATACCGGGCTGATCTGGGCGGTGGTCTTCGGCTCGGTGTTCTGGGGGGAGATTCCACCCGCGCTCACACTGCTTGGCGCCGGGGTCATTGCCGCCTGCGGGGTGTACCTGGCCTACACCCAGGCCAGCGCAGGGGCGCGCCGCGGCGAAGCCGGCGCCGCGAGGGCTACTCCGTCCGACTGAGGGGCGTCCGGCCAGCCTCCTCACATCCTGGTGCACCCCGGGGTTGCCGCCCCCTCTTCAACAATCTGATCACCCCCCCGAGCGGTGATTGCACACGGCCTTGTCGTGCTAGCGATCACAGCCACCGCCCTCGCGGACGGGCAGGTTTGAAGCGTTCCCCGAGAACCATTCTCGATCAGCAAGGAGAACGCCATGACTATCACGACCCGCCGCGGTCTTTCCCGCATCGGCGCCACCTGCCTTGGCGCCTGTTCGGTGCTGACGCTGCACGCAGCCCTGGCCGCCGAGCCGACGGTGCACAAGGGCGAGGATGGCCGCTTGTACACCGACCAATCCCCATTCCAGGACGCGGGCAAGATCGCGAAGGAACTGGTCGCCAAGCTGGACAGCCCCGAGCCGGTGGAGGTAATCCTCTACCTCCGTTCGGAGCCGGTCGCGGACCAAGTCGCCGCGATCAAAAGCCGCTACCGAAAGCAGCTCGACAATCTGCGGGATCGGCTCCGGGAGATCCAATACCGCTATCGACCAGACCGAGCCATGGACGAGGACGAGGAGCGTCAGTACGCCCAATCGCTGGCCGAGCGGATGACTGCATCCGATCGACAACAGATGCTTGGCCTGCAAAAGGAACAGGACCAGGTGCTCAGCCGCATGCGCCGGGAAATCGGGGCAGCCTGGCGACAGGCGAGCTCGAAACAGCAGAGCCGTGTGTCTGAGATCGTCGCTGGCTACGGGGGAGAAGTGCGCACCCGAGTGGCGCTCGGCAACATCATGGGTATCACTGTGCAGGGCACGGCCTTGCGTCAGATCGCCGAGGACGAGGCGGTGCTGCAAGTGACCGCCGATGCCGAGCCCACTTACGAGCTCAACATCAGCGTCCCCTCGGCGAGCTATGGCACTTGGTGGGGTAGTGGCTTCGACGGCGGGGCCTACGATGTGGGCGTGGTCGACACCGGTGTGCAGGAAAACCATCCGGCGTTCACCGGCATCAACTTCGTCAGCGCGCCTGGGGCCGTCGTCAGCAACTCCAGCACCGGCGACCACGGCACCCACGTGGCCGGCATCGTGGCCAGCGGGAACGCTACTTACCGCGGCGGGGCTTACGGGTTGGACGCCGTGATCTGGGCCAACTCCGGCGCACAATCCACCACCATGAGCAACATGGACTGGATGGCCAGCTCGGCCGCCCAGGGCCCCGAAGTGGTGAACCACAGCCTGGGCTATGGCACCGCGGACGACGTGGACTACTCGGCCAGTGACGCCTTCTACGACGCCTACGTCTCGAACTACCACATCATGGTGAGCAAGTCCGCGGGCAACAATGGTTGGGACAACAGCGACCCCTCCATCACCCATCCAGCCCCCGCCTACAACCTGATGGCAGTGGCCAACATGGACGATCAGGACACCGTCGGCCGCAGCGACGACGTGCGGCGCAGCAGCTCCAGCGTCGGCCCCACCTTGAACGGACGTCGCAAGCCCGACATCACGGCACCGGGGACCGACATCATGTCCACCAATCGCGACTGGTCCACGGAGGCCGACTTCATCGAGAAGTCCGGCACCAGCATGGCCGCGCCGCACGTGGCGGCAGCAGTGGTGGTGATGGAGGACGGGGGTAATCACGAACCGATGGCGCAGAAGGCGGTGCTGATCAACACCGCCGACGCCTGGGACAGCAACAACACCTCCTCTAGCGCCGACGACCAGCAGGTCTTCGGGTCACACTGGGACAAGTCCTACGGTTGGGGCTATCTGGACATGTGGGAGTCGCACTTCAATCGGAGCGACTACTTTGTCGACAGCGTTGTGCCGCGCAACGACAACGCCACACCCGACGACTACCACCTCTACAAGGGCCGCATGTACACCAACGAGAAGTCGACCCTGGTGTGGGAGCGGCGGGCGGACTTCGCCGGTACCGACTCCAGCCCCAGCGGATCCGCATACGGCTTGAGTGACCTCAACATCCGCCTATATGACGAGGACGACGGTAGCCTGGACGACTACGACTTCGACGGCGACGACAACGTCCACCAGGTAGCCGCCGAGGAGACCATCGACGCAGTGGTCAAGGTCTATAGCTGGAGCACCGGCTTCTCCGGCGTCAGCAGCGAGCAGTACGCCGTGGCCACGGAGGAGAGTTTCGAGCGCGCCGACCCCCCCTCTTTCGGTCGGACCTACTCGGCACCAACCTGGGTACGCGGCAGTCAGAGCTTCAACGTCACCGTGACCATGAACAACAACGGCGAAGTCGCCGCCCACGACAACACCTTGACCTTGGGGGGGATCGCCGGTGTCACCGGCACGGGCTCGAAGACGCTGCCCAGCATCGCGGCGGGCGGCAGCGAGTCCGCGGTCTACAACCTGCAGACTAGCGCCAAGCCGACGGGCAACTACTGGCTATGGCTGAACCTGGACAGCGATAGCTACGCCGAGACCTACAACTACAACACGTCCTTCGGCGTCTACCTTCGGGTGGATGCCACCCTACCGGTCGCGAGCTGCACCAGCCCCTTGTTTAGCCTGGGGTCGAACGTCGCGGTGAGCTGGACGGCAGCCGACGCGCACTCAGGCATCGGGCGGACCTACCTCTACGCTAAGACACCGGGCAGTGCGTCTTTCGTTTACACCGGCCAGAGTGCGGTGGGTACCAACGGTTCCTTCAGCTACGCCCTGGGCGGAAATGGCAGCTATGAGTTCGCCACCCGCTCGGTGGACGCAGCCGGCAACTGGGAGCCCACGCCCACGGCCGCCGACTGCCGAACCAACAAGCTGAGCATCGTGATTCCGACCAGGGTGCAGGCCGCACCTTAGAGCCAGGTTCGGGGAGAGCCACGGCAAACCGGGCTCTCCCCAGCGCCTCGCTGTCGCCCGACCCACACCCCCGCAAGGCAGCGAGGCTTGCAAGCGGCGGCCCCTCGTTACACGCGCTTCGGCCCGCCCCTCGACTGAGCGCCGTTTGGAGGCCAACAGCGCTCCAGTTCTAGGTGGGATGCCAGTCGCGATCGCGCGCGCCTGGACGAAGGTCGGCCGACTCTACCGACTGCTGGTGCGGCGTGAAGGAGAACGGTTGGCACTTCCCGCCACCTTGTCGGTCACACGCTGGATAACCGCAGCGGGGTGCGAACTAACACCA
>CAZLYT010000213.1:0-6520 GCA_964563515.1 uncultured Candidatus Competibacteraceae bacterium | reverse complement strand
TTGATATCCCGAACCAGCATCCGGCTGAAGTTGTCCTCGTGCAGACGGAAATCGGACCAGACTTCGGCCAGTCCCCCCGAGGCGAGGCTGCCTGCCCAGATTCCGGAGGGAAACCAACGTGCGAGATCGGCCTGCTCGGGTTCGGCCAAGGCCTCGGACAGCACCGCAAGGTTGATGGCGACCAAAAGGTCGCCGTCCAGGCCCTGCAACCAGTCGCCGGGGATACGGGCGATGACGGGCTCGTCGAAGGGCTCTACGAACTCGTCGCGACAATAGAAGGTGTAAGTGGAGAACTCGGTGTGGCGCTCCCAGTTCATCCGGCAGGGCCCCAGATCGACGAACCAGAAGCTGACCCCCAGGGGCGGCTCGCTCGCCCCGAAGCGCCGACACAGCTTTGCGACATGGGCATGATCGTCGACGCCGGGCTCGGTGCCGAGCAGGGCCAGATGAGAGATCCGGGCCGGCGAGGACAGGCGCACATAGGGTCGAGCGTGAAGCTCGTCGTTCAGGATGCGCCGCTGCGAATGCTCGACCAGGCCGGCTGGCAGACTCTTCAGGGGATGGTGTTGGGGCATGAACGGTCCAGGCGGGGGGTGCCGGCGGCATAGTCTAGGTGCCTGGCCCACGCCTGACCATGGCTTCTCACCGCCGAAATGGGTTCAAACGGGGAAAAGCGCTCGCAGCTCTGGCAGTCTCCGGTCCGCACTATCAAGGCTGGCCCTGTCGGAACAGCCCGACTCACTGAGACGGCCCAAGGCGAGCGCCGACGCTCGATCGTGGTCTGGACGCGTCGCCGCCAGCATAGACTTGCAGCAGAGGTCAGGTCTGGAAACGTGACCGCCCTTTCCTGATCTTGCTGAGACGACTACGCGACGACGGAGGCGCCGGGTGAGTCTCTCGAAGCGATACCCAGCAACTGCCGAGTCGCGCAATAAATCGGGATCGATACAACTCCCAAGTGCTCCGCCCTTGGCAGCCTTCGGTAGTCTGCCTGCGTCCGAAGCGGATACGTCGATCTCTTCCCGGCGGAGGTAGATGCCGAACCTTTGTACCTATTTGACAGAGACCCCATGTGCGTCCAACGAAAGCTATCGGCCCTCGATACCGCTGAATGCGCTGAGCACCTTCGCCGCGCACCTTGAACTCGAGCGACTGGGGCGCGCAGAGGGACAAGTCCGCTCGGGATAATTGGATAGCCTTGGCCGTCCGGCCGTTTGAAACCCGCTTCAGGGCCGCGGCTTTGGTCGTCGCCATCGCCTTGCCGGGTGCGGCGAAGTGGACAGAAACCCCCTGAACCCAGCAGAGCGCGAACCGCGCAGTTGAGTACGCCCCGCGCCCACGGTCAATAGATCACAAGCTAAATGCTCAAAGCAGGTGGTGCGCCCGCTTGCTTCGCAGGAACATCAGTTTGCTGCCACAGCGCGGTGCGCATGCAGCCAGCGCCACGCTCTGTCCGACAGCACACAACGGCGCTGGATCAAGTCGCACATTCGGACATATAGGTCCAAACAGGAGAAGTGACATGGTAATCGTCAGCAAGATGCGGAACGGATCCGGCCTAGACAGCGGGCTCAATGCGCTCAGCTCCGAGGAGATATGCAGCGTTAGCGGTGGCGTGAGGTTGGTGACGGTCCGGCACGGGGAAGGAACGGCAGTGGTCGATTGGGACCGGCTGGAGTGGGACATCATGACCGGCAGAATTGGAGTAACTTTCAAGTAGAGCGGTGAGCCACGGACTCGCGAACAATTGCAGTGTTTTCTGCCGCTTCCATTGCCGCCAATATGAATGCCGGCCGCGGATTGGCGAGATTGACGAACTAGGCGCAGGTCTGGCACTTCCCGCCACGTGTGTATCAAGGAGTGCGCAACAAACACAGCCCCGCCATGCGGGGCTGTGTTTCTACGTCGTCGGTGCGACTAATCTCCGCGCCAGGGAGTCCCTCATCCATGTTCGTGGCAGTCGGCCAGTCGACTCTACCGCGGGTTCTCCATAGCGACACTCAACCCTCAGCTGTAGTGCCGGTCCACGCGGAAGGGCCGCCGACGAGTGCGTCGTCCACCGCCATCGTTTCAGCATAATTGAGCCGTCCTGGATTCACCCGCCGCTGGGCAGCGGAAGCGTCGGACTGCTCGCTGGCAACGTAGTTCGCGGACCGGTACTTGTACTCGCGGATGAGCAATCGAAAACGCCCGGGCTCAGCGGGCCCGGTGAAATCCACGTCGCCACTCCAGCGAATCAGCTATGAACTGGTGGTCACCCCGGACCGATCGGTGACCGCTGCTACGCCAGCGGGCAGGTCGTCCCAAGCGAGGTAGCTCGAGATGTCGTCCCCGCGACGCTGTACGGTTACGCTTACCACACTCGGCGCCGACACAAGTTGAGTCGGTTGCTAACCGACGATGACGGGCTTCGGCCCCTCGAATTCGCAGCCCCACTGGCGCTCCCTTGGACTCGATTGGAGTCGATGATCCTGCGAATCGCGCCACCCGCTGGAAAGGCGCTCGCTTTCCTAGCAGATGTTACTCATCATGCTGTCAACTCGCGTCAAGCACGGCCAATGTCCGCAGCCGGAGGACCGGCACTGAGGCAGTGGGCCCCTCGAACAGCGGCTCCACCTGCTACGGCGCCGTCTCCACGCCCTACTGATCCGCACGCGTCGAACGTCTGCCCGACGCGCGCAATCTCATCCTTCGGGGACTTGTCGCCAGCTAATGAGTCAGTTAAGCAACTCCGATGGCCACCTCGCCGGCGGCTTTCGTTGCGTGGTGACCTGTTCGGGCGTGCCCACCTTGCACTTACTCCGCTACCGAGGATCTCTCCGAAATAGCCATCAATGCATCGTTCAAAGTAGCGCTTGGCCGCATGACTTTCTTAACGGTCGCCGGGCTGGCGTGATAGTAACCGTCGAGGTTCGACGGTTTGCCCTGAATCTCCGTGAGCTCCTGCAGGATCGTTTCTTCCTTGTCGGAAAGCGACTCGGCGAGGGCGGCGAAGTGCCCAGCCAGCTCCGGATCATCCTTTTGCACCGCCAGTTCCTGGGCCCAATAGAGTGCCAAGTAAAAATGGCTGCCGCGGCTATCCAGCTCGCCCGTTCTCCGCGATGGCGATTTGTTGTTCTCCAGTACTTTTCCGATGGCCGCATCTAGCGTTCGGGCCAGGATGGTCGCCCGCTTATTGTTCTGTTTGATTCCCAGGTCTTCGAGGGCCGCACCCAACGCCAAGAACTCTCCAAGCGAATCCCAACGCAAGTGGTTCTCTTCCTCGACCTGTTGCACATGCTTGGGGGCCGACCCGCCTGCACCCGTCTCGTACATGCCGCCGCCCTTTAGCATGGGCACAATTGAGAGCATCTTGGCAGAGGTCCCGAGCTCCATGATGGGGAACAGGTCGGTCAGATAGTCGCGCAGCACATTACCGGTCACCGAGATGGTGTCAAGTCCGCGTACCATGCGCTCCATGGAAAACCGGATCGCTTCGACGTAGGACTTGGATGAAATATCAAGCCCCGTAGTGTCGTGCTCTTGCAGGTACTTCTGTACTTTCTTCGACAGCTCACGGTCGTGGGCGCGCTCGGGATCCAGCCAGAACACCGCTGGTGTATTCGAGGCACGGGCGCGGGTTACAGCGAGCTTCACCCAGTCTCGCACCGCGTCATCATTGGTCTGACAGGCGCGCCAGATATCGCCCTTCTCCACGTCGTGCTGCATCAAGACGTTGCCATCGGCGTCGACCACGCGCATGACCCCATCATCCTCCACCTCGAAGGTCTTGTCGTGGGAGCCATACTCCTCGGCCTTCTTCGCCATCAGGCCGACATTGGGCACGCTCCCGATGGTGGTTGGGTCGAAGGCGCCGTGGGTCTTGCAGAAGTTGATGACCTCCTGGTAGATCCGGGCGTAGGTCCTCTCCGGCATCACGGCCTTGGTGTCCTTGGCCTTGCCATCTGGGCCCCACATCTGGCCAGAGTTCCGAATCATCGCCGGCATGGAAGCGTCGACGATCACGTCGCTCGGCACATGCAGATTGGTGATTCTCTTGACGGAGTCGACCATTGCCAGCTCCGGGCGATTCTCATAGCAGGCGTGTATGCCCTCGAGAATCTCTTCGCGCAGGGAGTTCGGCAGCTGCTCGATCTTTTCGTATACGCTGCCGAGGCCGTTATTGGGATTGACGCCGAGTGCTTCGAAGAGCTTACCGTGCTTTTCGAAGAGATCCTTGTAGAACACAGTCACGGCATGGCCGAACACAATCGGGTGAGACACCTTCATCATGGTTGCCTTCACGTGTAGCGACCACATGACTCCGGTCTTTCTGGCGTCTTCCATGGAGTCCTCGAAAAACTCGCGCAGTCGTTTGCGACTCATGAACATGGTGTCGAGGATCTCTCCTGCCTCCAGCGCGAGCTTCTTCTTGACCCGAACTTCGCCCTCTTTGGAGACGAACTCGATGCGGACATCGGTTGCTTTCTCCAGCGTGATGGACTTCTCGCTGGAGAAAAAGTCTCCACCCCGCATGGAATCCGCATGGGAGCGAGAGGCCTTACTCCACTCGCCCATGGAGTGGGGAAATTTCCGCGCAAAGGCTTTCACGGCTGCGGGCGCGCGGCGGTCGGAATTCCCCTCGCGCAAGATCGGGTTGACGGCGCTACCCAAGAGCTTGGCGTAACGCTCCTTAATCTCCCGTGCCGCGTCGTCTGCTGGATCTTCGGGGTATTCGGGGATGTTGTAGCCCTGGGAACGCAGCTCCGCGATAGCTGCTCGCAACTGGGGCACTGATGCGCTGATATTGGGGAGCTTAATAATCGTCGCGTTTGGGTCTTTGGTGAGCTCACTCAAGAAGGCCAGGCCGTCCACAACTTTCTGATCGTCCGTTAGCTTCTCTGGGAATGCAGAAAGAATGCGACCAGCTAGAGATACATCGCTGACCTTGACGTCGATACCTGCAGTCTTCGTGAAAGTTCGAATGACAGGAAGCAGCGACGCAGTTGCCAATGCAGGCGCTTCGTCAGTCAGCGTGTAATAGATTGTTTCGCTCGTCTTGGCCATTGTGCCTCCAGTGGAATAGGTCTGGAATCGGCAGGAGCTTGGCTCCGCCCGGAGCCCTTTTGGGTCTTCTTGCCGTACTGAGCTTGCAGACTGCCCGAATCCAAAGGGGTTGGAAAGGAACTGGATTCGAGTCCGAGAATTCTGGGTGGGGTATGTTACGCAGTAAACGCTGATTCACTCAACTCCGGGACGATAGTGCGCCTGAGTTCCAGATCTATGGGCGCAGGTGTCGCACTTCAGGTCTGGGCGAGCGGTGGGACCCGGGAGACTCGTCGAGTGGCGTCAGCGAAGCGAATCGCGCCAGGACGCGCTCCACACCAAGAAGCCCGGGGCCTAGCTGCCTGTTGCATCCTACCGAACGCGAGGGCGCTGAATGTGAAGCAGGCAGCGCTGTGCGCTTGAGTTTTTCTTGCTTCAGCGGCCTAGAATTGGTCCGTTGCTGCGCCGCAGCATGGGTGGTTGAATGTGGCCATTCGCGGCTGGCTGGTTATGCCAGCCCTACCGAGGCCACAGTCAAAGAGGCCAAGCTATGCTGAACACACTACGACAAGCGCTCTATACCATCGCCGACCGTGCTGTCTTGAGCTCCATTACTGACCACGTGGGAGCGGACCGTCGCCAGCGCGACTGGGCTGAGCTCAACACAAAGAGCGACGAAGCTCTGAAGCACATGGGATTGTCCCCGGACTTGGTCCGCAAAGGCCCCTGAGTACTGGCCCTGGCGCTCCCAAGCCTGAGGACGCAGCGGCTGGTCAGCTGTTGCGCTGCGCGCAGTCGGAGGCAAGGCCAGTCGGCGCCGCCCCCTTGTTAGGCGGTCCAACACCCGCTCCGGCAACTCAAGGCCCGGGGGCAGCTGCCCCCGGGCCAACTACACGGTAGCTGCCACCCGACCAATATGCTTTGATGGTGAGCCGGGGGCGCGGCTCAGAAGGTAGCCCGTGCTCGCGTCTGACATCGGTTAGCTGATTGTTCTGCCAACAAATACCTGGCAAATATTGGGGCTCCACGTGCATTTGGTTGGCTGCCTTCGCCACCCGACGCCCTGCACAACGCCCTCGCCGGAGCCCCGTTTCGTCGTTCTGCGAACGCGGGAACCCAGTGCAAGAAATTGTTTGACTGGATTCCCGCCGGCGGGCGAATGACGGGGGGCAGAGGGTCCTCGGGAAGCTCTCATCAAGTCCTGCATCGCTAATTTCGACCTTCACGAGGGCGCATCTGCCACCAACCGGACGGGCCGCGCCAGCTTGAGTTGGCGGGTATTGCCCCGGATGAGGGACCCACGCCAGCCCTCGACACCGACCCCACCGCCTTCCTGGATGCCGGCGACCCGCCGCTGCTTTTCACACCCGGCGGTGCGAACCGACAGGCAGCGCACTTCTTCAGCGCAGCGCTGGCGGCGGCGCAGCTTCTAGGGTGCCGGGCGCTGCTCCTGACACGCTATCCCGAACAGGTTCCCGCGCCGCTAGCCCCGCGC
>CAZLYT010000212.1:0-2913 GCA_964563515.1 uncultured Candidatus Competibacteraceae bacterium | reverse complement strand
TCGAGGGCTTGTCCCAGGATCGCAGCCACGCGCTGCAGCAGGCGTGGATCGAGGAGCAGGTGCCCCAGTGTGGCTATTGCCAGTCGGGCATGATCATGGCCGCGGCGGCTCTGCTAGCCAACAACGCCGAGCCAGACGATGCTCAAATCGACGGCGCGATAACCAACATTTGTCGATGCGGCACTTACAACCGGGTCCGCCGCGCCATCCACCGGGCGGCAAAGCAGGAGGCCTGAACCATGGAGCATCTCACTTCGCTCACCCGCCGCCGCTTCCTGCAGGTCGGTGCCGCAGTGACCGGCGGCTTAGTCATCGGCTTCCAGCTGCCGGAGGGAGGGCGCCTGGCCCGCGCCGAGACGGTGGCAGATGACGAATGGATCAACGCCTGGCTTCGGGTCGGCAGCGACGACACGGTCACTATCCTGGTATCGAACTCCGAGATGGGACAAGGGGTGTACACCGCGCTACCCATGCTGATTGCCGAGGAGCTCGAAGTCGACTGGGAGCAGGTTCGCGCCGAAATGGCACCGGCGGAGCCCATCTACAACAACGCAATTTTCGGCATGCAGGCCACCGGCGGCAGCACTAGCGTGCGCGCCACCCACGAGCCGTTGCGGCGCGTCGGCGCCGCTGCCCGGGAGCTGCTGATCCGCGCAGCGGCCGAGCGTTGGGGGGTGGATCCGGGCGAATGCAAGGCCCGCAGCGGGCGGGTGCATCACGAGGCCAGCGGGCGCTCGGAGCGCTATGGCGCCTTGGCTGCTGCCGCCGCCAAGCTCGAGCTCGCCGGCGAGCCCGAGCTCAAGCCGCGAGAGGAGTGGCTGATACTCGGCAAGGCGATGCCGCGGCTCGATGTGCCGCAAAAGGTGGACGGCAGCGCCATCTTTGGCACCGACGTGGAAGTCGAGGGCATGAAGATCGCGACGGTTCGCCAGTGCCCGGTGTTCGGTGGCACGTTGGCGGCGGTTGATCCGGCGCCGGCACTGGACATGGCCGGGGTCGAGCACGTGGTCGAGTTGGAGGACGCCGTGGTGGTCGTGGCCAACGGCTACTGGAACGCGCTGCAGGGTGCCAAGTCGCTGCAACCGGAATGGGATGCGGGTGAGCATGCCAGCATGAGCTCCGAGGGCATCCTGGAGCAGTTTCGCGCTGCGCTGGAGACCTCCGGCGCCCCTGCGCACACGGCGGGTGACGTGGACACAGCCATGGCCGATGCAACTCGCACCATGGAGGCTGTCTATCACGTCCCCTTCCTGGCTCACGCCACCATGGAACCCATGAACGCCACTGCCCGGGTCACGGCGGACGGCGCCGACATCTGGGCCCCAACTCAGGCCCAGGGGCCGGTGCAGGCGACCGCCGCCGGTATCCTCGGCATCGACCCGGGCAAGGTGCGGGTGCACACCACCTTTCTAGGCGGCGGATTCGGTCGCCGCTTCGAGCTCGACTTCATCACCCAGGCGGTGCGCACCGCGGCGGAGGTGGGAGCTCCGATCAAGCTCATCTGGTCCCGGGAGGAAGACACCCAGCACGACTTCTACCGGCCCATGTCGGTGACGCGCTTCCGCGCCGGGTTGGACCAGGACGGCCAGCCCTCGGCATGGGATTGCCGCATCGTGTGCCCCTCCATCTTCAGTCGGGTGTTTCCGAACTTCGTGGAGAACGGTATCGACAGCACCTCGGTGGAGGCGGCGGTGGAGCTGCCTTACGCGATACCCAACCAGCGCGTCGATTACGTCATGCAAGACACTGGAGTACCGGTGGGATTCTGGCGCTCCGTGGGCAATAGCCAAAACGCCTTCTTCGTGCAGAGCTTCATCGATGAGCTGGCTAATGCCGCTGGGGTCGATCCCCTCGACTATCAATTGCGTCTCATGAAGGACCATCCGCGTCATCAGGCGGTGCTGAAGGCGGCCGCCGAGCTGGGAGAGTGGGAAACCTCGGTGCCCGAGGGCCGGGGTCGCGGTCTGGCAATCCAGGAGTCTTTCGGCAGCATTGTGGCGGAGGTCGCGGAGGTGTCGGTGGATGCTGCCGGGAAGGTGCGCGTGCATCGGGTCGGCTGCGCCGTCGACTGCGGCCGCACCGTCAATCCGGACACTGTCGTGGCGCAGATGGAGAGTGGAATCGTCTATGGTCTGACCGCAGCCTTGTATGGCGAGATCACTGTCAAGAATGGTCGCGTGCTGGAGGCCAACTTCGATAGCTACCCCATGCTGCAGCTGGCGGAGATGCCGGAGATCCAGGTGCGCATCATCGAGAGCGGCGAGGCTTTGGGAGGCATCGGTGAACCGGCCACGCCACCCATTGCCCCCGCGGTTGCCAATGCCATCTTCGCCCTCACCGGTAAGCGTCTGCGACACCTCCCGATCCGACCGGAGGACCTGCTTAGCGCGTGACCCTGGAAGTTGTCGTCGCCCTCGCTCAGACCCGCGGCTGGCGATCAGACGCGCAATCCGGGAAGATTGCGTGGCAGGTGAGCGAGGAGCGGGTGAGGATGAACGAGGAGCGGGTCGAGGACTCGGAGGAAGAGGCTGACGTCGTGCAGTCGGAGAGGCGGGCGGCTCGTGATTTTATCCGCACCATTATTGTTGAGGACCTCCACACCGGCAAGCACGCTCAGGTGGTGACCCGATTTCCGCCGGAACCCAACGGTTACCTTCACATCGGTCATGCCAAGTCCATCTGCCTCAACTTCGGTATCGCCCAGGAATTCGGCGGGCGATGCTACCTGCGCTTCGATGACACCAACCCGGAGCGGGAAAGTGTCGAATATACTGAGGCCATCAAGCGCGACGTGCGCTGGTTGGGCTTCGAATGGGGCGACGACCTGCGCCACGCCGCTGACTACTTCGAGCAACTCTACGGGTGGGCCGAGCACCTGATCCAGGCGGGTAAGGCCTACGTGGACAGCCTGGA
>CAZLYT010000211.1:0-3486 GCA_964563515.1 uncultured Candidatus Competibacteraceae bacterium | reverse complement strand
CTGGGCCCGGGCTTGGGTGGCAGGCGCCAGCAGGAAGTTGGCGACCACCATGGCCCCTTCCTTATGGCTGGCGTTGTAGGGAATGGCGACGAAGCTGGTGTTGCCGATGGTGCCGCCATCCAGGACATAGACCCGGGCGCTTTCCGGCAGCAGACCACTGGCGATGGAGACGGCCGCCTCCGCAGGATTGAAGGTGATGGTCAGGTCGATTGCGCCGTCGTTCATCAGCTGCCTCGCCGCCGGACCGGTCTCTGGGAACTCCTCGCCGCCACGCCAGAGATGTGGCCGCAGCGCCTCGTACCATTCCCACAGGGGAGCGGCGACGGTCTCGAAGTCGGCGTCGGTGGCGGGCTGTTGCAGCACGGCTGGATCGGGTGCCAGCTCGTACAGGGCCTGCTTGAGGAAAGTTGCGCCGAGGAAGTTGCGCACCCCTGGATGCGCCAGCTGACCCGGGTGCTCGCGGGCCCACTCCAGCATGGCCGGCATGCTTCGGGGCACGTCTTCGGGCGAAATGCGTGAGCTGTCGTAGAGATAGACGATCTGGGCCAGCCGCCAGGGCGACTCCATGCCATCCACGGGCACGGTGAAGTCGATCACGTTGGATCGCATATCGGTGGTGTCTACGTAGCGGTAGTTGGGCAGCACGTGGGTGAACGGGCCATACAGCAGCCCCTGCTCCTTCATGGCAAGAAAGTTGGGGCCGTTGATCCAGATCAGATCGACGGTGCCACGGCTGTCACGGCCAGCGGTCTTTTCCGAGACTACCCGGGTGACCGCTTCGGCGGTGTCCTTCAGCTTGACGTGGCGCACCCCGACACCGTAGCGCTCGCTCACTTGTTCCCCGATCCAGGCGATGAAGGCATTGGTCTGGTCATTGCCCGCCCAGGCGTTCCAATAGACGGTCTGACCTTTGGCGGCTTCGGTGATCTGCTCCCAACTGCGCGTCTCGCCCTCGGGCTGCGCCATCGCCACAGAGCTAAGGACCAAGGCCGAGACCGCGACCAGTGTTCCCATGAGGGTCGACTTCATGACGGCCTCTGGCGGGAGACAGCGGCCAACTTCGACGGCTGGGTTTCACTTCGAGTGCGTGCCTGGCGCCGGCGGTTACGGGCGCGCTCGATCACCTCGCCTAGCACTGCCTGGTGGAAGCGGTCGCAGCCGATACAGAGGTTCCGGTAGGGGCGCCCGGTGACCGTAGTGGTCGCTGACTGGTTGATAAATTCCTCCACACTCCAGCCGTGGGCGATGCCCATGCGCTCCGGGTGGCCCATGTTGATGGCCTCGTAGGCTGGCTCGCCCACCAAGGAATCCAGGATGTCGATCAGCGGATCCTCCAGCAGATTGCCCGCCGGGAGCTCGGTCTTGACGCAGCAGGGGTAGACGTTGCCATCGGGCTCCACCGAGACCTCGGAGCCACTGTAACGGTGATTGAGAAAGCCCAAGCCGCCGGACCAACGATTACAGAAGTTGTCGGCCAAGGTGGCGGTGGAGAGGTCGTTCTGCCAGGCCCGGCCGCGAGGCCAGATCTTGCCGATCCACGCATCCGGGGAGGCTCCAAAGAAGCTGTACAGCGGGCCGTCCTCCTCGTGCCAGTTGCGGGTGGTGGCCGAAATCCCCGAGGCGCGCATTCCGGCCGCCTCGAACAGGCCGGTGAGCTTGTCGACGAAGGCGCGCTGGCGCTCCTCGGTGTCGATTCCCACGTGGTATTGATCGACGCTCGCCACCGAGATCATGTAGATCTCGCGCTCGAGGAGCTCGCCGACGATGGCCTCGGTAATCACGTCGCCGGTGGTCTGTACAATCACCTTGACCCCGCCCTGATCGCGGTAGCGTTCATTCAGACGCTCGATGACAGGATAAGTAACGGCACTTCGCACCGGCTCGATCAACGACTCTCCGCCCGACAGCACGATGCGCCCGATCTTCTCCGGCAGGCTGCCCTCGGGCTGCGGATCGTCCAGATCCAGGTAGGTCAGGCGCTCCGGAAAGCGGTCGATGATACGAGGGAAATTGCGCCGGGCCTCCTCCACCACCGCATCGAGCTGGCCCCGAACGTAGGGCCGGAAACGGTCCTCATAGCAATGCTTGCAGCGCCGGTGGCAGGCCCAGCACATCACGTAGTAGATCGACTCCATGGGCTCCTCGGGTGTTGCGCCTTGGCTGATCGTGGTGGCAGCCGCATCGCGGGCTAAAGCTTACGTGCCTATGACCTTCGTCGATGCTGCCAAAAGGCAGCGGGTTTTGGTCGGCGACTGCAATGATGACCGCAACGCCGCCCCATGGTTGCAGCCGTAGCGGGGTAGAAGATTCCCCCCCAGCCGACCACCGCGCGCTGTCGCACCGCCAACAGCGTTCTTGCCGTAGGAGATTCCGCCCAGCCGACCGCCGGCCGACACGACTATCTATGCCCCGGTAGGCGGCAGCGTCGTCAGGCGGTAGCCCACGCCCGGCTCGGTGTGCAGGTAGCGCGGCTCCGTGGGTTCATCCCCGAGCTTTTGGCGCAGACGGGCCACGATGATGCGAAGGTAATGGGTGTCCTCCACGTGGGTGGGGCCCCAGACCTCCCGCAGCAATTGGGTTTGGGTGACTACTCGATCGCGGTGGGTGAGCAGCATCCGCAGCACCCCAAACTCCTTCCGGGTGAGACGGGTTTCGTGGCCCGCCACCCTGACCCGCCGCCGGGGCAGGTCGATCACCAGATAGCCGTCGTCGTAGCGGCCACTGCCGTCCTCCCCGGCAACACGGTTGCGCAGCAGGTTGCGGACCCTGGCCAGAAACTCCTGCAGACCAAAGGGCTTGGTGACGTAGTCGTTGGCGCCGGCATCCAGCACCCGCACCTTCTCCTGCTCGTCGGCGCGCACCGACAGCACGATCACCGGCACATGGGACCAACCCCGGATTTCCTCCAACACCTGCTTGCCGTCCATGCCCGGAAGTCCGAGATCCAACACCACCAGGTCTGGCTGTCGGGTAGCCGCGAGCTCGATGCCTTCGTGGCCGGTGCCAGCCTCCAGCACCTGGTAACCTTCACTGACCAGACTGATGCGCAGAAACCGGCGGATCTGCGCCTCGTCGTCGACGATCAGGATTCGCGCCGAGGGCCCGGTGCCGGCGTTAGCTTCCCCGCTCATCACCAATGTCGTCGCTTTCGCTGTACGGGGGCTCCTGCACCGGCAGCCGAATGGCGATGGTGGTGCCGAGCCCGTCTGAACCGGGCAGGGCCTCGACGCTACCGCCATGGGCGCCGACCATGCCGTGGCAGATGGCAAGGCCCAGCCCGCTGCCGTAGCGCCCGGTGTCGGCACGCTCGCCGGAAAAGAACATGTCGAAGACCCTCCTGCGATCCGCTTCTGGAATGCCGGGCCCCTGATCGGTCACGGTGATGACGAGCTGGTTTCCCTGCTGGCGACCCGCGATGCGCAGCTCACCGCCGGGCGGAGAGAAACGGGCGGCATTCTCCATCACGTTCACCAGCGCCTGCTCGAG
>CAZLYT010000210.1:0-25804 GCA_964563515.1 uncultured Candidatus Competibacteraceae bacterium | reverse complement strand
GGTGGTGCACCGGGGCAACTCCGACACGGTGGAGTCGGAGCTGGGTCTACCTTGTGTGCTGAAGCAGCCCGACAGCTCTTTTTCCCTGGGTGTGGTCAAGGTTGACACGCGAGCCGAGCTGGATGCGGAGGTCAACCGCCTACTGGACCGTTCCGAGCTCATCGTGGCCCAGGAGTTTCTGCCCACCGACTTCGACTGGCGGGTCGGGGTAGTGGACGGCCGGGCGCTCTATGTCTGTCGCTACCACATGGCACGGCGCCACTGGCAGATCATCAAGCGCGACGCCAGCGGCAATAAGCGCGGTGAGGGCATGGCAGACACGCTAGCTGTGGATGCGGCCCCAAAGGCGGTGGTGAGCACGGCGCTCAAGGCCGCGAGGCTGATTGGCGATGGCCTTTACGGGGTCGATCTCAAGCAGGTCGGCAAGCAGGTGTACGTCATCGAAGTGAATGACAACCCCAACCTGGACTCGGGCATTGAGGACGAGATCCTCAACGAAGTGCTGTACCGGGAGATCATGTACACCTTCTTGAAGCGCATCGAAGACCGAGGTCGGAGCCGCGGATGAGCGCCACGCTCGGATTGTTCGAAGGCTTCGGTATCGAGCTCGAGTACATGATCGTCGATGGCGCACAGCTGGACGTGCTGCCGGTGACCGACCAGGTGCTCAGGTCCGTCGCGGGCGATTTCGTCAACGAGACAGCTCAGGGGCGGTTGGCCTGGTCCAACGAGCTGGTCCTGCACGTCATCGAGCTGAAGACCAATGGGCCCGCCGCGTCCCTGGACGGGCTGGCGGATGCCTTCCAGGCGGATCTGCGCCGTATCGACGAGTTGCTGCAGGCGCTGAATGGCCGGCTCATGCCGACGGCCATGCATCCCTGGATGAACCCGCACCGGGAAACCCGGCTGTGGCCGCACCAGCACAACCTCATCTACGAAGCCTATGACCGCATCTTCGGATGCCAGGGGCATGGCTGGTCGAACTTGCAGAGCATGCACCTCAACCTGCCTTTTGATGGCGACGAGGAGTTCTCCCGTCTGCACACCGCCATCAGAACGTTGTTGCCGCTCATGCCCGCCCTCGCCGCCAGCTCACCGATCGTCGACGGTCGCCTCAGCGGCGCTCTGGACTCCCGCCTCGAGGCCTACCGCGTCAATGCCGCCCGCATCCCCTCCATCACCGGCGCTGTGGTGCCGGAGTCGGTCTCCAGCCGCGCCGAGTACGAGACCCGAATTCTGGATCCCATGTACCGCGACATCGCGCCCCACGACTCCGGGGGCATTCTGCAGCAAGAGTGGTTGAATTCCCGAGGCGCCATCGCACGCTTTGACCGCAATGCCATCGAAATCCGGGTGCTCGACATTCAAGAATGCCCGCGTGCCGATCTGGCAGTGGCGGCCACCATTGTGCGGGTCCTGCAGGCACTGGTAGAAGAGCGCTGGTCAGCGCAGCCAGTTCAACAGGCGCTGCCGCTGGCGGATCTGGCGGAGCTCTTGGTTCAAGTCTCCCGTCACGGTGGCGAGGCGGTCGTCAGGGACCGTCGCTACCTGGCAGCGTTGGGAGCTCCGATGGAGGCATCCCTGTCTGCTGCCGATCTGTGGCGGCACGTGCTCGAGAGCACGCCGCCATGGAAGGGAGCTGATGCCGCTGCCTGGCATGATGCCCTACGCGTCATCGTCGATGAGGGTTGTCTGGCCAGGCGCATCGTACGTGCCGTGGGGGCTGACCCAGAACGTGATCGCCTGCGCGCGGTGTATCGCGAGCTTTGCGACTGCCTCCTCGCGGGGTGCCAGTTCCGCGCTTGAGGTGGCCGGGCGCATGTCTAGGCGGGAAAGTTCATCAGCTCGAACCGACCCTCTTGCACCACCAGACCGGCGCGTCCTTCCACCAGCGACAGCACGGCGCGGCCCGCGATCTCGGCGCGCCATCCATGCAGCAAGGGCAGGTCGCGCTCACCTGCCACCAAGCGCTCCAACTCCGTGCGCGATGCCAGGCTCGCCGGGCCCACGTCGTGCCGCGTGGCTTGCATTCGGACAATCGCAGAGGCGGCGTCGGCTATGGCCTCTTGCTCCGCGTCCAGGCGCCGGTGTTTGGTCACTGGAGGCCAGTCTTCCTTGGGCACCAATGCAGCCTCCGCGACTACCTCCAACAGCGATTTGCCGTATCGTCGAGCCTGGGCCTCATTGAGTCCCCGCAATCGCTCCAATGTCGCCAGATCCCTCGGCTTGCGACGTGCCAGCGTCACCAAGGCCTCGTCCCCCAGCACCCAGCGCCGAGGCAAGTCATTGGCGGCGGCTTCGCGCTCGCGCCAGGCGGCAAGCCGCTGTAGATAGGGTATGTCGCCGGTGCGTAGAACTCGCGTGCCCTTCACCCGCTTCCAGGCTGATTCCGGATTGACGCGATAGCGCTCGGGATCGCACAGATTGGAAAAATCCTCGTCCAACCATCGCAAGCGACCACGTCGTTCCAACTCACTCCGTTGCAGCTTGTAGAGCTCCCGTAGGTAGCGTACGTCGTCGGCGGCGTAGCGAAGTTGCTCCGCATCCAGGGGGCGCCGGGTCCAATCGGTACGCGCATGTCCTTTATCCAGGTCCACGCCCAGCAGGCTCTTGACCAGTGTGCCGTAGCCGACTTGTTCCCCCTGGCCGAGCACGGTGGCCGCAATCTGGGTGTCGAACACCGGCACGGGGAGGGTTCGCCGCAATCCGTAGAAGATCTCCATATCCTGTGCCGCCGCATGTAGAACTTTGACGATGGCGGCATCGTAGAGTACGTCGAGTAGCGGTGAGATATCGCCGAGAGCGATGGGATCGACGCAGGCTACCACCTGCGGCACTGCCACTTGCACCAGGCAGAGGTTGGGGAAGTAGGTTCGCTCCCGCACGAACTCGGTGTCGAGCGCAATCCAGCGGTGCTGACGCAACTCGGCGCAGAGCTGGTCCAGCGCGATGGCGTCGGACACATACCGGTCTTCAGACACTTCTGTATCTCTCGCGCCATGATCGTGCTACGACCGATGGCCGGTCCGCCTCTAGAAGCTTCCTAAAGTACTCGCCGAGCCTGATGGCCAGCTAGAGTGTTTACTCTATAACGACCTATTAAACTCAACCTCGTGCTCGGGCCACTCTCCTCCTCCGGCTCGATGCACACTCCTCCTTTAGTGGTCGTTTGCCGGGGTATCCTCTACCCCGGCATCTTTTTTTTAATCCAATCAGCGCTCTCCGGGCGTTCACGGATTCATTTCGTGGAGCATGTCCAGCAACGAGTGGGCAGGGCTGCCCATGGCCTCGTTGATGTCCATACCGAGCTGCTTGGCGATCTGGGTCGCCGAGAACAACCCGCAAACAATCTGTCGCTTGCTTTCCGACTCAATCTCCACCACCAGTATGTGGCGCAGATCCAGCTCCCTTAGTGTGGCGATGATCTGGCCGATCTGAGCATTACGCACGCTGACCAGGTTGAGCACCCGTGTTTGGGCAAGAGTGGTCATAACTTGCTGCACCAGAATCTCGCTGCGCGGCACCCGCTGCTGCTCGGCGATCTCCACCGGTCGCTCACCATGGAGGTCGCGGGCCGTGATCAGCCCGAGTAGCCGTTCATTGGCATCTGTCACCAGGAGCAACCGCACGCCCCGGTATTTCATTCTTGACAGGGCCACATCGATGGTCGCTTGTGGCTCCGTTGTGACCGGCTGAACCTTGGCGAAATCGGTCATGAACTCAAGAGCAGGCGTGTCGAGCCGATACTCGCGCGGAATCACAGGTGGACGACGGATCTCGGTGCCCGGCTCCAGCTCGATATGTGACAGGGCCAAGTAGTCGCTACTCATGTTTACTGCCTCCGAATCCTGCTCGACTGCTACCCCGAACAGTCCACGCGGGGACCTCTCAAGGCAATCTCGCCACCAGTCTAGTTCAAGCCATAGGCCGCCCTGGTGAATTGTTCGAGCTGCTCATTGCGAGCGTGCCAGCGCCATGTCCCAAAACCCGATCTCGAGCCGGGTGGCGCTGCGGAAAGTCCTCCGGCAATCGCGTTCCCGGGCATTGGTAAGCAGACGATCCGCCGTTCGCTGTAGCTGGGCGCGCATACCGGCGGCAACCGCCTGGTAATCGTCGCCGGCATAGGTGGCGATCCATTGTCGATAGGGATGGCTGGGCTCGGCCTTGTCAGCCAGCGCCACGCCAATTTCACCATAGCCGAGCACGCAGGGGGCGAGCGCCACTAGCAGATCCAGCAGATCGCCGGCGATACCCCGTTCCAGTACGTAGCGGGTATAGGCCATGTTGGCCGTGGCCTCGGGTTGGGCCTCCATGTCCCGCTGGGATATACCCCAGCCTTCGCAGTAGCTTACGTGGAGCTCCAGCTCTTCGTTGAGCAACGCGTTCAGGGTAACGGCGGCCTCCCGCATGTCGTCCAATGACTCGGACTTGAACACCGCCAGCGCCCAGGCTCGGGAGAAATGGATGAGGAACCGGTAGTCCTGCACCAGGTAATAGCGGAAGCATTCGACGGGAAGGGTGCCGGCGGCCAGCTCGCTCACGAAACGGTGCTGGGTGTAGGCCGTCCAATCGTCCAGACAGGCGGCTCGGAGGCGAATGAAAAGGTCGTCGTTGGGCCCGGAGGTGACGGGCATGGGAGGCGCTCCAACCCAAGTATCGACAGCGCTCAATGCGCGAAACCGCGCTCAGACGCCGGGTTTGCTCAGAAATTCCATCAACCAATCGGCGTCGTTTGGGCCCAGCCCGTGCAACCCCGGCACCTGTTCGATGCGGGCTCTGCCGCTCAACGCCGGCACCGCGGCGAGGCTCTGGCTCCACGATGGCACCAACGGGTCGAAGCTCATGCGGGTGGGATCTTCCGGCCTCACCACGGATACATAGAGCGCGTCGGGATGAGGCTGATGATTGAGCCAGTGGAGCAACGAGCCGGGTCCCGAGTCGCCGAGCTCCTGGTAGAGTCGTTGCAGCTCAGCTACGGTAGCGGATTGTCCCACATACGGCAGGCTGCCGACCAGACCACGACCGAGCTCGGCCCCCGCGCTCGCCAGCGGAGTACCCAGGTGTGGGGCGGCAATCGTGATCAGCGCATCCACCCGGACCTGCGGTTGTTGCACCATGACCAAGCGTGCCACCACGCCACCGGCGGAGTGGCCGACCACGATAAGGTGGTCGCCTTGGCGCACCTCGCGCAGATCATAGATCCGATCCGCCAGCACGCCGGCCTGGACCTGCAGGGGCGCCAGGCTCGGCAACTCCACCACATAGAACACCCGCGGTGCATCGACGACCTGCACGGGCCCCTGAGCCAGCAAGCCACCGTCGTGCCAGCCGGCGTCCGTCAATTTGGGGACGACCCTGCTTCGAGTCCAGTCAGCTCTGGTACCGAAATGGCCGTGGACCAATAGCATGAGCTCACCCGCGGTCGCGGGAACGGCCAATACCAGCGCAAGCAGCAGCGCGCCCCAGGGCAACGCTGCCCGGCGCTGAGAAATTCCGACGCTCATACCAGTGCGATCAAAAGCATGACAAAAGCCACCACCGCGGCCAGCGGCAACAGCAGCGCAGGCCAATCCTTTTCGGCGCCCTTGCTGCGTTCCAGCGCAGCCTTGATGCCCGGGCGCAGAAAGAAGATCAAACCCACGGCGAATGCACCCATGAGCACCGCCTGCCACGTTTCCAAACCCTGCATGTCGCTGTTCTCGCCTCGCTTCGCTCTCGGCTAGGTTCACGTCTTCAGATAATTCCGCTTTGCCCCAAAGCTTTCTGTTCGGCTTCGTCCAAGCCTAGAAGTTCTCCGAATATCTCTCGGTTATGGGCGCCGACAGACGGTCCGGCCCAGTCGGTGCGTCCGGGGGTCGCCTCCATGCGGGGCACGATGGCGGGAATGCGCAAAGCCTGCCCGTCCACCTCCACCGTCTCTAGCAGGCCGCGAGCCTGGTACTGGGGGTCGCGGAACATGTCCTCGACGCTATAGATAGGGCCGGCGGGCACTCTGGCTGCGCGCAATTGCTCCAACACCGTGTTGGATTCCAGGCTCGAGGTCCAGGCTGCGATCGCTTGGTCGATTACTTGTTCGTGCGCTACTCGGCCTGCATTGTCTGCAAGTCTGGGGTCGTTGGCGAGGTCGGTGCGTCCCGCCGTCTCCATGAGCCGCTTGTAGATGGAATCCCCGTTGCCCCCAATGATGACGTAACGGCCGTCGTGGCAGCGATAGGTGTTGGTGGGGACAATGCCAGTCACGGTGGTGCCCGAGGGGCCTCGGCTGACTCCTGCGCCATCGTATTCAGGTACCACGGCCTCCAACAGGTTGAACACCGCCTCGAATAGCGCCACGTCCACCACCTGTCCGTGATGCGCCGGATCGACGTCACGCTGTCGCAGCGCCAGCAGGATCCCCAGCGCCGCATGTAGACCTGCCAAAGTGTCGCCCATGCTCAGGTTGGGTCTGACGGGCGTTTCTCCGGCCATGCCATTGAGATGGCGAAATCCCCCGAAACCCTCACATACCGAGGCATAGCCAGGCCGGTCGGCGTAGGGTCCAGTCTGTCCGTAACCGGAGACTCTGGCAATGACGAGCCCCGGGTTGTGCTCCCACAACGCTGCCGGCCCCAGTCCCCAGGCTTCCAGGGTGCCGGGGCGGAAGTTCTCGATCAGCACGTCACATTGCAGGGCCAGCTCGCGCGCGAGCTGCCGACCACGCTCGCTCTTGAGGTCGCAGGTGATACACCGCTTGTTGCGTCCCAGGCTGCGCCACCACAGCGACGTGCCACCTGCCAGCACCCGCCATTGCCGGATCGGGTCGCCGCGCCCTGGCGGCTCTACTTTGATCACGTCGGCGCCGTGATAAGCCAAGATGGTTCCGGCGAAGGGGCCAGCCAGCAGCTGGCCCAGCTCGAGAACGCGAATGCCCTCCAGGGCACGTTTGGGTTTCGGCTCCAGACGGCGCATGACTCTCCTCCTGTGGCGGCTGCGGCAACCTGCATTCTCGATGATCTTGGCAGAGGCCTAGCGCCTTCACAGCTATCGTCGCCATGGCGCAGGGGGTCTATTGTTCTCCTGCCACGGGCAGGACGATCGGGCGGTGCTGATCTGGGGCAGGCTCGGCTTCGGGCGAGGCGAGCTGGTCCAGATAGATGCCGCGATCGCGAGACACGGGGATCGATCGATGTGCGCTCAGCCGCTGGCGAGACGCTCCAAGATCCGAAATCCGGCCACGTAGGTCCCGATGGCGGAGCCGAGCGTGCTCAACACGAAAACCAGCAGGGTGCGGGTGACCCGATTGCGCCACCATCCCGCAATGGTGGTGGCATCGCTGCGCAGCTTGCCGAAATCGTCGACCTGGGGTTTGCGCAAGTATACCTCTGCCGCCGCCGTCACCATGCCGGCGCCGATGGTGGGATTCAGCGAGGTCAGAGGTGCGGCCGCGAAGGCCGTCGCCACGGTAAGTGGGTGACCGCGGGCGATGGCGGCACCCAGCGCCGCCAGGCCGCCATTGATCAACACCCAGTCGAGCATCAGGCTCAAGCCCAGGGACGAGCTGCGAGAGAATCCGATGCCGAAGCCAACAACGATTACCGTCACCACCAGCCATGGAATCAACTTGGGCCAGCGGCTTGCAGGCGGCAGCCGGTCGAGCTCGGCGATTTCAGCGCTGGGGTCGACCGAGGCCTGCTGCAGGTGCTCGCCAATGCCACGCAAATGGCCGGCGCCGATCACCGCCAGCACTCTTTGGGGTGTCTGGGTCTCGGCCATGGATTGACGCAAGCGCGCCGCCATGTAGCGATCGCGCTCGCGGATCAACGGCTCATAGAGGTCTGCTTCCTGGTCGGCAAACTGGGAGAACGCTGTCTCCAGCACGTCGCCCTCCTTGAGCCGCTCCACTTCCTCGGCGCTGACCCGCTCCTGGGAGAACAAGCTGGCCCCGAGTCCGGCCAGCAAGTAGAAACGGCGCCACCAGGGAACCCGCCGATACACTCGGCGCAGGGTGACTCCAATGTCGCGGTCGATCAGCCACACCGGCAACCCGAGCCGATGAGCCTCGTGCACTGCCAGGCGCATCTCCGCGCCGGGCTCGATACCCAGTTGCTCTCCCAATCGCTGTTGATAGGCCGCGAGCGCCAGGTTGGCTGCCACCAGCGGCGCCTTGCCGCTGCGCACCACCTGAAACAGATCCATTCGAGCCAGGCTGTCGGGATTCAACAGGGCATTGTGGCGGGCGGGACAGAGCTCCACTGCCACCGCGTCGAAGCTCCGCGTCGCCAATAATGCCCGAACTTCCTCGGCGCTTGCCTGCGACACATGGGCAGTGCCGAGCAGGGTCACCTCGCCCCCCGGCAGCGCCACCTGCACCAGCGGCCCGCGGACCTCCGTGTCAGCGATGGCTACCGCGGTCACGGCGCGGGGATCGGCAAGGGCTCGGCCCCTGGAGGCGGCGACACGGCCTGAGTCATCTGCGCAAGCTCCTGGGAATCTCGGGGCGCGCAATTGTAATGGTTTGGGAAACAGCGCGTCACCGAGCACGCACTAGGCCGGGCGCAAAGTGTGTAGCGTGACTTCCGGGGGGCAGTTGAGTCGGGCATCCACTACCGAAGAGCCGGCGCCAGCGGAGGTATAGCCGCGCATTCCGGCATATTCCCATGCGCCCGAGCAGAACCGACGTGGGCAGTTGGCGTTGACCATGAGCGGAATACCCCCTGGCAGGCGGATCTGGCCGCCGTGGGTGTGGCCGCAGAGCATGGCAGAAAAGCCGCTATGGGCGGCGCGGCGATAGATTTCGGGGGAATGAGCGAGAAGAACGCTGATGGCGTCGTCGGGAATGCCGGCACCAGCCGCTTCCAAGTTGTCGGCTTGGTAGTAATGGGGATCGTCCACCCCTGCCAGATAGAGCTCAGCGCCGCGATAGCGGAACACATCCGATTCGTTCATCAACAGTCGAACGCCGAGATCTTCCATGGCGGGCACCATCCGGATGCTGTCGTGATTGCCCAACACCCCGTATACCGGACCCCGCAAAAAGGGGCGAAGCCGTTGCAGCGCCTCGACTGCCGGCCGCCACGGACCGCAGGTGCGGTAGCGGAAGTCGCCGGTGAGGACGCAGACGTCATACTGCAGGTGCTGCACGCGCCGCCCCAGAATCAGCGAGAACTCGGGGTCCATATCCAGATGGAGATCGCTGAGGTGCAGTATGGTGAGTCCGGTCAGCGCTGCGGGCAGCCCGGGCAAGACGATCTCGCTGGTCGTCACCGCGATGCGGCGGGCGTTGCGCTGACCGCGTGCGTAGAGCAGGCTTGCCTGCAACCCGGCCCGTATGAGGCCGTGAACCGACACCCAGTTTTCCAGATGCACCAGGTTCAGCCCGCGTCCGAAGACCCTCTGCTCACGTTCGGCCTCAATGCCGAGGCGCAGCCGCAAGTGCGCGCTGCGCAGGCGCTTGCGCAGGGCGTGATCGACGGCGCTGTCGTCCCCTGGGCCGGGCGACGGGGCGTCCACGCGGGCGCGCCTCGCTGTTCCCGACCCGGAGGTCGTCGACAAGCTTTGGAAGCTACTAGCTGAACTCATGATTACTCTCGGCGACATCGACGCGGCGCGCGCGAGACTTGGGGACGCCGTTTTTGTCTCCCCGTGCGCCCGTAGTAAAACCTTGAGTCGGGCGACGGGTTGCGAAGTCGATTTAAAGCTAGAGAACCTGCAAATGACCGGCTCCTTCAAGGAGCGGGGCTCGTTCAATCGTATCCTGCAACTGGATGCGTCCCAGCGTACCTCCGGGGTAATCGCGGCGTCTGCTGGAAACCACGCCCAGGGCGTAGCCCGTGCCGCGTAAGTCAGCAACATTCGAGCCACGATTGTAATGCCCATGACGGCTCCGCTCTCTAAAGTGCGTGGAACGGCGGAGTTTGGTGCGGAGATTGTGCTCCATGGATCCAACTATGACGAGGCCTTTTCTCATGCCAGTCAGCTAGCCGCTGATAGCGGCATGACCTTGGTGTATGCCTTCGACGATCCGGAAGTCATCGCCGGACAGGGCACCGTGGGCCTCGAGATTGTCGAACAGGTGCCAAGCTTGGACGCGGTGGTGGTTCCGGTGGGAGGCGGTGGCCTCATCAGCGGTGTGGCGGTTGCGGTCAAGGGGCGTCTGCCTAATGTACAGATATACGGCGTTCAGACGGAACGGGTTCCGGCTATGTACGAGTCGCTTGCTCGTGGCCAGCTGGTTGCCCTGCAGCCGCAGTGCTCGCTGGCGGGTGGCATCGCCGTGGCGAGGGTGGGAACACACACGCTGCCGGTGGTGCAAGAGCTTGTTCAGCAATTGGTCACCGTCGACGAGGAATCCATCGCCTGGGCAATCATGACCTTGTTGGAGCGCGAGAAAACGCTCGCGGAGGGCGCTGGGGCAGTGGGGTTTGCTGCCCTGCAGGCCGGACGCCTGCCGGAGCTCTCCGGGCTCAAGGTGGTGGTGATCATCAGCGGTGGCAATATCGATCTGAACCTGTTCGACCGCATCATCGCCCGTGGGCTCGAAACCGATGGTCGGCTAGTGACTCTGCGCTTGGTGGTGCCCGATTCACCCGGTCACATTGCTCGAGTCGCCAGCGTGGTGGCGGAAGTGGGCGCCAACATCCTGGACATCACCCATCGCCGCAGCCTGGGCGCGGGAATGCTGGGTGAAACCGAAGTCGAGCTGCGCCTGGAGATCCGCGGCCATCGGCACGTGGAAGAGCTGCTGGCGGCTTTCCAGGATGCTGGCCTCTCTGCCCGCCGGACTTAGGGGCCGAGAGATGACTGCGGTGCTCGAGGTGCAAGACCTGGTGAAGCGCTATCCTGGGGTCACCGCGGTCGCCGGGGTCAGCTTTGCCCTGCGACCCGGAACCTGCCTCGGCCTGCTCGGACCCAACGGGGCCGGCAAGACCACCACGGTCGAGATGATGGAGGGCATCACGCCGCCGACCTCGGGCCGGGTGCTGTTCCGGGGAGAACCTCTGGGGACACGCTTTCGTGAGGCGGCGGGCATCCAGTTTCAATCCACCGCGCTGCAGGATTTCCTCACCGTGCGGGAGCACCTCGGACTGTTCTCGCGCCTCTACGCCCACACCATGCCCTTGGAAAAAGTGGTGCGGCTGTGCGCGCTGGGAGAGTTCCTGGATCGCGACGCCCGCAAGCTGTCCGGGGGACAGCGGCAACGGCTGCTGCTGGCTATCGCCCTAGTGAACGATCCCGAGGTGTTGTTTCTGGACGAGCCTACCACTGGGCTCGATCCCCAATCGCGGCGCAACTTCTGGCACCTGGTGGAGGGAGTCCGCGATCGGGGCAAGACCATACTGCTCACCACCCATTACATGGAGGAGGCCTACGCCCTGTGCGACGATATCGCCATCATGGATCACGGCCGCGTGATTGCGCGCGGTAGTCCCGGCCAGTTGCTCGCCGAGCACTTCAGCGACGTCGTGCTAGAACTGCCGCGTTCGGCCCTGGCCAACCTGCCCGAGGATTTCCCCTGGACCGCGCTGGCGGCGGGCGAACGGGCCGAGATCCTGACCGATGACGTCGAAGCAACCTTGCGCCGGCTGCTGGCCGCCGCCGTGCCATTGGCCGAATTACGGGTCCGCCCGCGCACCCTGGAGGATTTGTTCCTGGAGCTCACTGGTCGCGAGTTACGGGCATGAAACGGGTGGTTGCCCTGGTGCATGCACGCAACCTGGAGTTCCTCCGCGACCGCTCTGCTTTGGCCTGGAACCTGCTGCTGCCGGTTGCTCTGGTACTGGGCCTGGCGTGGGTTTTTTCCGGCGCCGAACGGCCCCTGTTCAAGGTGGCGGTGTTGGGCGCCAGCCCGGCGGCTGGCGCCGAGGCGCACCCCTTCCTGGCCACCGAGCACGTGGATTTCTACGTCCCGCCGAGCCGGGAGGACGGTATCACCAAGGTGAGCCGTCACCAGGCGGACTTGCTGCTCGATCTGGGCGGTGCCCAACCGGGTTACTGGGTCAATACGCTATCGGCCAAGGGCTATGTTCTGGAACGACTGCTGCGGGCGGGCGGGGGAGAGTCGCTGCAGCGCCATACCGTCGCCGGGCGCCAGATTCGGTATGTCGATTGGGTGGTGCCGGGAATCCTCGGCATGAACATAATGTTCAGCGGCTTCTTTGGTGTTGGCTATGTGCTGGTGCGCTATCGCAAGACCGGATACCTGAAACGTCTGCGGGCAACTCCGTTGACCGCGTTCGAGTTTTTGTTGGCGCAGGTGCTGTCGCGACTCGTGTTGATCGTGGTGGTGAGCTGCCTGGTGTTCGCTGCAACCAACGCCATGCTCGATTTTCCCATGGAGGGCAGCTATCTCAATCTGTTGCTGTTGGCGGTGTTGGGCGCCTTCAGCATGATCGCGCTGGGGCTGTTGATTGCCGCTCGCGTCGACAGCGAGGAGCTTGCCGGAGGGTTATTGAATCTGCTGAGCTGGCCCATGGTGCTGGTTTCCGGGGTGTGGTTCTCCCTGGAGGGAACGCATCCGTTCATCCAGCTGGCCGCCCTGATGTCACCTCTGACGCACCTGCTGGCGGGCGCGCGCGCCGTCATGCTTGACGGGGCCGGCCTGGTGGCTATCTCGGGCCACCTGTCGGTGCTCGCCGCCATGAGCCTCACGTTCTTGCTGATCGGTGCGGTGGCGTTCCGTTGGTCCGGAAACTGATCTGCGATTCGTGTCCCGCCACCTTCTGGGAGCCAAGCCATGGATATGTCCGTGAATCGAGACCTGGAGGCGCCGTCCTTCAATGCGCTAGTGGAGCGCGGTGCACTACCCATGGATCCCGAGGCGCTGGCGGCTGATCTGCGCCGCCACTTCAGCCGCACCCTGGGCCGCGACCGTTATTGCCGCTCCCGCCACTACGCCTACCTGGCGCTGGCATTGACGCTGCGCGATCGCCTGATGGAGCGACTGCGCCAGACCAGCTATGGCTACCAGGAACACGACTGCCGCAGGACGCACTACTTGTCGCTCGAGTTTCTGCTCGGTCGGGTACTCGACAACAGCGTCCTGAACCTGGGGCTCGAGGAGGATTTGGCCGCGGCCCTGCATGGTCTGGGGTTGAGTTTGGAGGAGCTCGCCGAATCCGAGCACGATGCCGGTCTAGGCAACGGTGGTCTGGGACGGCTGGCGGCTTGCTTTCTCGATAGCTGCGCCACCCTCCAGCTACCGGTGCGCGGCTACGGTATTCGTTACGAGTACGGCATGTTCCGCCAGGTCATCGACAATGGCTACCAGCTGGAAGAGCCGGATCACTGGTTGCGTGACGGCTATCCGTGGGAGCACGAGCGGGCGGAATACACCCAGCGGGTCAAGTTCGGTGGGCGTACCGAATTCTACCGTGATGACCGGCACGTGCTTCGAGCCCGCTGGGTGGACACCATGGACGTGCTGGCGGTGCCCTACGACATCCCCATCCCGGGCTACCGCAACGGCACCGTGAACACGCTGCGGCTGTGGAAGGCGGCCGCCACCGACGAGTTCGATCTCAGCGAGTTCAATGCCGGCAGCTACACCGACGCGGTGGCCGGAAAGAATGCCGCCGAGCACATCACCATGGTGCTGTATCCCAATGACGCTAGCGAGAATGGCAAGGAGCTACGGCTACAACAGCAGTATTTCCTGGCCTCCGCGAGCCTGCAGGACGTGTTCCGCAACTGGCTGCGGTTTCGCGGTTCGGATTTCTCCGACTTTGCCGACAAAAACTGTTTTCAGCTCAATGATACTCATCCGACCTGTGCTGTGCCGGAGCTCATGCGGCTGCTGATGGACGACCATGGTCTGCCCTGGGAGCTGGCGTGGGAGATCACCACCCGCACCATGGCCTACACCAACCACACGTTGCTGCCGGAGGCCCTCGAACAGTGGCCTGTGCGCATGTTCGAGCGCTTGCTGCCGCGACTGCTCGACATCATCTACGAAATCAATGGCCGCTTTTTGGCCGAGGTAGCCCGGCGCTGGCCCGGCGACAGCGACCGGCTGCGGCGCATGTCGCTGATCGCCGAAGGTGACCAACCCCAGGTGCGCATGGCTTACCTCGCAATAGTGGGGAGCTTTTCCGTCAATGGCGTGGCCGAACTGCATTCGCAGTTACTGCGCCAGGGATTGTTCAGGGACTTCCATCAACTGTGGCCGGAACGGTTCAACAACAAGACCAATGGTGTCACCCAGCGGCGCTGGCTTGCACTCTGCAATCGGCCGCTGGCGAGCTTGCTGGACGAGGCCATTGGCCCGAATTGGCGGGTCCGATTGGAGGCGCTCGAGGCGCTACGTCCGCTGGCGGCGGAGTCCGATTTTCGCGAACGCTGGGCGGCGGTGCGGCATTCCAACAAGGCACGGCTGTCGCAGCTGGTGCAGGCTGAGTGCGGTGTCATCGTTGACCCGACGGTGATGTTCGACGTCCAGGTCAAGCGCATGCACGAATACAAGCGCCAGCTGCTCAACCTGCTGCACGTGGTGCATCTCTACCTGCGCATCAAGGCGGGGGACACCGAGGGTATGGTGCCGCGTTGCGTGCTGATCGGCGGCAAGGCAGCGCCTGGCTACCATATGGCCAAGCTCATCGTGAAGCTCATCAACAACGTCGCCAGAGTGGTGAACGCCGATCCGCAGGTGGATCCGTGGCTAAAGCTGGTCTTTCTGCCCAATTACCGGGTCTCGGCAATGGAGCGCATTTGTCCCGGTGCCGATCTTTCGGAGCAGATCTCGACTGCCGGCAAGGAGGCGTCCGGCACCGGCAATATGAAGTTCATGATCAACGGAGCGGTGACTATCGGCACGCTGGATGGAGCCAACATCGAGATCAGGGAGGCCGTAGGGTCCGATGACTTCTTGCTGTTTGGACATACCGCGGAGGAAGTTCAGGCCTTGCGCAATGGTTACGATCCCGGCTCCATCGTCGACCAAACGTCCGCGCTGCGCGAGGTGCTCAGGCTGCTGGAGTCGAGACATTTCAACCAGTTCGAGCCGGGCCTGTTCGAGCCGGTTTTGGCCTCCGTTCGCAGCTCGACCGACCCCTGGGTGGTGGCCGCTGATTTTGCCAGCTACGTGCAAGCCCAGGAGCAGGCGGCGGCCGCTTTCGCCGAGCCCCAGCGCTGGCTGGGAATGAGCATTCGCAACTGTGCCGCCAGCGGCCGTTTCTCCAGCGATCGCACCATCGACGAATACGCCCGTGATATCTGGAAGCTGCAGCCGATTCCGGCGCAGCCGTTGACGTCCGCCTCCCGCAAGTCTGGATAGGAGAGCCCCTCCACACTCGAGGAGATCAGAAGGATTTCCCCAGCCGAACGCAGGCGACGGGGTTGGCATTGTGAATCGCGCGGGTAATTGGCCTCGTCACATGCGCCCACCGCGTCGGGGACAACGGGCGTGGCGTGAGGCGGGATTGTTGGCCCGCTTTGCGGGTCCGCTGATCGTCGCCCAGCTGCTGCAAGTCGGCATGGCGGTGACCGATACCGTGATGGCCGGTCGCCTGGGCCCCTTGGAGCTGGCAGCCGTGGCGCTCGGCAGCGCACTCTGGCTGCCGATATTTCTCAGCGCCACTGGCGTAATCATGGCGTTGTCGCCGTCGGTGGCGCGCCTCAAAGGTGCGCGCCGGATTGGCGACGTGGGCGCACTTTACCGTCAGGGGCTTTGGTTGGCCCTTTTGATGGCGCTTCTGGTGACCCCGGCGACGGTATGGATCGGCGGACTGATGCCGCTGATCGGGGTAGATCCCCACGTCGTGCCCATCGCACAGCGTTACTTGAATGCCATTGCCTGGGGGATGCCGGCGGCTTGTCTATATCTGGCGGGACGTTTTCTCACGGAAGGGCTGGGACTGCCAGGACCAGTCATGTACATCCAAGCCGTCGCCCTGCTGGTGAATGCGCTTGGCAACTATGTGCTCATGTACGGCAAGCTTGGCATTGCGCCGATGGGCGCCGTGGGAGCTGGCTGGTCCAGCGCGCTGGTCCTCAGCTTGAATGCGATTCTGGTTCACGGCTGGTTGGTCTTGCATCCGGTCTACCGACAAAGTCGCCTGCTGGCCGCCCTGGAGCTTCCGAATCTGGCACAGCTTTGGCGCCTGCTGCGACTTGGCGTGCCCATCGCAGCCAGCATCATCGCCGAGTCCGGGCTGTTCGCCGCGGCGTCTCTACTCATGGGCACTATTGGAGCGGTGGCAGTTGCCTCGCACCAGGTGGCGGTGAACTACGCCGCACTTGCCTTCATGGTGCCGTTGGGGCTTTCGCTGGCCATAACCGTCCGGGTAGGAAACGCCGCCGGAGCTGGACGACGCGACCGGGTTCGCCTCGCCGCTGGAATTGGGATGGGGCTGGCAATGGCCACCATGGCCTGCTCGGCATTGCTGCTGCTGGCTTTCCGCGAGACTATCGCAAGCCTGTACACCGCTGACCCGGAAGTTATTGTATTGGCAGGGCAGTTGCTGTTGGTGGGGGCCTTGTTCCAGGTGTCGGATGGTCTCCAGGTGAGCGCAGCGGGCGCTCTGCGTGGCTTGGGTGACACCGCAATCCCCATGGTTATGACAGCTTTCGCATACTGGGCGGTCGGCCTCCCGCTCGGCTACCTGATGGCTTTTCGAGCCGGTTGGGGGCCCGTCGGGCTCTGGTTCGGACTCACTGCTGGTCTCAGCGCCGCGGCCCTCCTGCTCTCCCTACGCTTACGCAGGGTGATCGCCAGATTGCCCGGCAGGCAGACCGCGAGCTCTCCTGTCCCGCCCGCCTTGGGTTGACGCAGATCAACAACAGCTGTTGCGTTTCCGCCTGGCATCACCGGCGAAACAGTAAGCACTTGTTAGCTGCGATCAGTGCTACGGGGAGCAACCAAAAGAACCAGAAGCTTGTTCGAGCCGAAGTGCTCGCCTTAGCTGCCGCCGCTGCCGTGCGCCCGGCCATGGCACATCAAGCTGGGCAGTGGCTCGTGCGGGCCGGTCCAACCTGAGTGCTTCCCGACGACAGTAGCGATCGATTGACCACCAGCGACGGTACCGTGGTCACGGGCAAGGACTCGGTCCGGGTCGACGACGGGCGTCGGCAAGCGCTTCTAGGGGCCTGGATTGCGCTAGCGCCTGCGGTGTCGCGCCAAGGGGGGAAGCGGTGCGGCGGTGTCGCTGGCTCTTCGGAGCGCCGAGAGGCGCCAACCTGCGCCGCGTCAGCGCTCGTCCACGATGACCTTTCGGGTCCGCGAGTAGAGGCTGTTCAGCGGCATCAGGGGCGTCGGGGCATTGTCGGCTCGACGCCGTTTCCCTTCGTACAAATGCCTGGCTAACGAGCTTCCTCGAGGGCACATGAATTGCTCCCGGCCAGTTACCTGTGCCTCAATGGCCCATGTCCCCGCATCTCGCGGAGCAGGTGGCGATGTCTGCGCCCACACCAGCCGAGACCGAAGCCTCTAGCGGCCTGTTCGCTGGTCTTCCTGGACTAGTGCTGCTGGCGTTCGGGCTATATGCAGCGTTGGTGGCGGTGCTCTATCTGGTTCAGGGGCGACTGGTTTACCTTCCCTCGGTGCCCAGCCGCGAGTTGATGGCGACTCCGGCGCGTCTCGGTCTCGCCTTCGAAGATCTCGCCTTGACCACCGAGGACGGCGTCAGACTGCATGGCTGGTATGTGCCCGTGCCGGGGCCCCGGGGAGTGATCCTGTTCGCGCACGGTAACGCCGGCAACATTTCTCACCGCTTGGACAGCATCGACCTGTTCCATCGCCTGGGCTTCGACGTACTGATCTTCGACTACCGTGGCTATGGCGCCAGCGCCGGGCGGCCGAGTGAGCAGGGCACTTATCTCGATATTGCGGCAGCCTGGCGCGAGCTTACCGAACGGCGCGACATCCCGGCGCGGCGCATCGTCTTGTTCGGGCGCTCGCTCGGTGGCCCGGTAGCGGCCTGGCTGGCGGCGAGGGAGCAGCCGGCAGGACTCATCCTGGAATCGACTTTCACCTCTCTCCCTGACTTGGCGGCTGACATCTACCCCTACCTTCCCACTCGACCACTGTTGCGCTATCGCTACCCGACGGCCCAGCACCTGACCGAGGTTACGGCACCTGTTCTCGTTATTCACAGCAAAGACGACGAGGTCGTGCCCCTTAGCCATGGACAGCATCTGGCTGGGACCGCGGGGGTGGACCTACTGGAGTTGCAGGGCGGTCACAATGATGCGTTTGTCCGCTCTGCGGAGCGCTACCTGACGGGTCTGCAGCGCTTCTTCGACCAGGTGCTCACCGCGCCCGGCTTGGAACAAAAACGGGGTGCTGCGAGAGCACCCCGCGATAAGTTGCGTGGTGGCTGGCACCACTAGTGGTCAGCTCGATGCTGCTTCTTGCTGTTGTTTGGCTGCCGGGGAGCAGCGAGGGGTATTTTTCGGCAGTCGGGACCCCCGCGCTGGTAGGTTCCGTGCCGGTAACAGCAAGTTGCGAGCCACATTGGGCTGGTGGCCGTGGATCGTGCAGCGCTGGGTGCACCGAGACGGTGGCGGTGGGCAAGGGTATTCACCCAGATCCAAGGCGATTGATCTGGGTCATGGAGTCTCGCGATTCGGCCGCTACATTTGCTTGCAAGAACTGGCAGGTGACGACGAGCGATGGTGCGATGACCATGGCCACCGCAAATGCGGAATGCGCGGACGAGTGGTTGTTTCATTGCGCTCTGGAGGCGCGCTTGTGGGCACTGCGGCAGCTCTGCCATGGCCCGCCAAGAGATCGCCAGCGCTTGCAGCTCGCCTTTTGTGACGGGCTGGATGAGCTCATTGCTTGGCTGGGTCGAGAGCTGGCACTTCGACACCCGCCGTGTCCCGCCAGCAGCCCCATGGCAGCCCGCCGACTGGCAGACGAACACTTCTTGAGCTTATTGATCTTGCACCGGCGTGCGCTGGAGGTGGGCGACGATCAGGCCTTGTGCCGGGAGCTGGTGGAACGCATCGCGCCCCTGTGGGTGGCTCACCGTCGCGACTCAGTCGTCGGCGGGGCGAGAATTCGCGGATGACGAACGCCTCATAGCCGGACACTCCAACGTCTGCTGGGCGCCCAGCGGTCCCGCAAGGCCCGGCTGGCGTTCGAAGCTGGCACAGTTTCCTCAGCTCATTTCGCCGCTGCGTTCGCAGAATTCACGCAGAGTGCCGAGGTCGTGGATTTCGACCACCGGCCCTCGGTTGGTCTTGACGCCGTACGGTTTCAGCCGTGCCAGGGCGCGACTCAGGCTTTCCGGCTGCATGCCGAGGCGCGCCGCGACCAGCGTCTTGTCGAACGGAAGCTCCACCAAGACGGTGCCCTCGTCGCGGGGCGCCAAGTCCAGCAAGAAGCAACCTATCCGTTGGGTCGCGCTTTTCATTTTCAGGCGCTCGAGCTCGCCAACCATGCTCCGCAGCCGCAACGATAAAGCCGAGATGACTCGGATCGCGGTTTCCGGGTCCTGCCTGACGGCCTCCTCGAGAAACCTTGCTGGAATTTCGAGCACCGTGCTGTCGGTTGCCGCCTCCGCAGTGGCTGGATAGTGCCGCAGCGTCAGCGCGGCGGGTTCGGCAAAGGTCTCGCCTCGGCGCAACACATGTAGCACCGTGCGACCGCCATCGGGGGCGGCCCGATAGATGCAAATCCAGCCCTCGACCACCAAGAAAAAAGTGGTGGCCGGCTGTCCCTGAACGAAGAGTGTGTGACCCCGCGCATGCTGTCGCAGCCGTGAGCAGGCGCGAAGCTTCTCTAGCTGGTCCTCGGGCAGGGACTCCAGCAGGGGGACTCGACGCAGCAGGGGCGTAATCAAATCCTTCACGGTGTTTCCTGGAGTTACCGAACTGGTGCGCTTTTCAGACTAGCGGACACCGCACACGATCGTGTACGAATGCTGCAATTGGATCACTGGAAAGTGGCTGTGTTCGCGCACGGAGTGGTTGACAATTCGATAATGTGGAAGAATAAAGACATTACACAAGCTTAGATTGGGTAGCCAAGTGATTGATTCGGAGGGCTATCGCGCAAACGTTGGCATCATCTTGAGCAACTCGGAAGGCCTGGTGTTCTGGGGCAAGCGAGCCGGGCAGTCGTCTTGGCAGTTTCCTCAGGGCGGTATCAGAGCCACCGAGACGCCGGAAGAGGCCATGTATCGAGAGCTCCAGGAGGAAACCGGCCTTAGGGCGGAGCATGTTCGCATCATGGGGCGCACCCCTCGCTGGCTGCGCTACCGTATTCCTGATCGCTATGTCCGGCGCAACTGCCGACCGGTCTGTATCGGGCAGAAGCAGATCTGGTACATGTTGGCCCTGGAGGGCAACGAGGACGCCTTCAATCTGGTCAATTGCGAACGGCCCGAGTTCGATGGTTGGCGCTGGGTCCCGTATTGGTATCCGTTGAGTGCCGTCGTCTACTTCAAACGCGAGGTCTACGATCGGGCCTTAACAGAATTCGCACCCCTGGTGTTCGCGAGCTGGACGTCGTTGTTCACTTCCAGTCTCGGTGGTGGTGGCGATCGCCGGCCGTCGCGCTCTTCTCCGCGCTAAAAAAATGAGCTCACCCGTCGGTGGGCGGATGTGGTCCAATTGTGTTGCGAGTCTCGCTAGCAGTCGTAGCGAGCCGCAACCCGACCGTGCTGCTCCCCGGGCAGGCGGAAGTTGGGGTGACTGCAACGGAGTAGCGCCACGGCCACGAGACCAGTCAGCGCTTCCCTGAGCGTCCTGCGCAGCATCGTCGAGGAAGTGGGCGCCGCGCCCGATTTCCGGCGTGCGCTCGATTTGATGGTGAGCCGGGTACGCGCCGCCATGCGCGTGGATGTGTGCTCGATCTACTTGGTGGACGAGCGCCGCGGCGATTACGTTCTGGTGGCAACCGACGGCCTGCTTTCGGAATGTGTAGGCCGAGTTCGACTCGGCGCGGGCGCCGGGCTGGTGGGTCTGGTGGCGGCCAGCGCCGAGCCAGTCAATCTCGCCGAGGCAAGTCTCCACCCTGCCTTCCGCTACATCGAAGAGACCGGTGAAGCACCCTTCAACGGTTTCGTGGGCGTGCCGATCGTACTCAGTCGCCGGGTGCTAGGCGTTTTGATCGGGCAACGCCGAGCCCGCCTGGCTTTCAGCGAGAATGAGGTCTCGCTGATGGTGACTCTGGCGGCCCAGCTTGCCGGCCTAGTTGCGCAGATCGAGATCGAGGAGTACCTCGGCGACCACGGGGGCGAAGCCGCCGCCGAATACGTGGTCTTGAAGGGCAGCGAGGGCGCCCGCGGCATCGCCGTCGGTACCGCGGTCACATTGCGGGCTCCAGGCGGATTGCGCCGGGTGCCAGACCGCGCAGTGGCCGATCCCGAGCGCGAGATCGAGCAGTTCAAAGCCGCCGTCGAGGCCGAGCTGGCAGACCTGGCACAGATGCGCGAGGACCTGGCAGATGCTCTTTCGGCTACGGATCTGGCGCTATTCGACGCTTATACCTTGATCCTGCGGAGCAACTCGTTGGTGGGAGACGTGTGTCAGCACATTCGCTCCGGCAACTGGGCCCCGGGGGCATTGCGCGAGGTAGTCCACAACCACGTCCGAACCTTCGAAAGCATGGCGGATCCTTACCTGAGAGGACGGGCGGCTGACATCCTCGACCTGGGCGAGCGTCTACTGCTCCGGCTGCAGCCGCAAGAGTCGGAGCAGCGTCACTATCCGCCCAGAGTGGTGTTGGTGGGCGAAGAGATAACGGTCAGCGATCTGGCCCGCGTGCCCAGCAGCCGGCTGGCAGGCCTGGTCTCCGTCACCGGGACGGCGGCGTCTCACGTGGCGCTGTTGGCGCGGGGCCTCAATGTGCCGGCGGTGTTTGGGGTCGCCAACCTGCCGGTGAATCGTCTCGAGGGCCTCGAGATTGCCGTGGACGGCTACGGCGGCCGGGTATGCATCTCGCCGACGCCAACGCTCAGGGAAGAGTATTTGCGCCTGGAGCAGGAAGAGCGGGAGCTGTCGCGAGAGCTGCAGGGCATGCGCAACCAGCCCGCCGTCACCTTGGATGGACATCGAGTGAGCCTCCATGCCAACACCGCCCTGCTCGCCGACGTGGCAGCCGCCCGCCACAGCGGTGCCGAGGGCATCGGGCTGTTTCGCTCGGAGATGCACTTTGCCGCCCGCGACCGGTTTCCCGGCGAGGAAGACCAGGTAGCCGTATATCGTCAGGTGCTGCGCGCCTTCGCCAACCGGCCGGTGTCCCTGCGCACACTCGACATCGGAGGTGACAAGTCGCTGCCCTACTTCCCGATTCGGGAGGCGAACCCCTACCTCGGGTGGCGCGGTGTCCGGGTAACTCTGGACCATCCCGAGATCTTCCTGACCCAGCTACGGGCCATGCTGCGGGCCGGCAAGTCCCACTCCGAGTATCGGATTCTGCTTCCCATGATCACCCGGCTAGACGAGTTCGAAGAAGCATCGGTGTTGTTGAATCGGGCTCGCCGGGAGCTCGCGCATCGCGCCGAGCCCCACGGCTCTCCCCGGCTCGGCATCATGGTGGAGGTACCGTCCGTGGCGCTGCAAATCGAGGAGTACGCGCGCCGGGTGGATGCGCTGTCGATCGGCACCAACGATCTAACCCAGTACCTGTTTGCCGCCGATCGCACCAATGAGCGGGTAGCCCACCTGTACGATGGCTTGCATCCCGCATTGCTCTACTTGATCCGACACGTGGTGGAGGGTGCCCGCAAGTACGGCCGTCAGGTCACCGTGTGCGGAGAGCTGGCGGGCGACCCCGCCGCCAGCCTGCTACTGGTAGGCCTGGGTGTGGATGGCCTGAGCATGAGCCATTCCAGCATCACCAAGGTGAAGTGGACCCTGCGTAGCTTCCGTCGTGATCGCGCCCAGGCGCTGGCCCGCGAGGCACTGGCCATGAGCGGCCCTGGAACGGTGCGTGAGCTGCTGAATCATGAGTTGGAAGCAGCGGGTCTCGGCGGATTGGTACGCGCAGGACGCTAGCGCCACCGATCACCGGCTCTCGCGACCGGGCGCTGGGCCTCTGAACCTCAATCCAGATCGGGTGCCAGCGCCGCGCGGGTCGCCTCGCTCACCGGGTCGACCGAGAGCCGGTGGTTTTGATGATCGATCCCCATAGATAGGGCGGCGCCATCCTTTAGGACTCTAACCTGTTCGGCGGGCAACTCGAAGCGCAGAAAGTGCACCGATGAGGTCTTGTCCTCGGTTTCGCGCTCCAAGTCTTCATCCGCGATGGCGTGCACCGGATCGTGGCCGGCCACCTTGACCCACACTGTGTCCTCGATCCCGATTAACCTGGCCAGCTCCCGCTGCCGCTCTTCGGCATCGGCGTACTCGACCATGAAGGTTGCTTTCCAGTTGCTCCCATCTGGAATCAGCGGGTTATAGATATCGAGCTCGTCCTGGATGCCGGCAGCCTCGAAGATCCGTTCGGCCCGTAGCATCTCCTGAACCTGATATTGCATGGTCAGCCGATCCTCGAAGTAGAGGGTCGCATGCTCGCCGATCCGAACCCGGCGGGGCTGCTTGTGCGCCATTACCTGGGTGCGGAACTGGGACCGGATTTCGGAGTACCTTTCTAGGCCGTACAGGTCTTCGCGGGATAGCTTCTGCATGTTGGTGCTCATGGCTGGAAGGCATGGGCGGCAAACCCGCCCGCTCACTCGTGGGCAATGGGCTTGTCGGTAAACAAGTAGTCCTTGAGCTCCTTGTCGAGCCGCTCATCTCGGCGCCGGATCCATTCCAGCACCATGGCGGCGTGCTCTTTCTCCTCGTCGCGGTTGTGCTTCAGGATGGCTTTGAGCTCCGGGTCCTTGCAGGCGGCCGCGCGTTGAGCGTACCAGTCGACCGCCTCCAGCTCCTCCATCAGCGACACGATTGCCCGGTGCATGTCCCGGACCTCGTCCGACAGCTCCTCGACTGGCTCGTGATAGCCTTCGCTCGACATGTGCACGTTCCCCTTTATGGTTCTGACGAGTGGTCTTGTTAGATGCCGTAAGCAATCCGCAACAGGCGCATGGGATGCTCGGGCTCACGGCCGCTCTCGAGTCCGTTTTCAATCTGATGGCCTTCCATCGGGCAATCCGACGAATAGTGATTCGCCTCCAACTGCTTGATCCGGTTGGCAACCGGCCGACCGATCTTCATGGAAATGTCGTGGAATTCGCTCTTCACGGCGTAGGTGCCGTTGTGACCTGAGCAGCGTTCGACGGTCTCGACCTCGGTGTCCGGTATTAGCTTGAGCAGGTCGCGGGTCTTCAAGCCGATGTTCTGCACCCGCAGGTGGCAGGCCGCGTGGTAGCCGATCTTGCCCAGGGATTGGCGGAAGTCGGTGCGCAGCTTGCCCGCCTTGTGACGCAACATCAGGTACTCGAAGGGATCGTAGATGGCATCGCGAACCTTCTGCACCCGCGGATCGTCCGGAAACATCAGCGGCAATTCCTGCTTGAACATCAGCACGCAGGAAGGGATCGGGGCAACGATGTCCCAACCCTGATCCACCAGGGCGACGAGCGTGGCCACGTTGGCATCCTTGGCCACGGCAATGGAATCGAAGTCCCCCAGCTCCAGCTTGGATTTGCCGCAGCATCGGGTGTCGTCAGCGAGCTTGACGGGGATGCCGTTGTGCTCGAAGACGGCGATCAGGTCCGCTCCCAGGTGTGGCTCGTTGAAGGTACCGTAACAGGTCGCGAACAACGCCACTTGTCCTCGGGTTTGCTCGGTGGCCTCGGCCTTGGACACGGGGCTGGTGCGCCCTTTCAAACGCCGGGTGAGGGGGCGGCTCTGGTAACGCGGTACGGGGGCCTGCGGATGCACGCCCAGGGTGCGATCGAGGAGCTTGCGCATGCTGGCGTTGCGATTGGCTGCGTTCACCGTCTCCGCCACCACCGGGATCCCGGCCAGCCGACCCACTTTGTCGGGAGAGCTCAGGACCTTGTCGCGCAACGCTGCGCCTTCGCGGCGGAAGTGCACAGCTTTCGCGCGCAACATCAGGTGCGGGAAGTCCACGTTCCACTCGTGAGGTGGCACATAAGGGCACTTGGTCAGGTAGCACAGGTCGCAGAGGTAGCAGTGCTGCACAACTTTCCAGTAGTCGGACCTGGCGACGCCGTCGATCTCCATGGTCTCCGACTCGTCGACCAGATCGAACAAGGTGGGGAAGGAGTTGCACAAGCTTACACAGCGACGACAGCCGTGGCAGATACCGAACACCCGCCCCAACTCCTTGCGACTCCTGGCTCCAGAAGTCCGGATTCTTCCAGTCCAGCGGATGTCGGGTGGGTGTTTCCAGGCTGCCTTCGCGGCGCTTCTCGATCGGCGCTGACATGCTGTTGCTCTCTCCGGCAACCCCGCGATGTTTTTTGCCTCGGTGGCCGCAGTGTCCCCTTGAATTGAATCGGCGGACGGCGCCAAGCGTTACCGCGAGGTCAGCAACTTGCCGTCGCGCACAGCCCCCATCCGATCGACCTTCGCATTCGGTGGCGGCTCGGCCCCAGCGACGGCCAGGGTCAACCAAGGCGCCGACGGTGAGCCAGACCCGGACGTACGGCCGATGTAAGGTGGTTCGAGCCGACCCTACATCGGACCGCCAGCCTGTGTCAGCGTCGGACTAGCTGTCCAGCGCGTCAAGCGCCTTCTGGAAGCGATTGGCATGGGACCGCTCGGCCTTGGCCAGGGTCTCGAACCAGTCGGCGATCTCGTCGAAGCCCTCGTCCCGGGCGATCTTCGCCATGCCCGGATACATATCGGTGTATTCGTGGGTCTCGCCCGCGATCGCAGCCTTCAGGTTGCTGGAGGTGCCGCCGATTGGGAGCCCGGTTGCGGGGTCACCAACCTGCTCCAGGTACTCCAGGTGGCCGTGGGCATGGCC
>CAZLYT010000209.1:0-8180 GCA_964563515.1 uncultured Candidatus Competibacteraceae bacterium | reverse complement strand
GCTCTCGACGACGACACCATCATCGTCTTCACCGGTGATCACGGCGACATGCTGGGCGAGCGTGGGCTGTGGTTCAAAATGTCGTGGTTCGAGGACTCGGCGCGGGTGCCGTTGATCATTCACGCCCCGCAGCGATTCGGTGCCCGTCGGGTCAGCGAATCCGTCTCCCTCATCGACCTGCTTCCCACGCTGGCGGAATGGGCCAACGATGGCAAGCCACCGGACTACGCCACCCCCTTGGACGGTCGCAGCCTGATACCGCACCTCTCCGGCAGCGGTGGCCACGACGAGGTTATCGGCGAGTACCTGGGGGAGGGGGCGATCCACCCCCTGTTCATGATTCGTCGCGGCGGCTTCAAGTTCGTCTGCTCCCAGCCCGACCCGGATCAGCTCTATGACCTGCGAAACGACCCCCTGGAGCTGGACAACCTAGCCGCCTCCGCCGCCCATGCCCCGGTGCTGCAGCAGTTTCGCGAGGACGCCGCGCGGCGCTGGCAACCGGAGCGGCTACGCGATGCGGTCGTTGCCAGCCAAAGGCGGCGGCGCCTGGTGGCGGACGCGTTGCGGCGCGGCGCGGTCCGGAGCTGGGATCACCAGCCTTTGGTGGACGCCAGTAGCCAGTACATGCGCAACCATCTCGATCTGGACGACCTGGAGCGGCGTTCACGCTTTCCCAGGGTGCTGAAGTGAATCACCCATTCGATCTCCAACGGGCGCGCCATTGCGGGCCACGTGTGCCGGCCGCGTAGTCCCGGCTGAGTGTCCGAATCAACGCTCCGCGAAGTGGGCCAGGTGAACAAGCTATGAGCTCGATCGAGCACCATCTTTACATCGGGGGTGGCCCCGTCGAGGCCACCTCGGGTGAAACCTTCGAGTCGATCAACCCGGCGACCGGCGAGGTAATCTCCCGGGTCCAGCAGGCCGCGCCCGCCGACGTGGATCGGGCCGTCGAGGCAGCCCGCGAAGGGCAGCGTCGTTGGGCGAAGCTGCGGGGCGTTGAGCGCGCCCGGGTGTTGCTACGCGCGGTCGCGCTGCTGCGGGAGCGCAACGACGAGCTGGCTCGCCTCGAGACTCTGGACACCGGCAAGCCCCTGTCAGAGACCAGCACCGTGGATATCACGACGGGAGCCGATGCCATCGAATACTACGCCGGTCTCGCCCCTGCGGTGCAAGGCGAGCAGATCCCCCTCACGCCGACGGCTTTTGCCTATACCCGCCGAGAACCCCTTGGCGTATGCGCCGGGATCGGGGCCTGGAACTACCCGCTCCAGATCGCCTGCTGGAAATCCGCCCCCGCGCTGGCGTGCGGCAACGCCATGGTGTTCAAGCCGAGCGAGGTAACCCCACTCAGCGCCCTGAAGCTGGCGGAGATCTTCACCGAGGCCGGGCTCCCCGACGGCGTCTTCAACGTGGTCCAGGGCGATGGTCGGGTGGGCGCCCTGTTGACCACCCATGAGGGCATCGACAAGGTCTCGTTCACGGGTGAGGTGGGCACCGGCAAGAAGGTAGCGGAGGCCGCCGCCCGCTCGAACCTCAAGGAGGTCACTGTAGAGCTCGGCGGAAAGTCGCCCTTGATCGTATTCGAAGACGCCGACCTGGAGCAGGCGGTGGCCGCCGCTCTGATGGCTAATTTCTACAGCTCCGGCCAGGTCTGCACCAACGGTACCCGGGTCTTCGTCTACCAGCGCATCCAAGATGCGTTCGAACGCCGGCTGGTCGAACGAGTGCGCCGTATCCGCATTGGCGACCCCTTCGATCCCGAGACCAACTTCGGCCCTCTGGTGAGTTTCTCCCACCTGGAGAAGGTGCTCCGCTATCTGGAGATCGGCAAGGCCGAAGGCGCTCGCCTCCTGATTGGCGGTGAACGCCCGAGCGACGGGCCGCTGGCCCGCGGCGCCTATGTGGCGCCGACGATCTTCAGCGACTGCACCGACGAGATGACCATCGTGCGCGAGGAGATATTCGGGCCGGTCATGGCGATCCTGCCGTTTTCCGATGAGAACGAGGTCATTCGCCGGGCCAATGCCACGCCCTACGGATTGGCTGCAGGGGTATTTAGCGAAAGTCTGCGCCGTGCCCACCGAGTGATCCACCAGCTGCAGGCCGGCATCTGCTGGATCAACAGCTACAACCTCTCGCCGGTCGAAATGCCGGTGGGCGGCTACAAGCAATCCGGGATCGGCCGTGAGAATGGCGTGGTCACGCTAAATCACTACACCCAGATCAAGAGTGTCTACGTCGAGACGGGAGACGTGGAGACCCCCTTCGAGTGAGCCTGCGTGGGTGTTGCCACCGCTGGCCCGAGCAGGTGATGGGCAAGTCCCGGCCGGTTATCGCTGAGGAAGGGCACCATGAATAATGCCGTTTTCGACTACGTCATCGTTGGTGCGGGCTCCGCGGGCTGTGTACTGGCCAACCGGCTGACCGAGGACCCGGACGTGACCGTGTTGTTGCTCGAGGCCGGCGGCTCGGATCGAAATATTTTCATTCAGATGCCCACGGCGCTCTCCATTCCCATGAACATGGCGCGGTTCAACTGGGCCTTCGAGTCCGAGCCGGAATCCTACATGGACAATCGCCGCCTGCACTGTCCCCGGGGCAAGGTGCTCGGCGGCTCGTCGTCCATCAACGGTATGGTCTACGTGCGAGGCCACCCCTGCGATTTCGACGACTGGGAAGCGCAAGGCGCTCAGGGGTGGGGCTACCGGCACTGCCTGCCCTATTTCCGACGCATGGAAAGCTGGAAGGGCGGCGCCGACGACTACCGCGGCGGTGACGGGCCACTGGCCGTGTGTAACGGCAACGAGATGAGGCTGAATCCCCTCTATCGAGCCTTCATAGAAGCCGGCCAGCAGGCGGGTTATCCGGTCACCGAGGACTACAACGGCTACCAACAGGAAGGCTTTGGTCCCATGCACATGACCGTCAAGGACGGCGTGCGCTGGTCCGCGGCCAACGCTTATCTGAAGCCGGTCCTGAGGCGCTCCAACCTCGAGGTCAGAACACGCACGCTCACTGTGCGCCTGCTGTTTGAGGGAGCCCGTGCGGTGGGCGTAGAGTACTTGCAAGACGAAAAGACCATGCGGGTTCGTGCCGAGCGTGAGGTCATCGTTGCCGCCGGGTCGATTGGCTCGCCGGCGCTGCTACAGCGTTCGGGCATTGGGCCAGCGGCGGTGCTCGAGGCGGCCGGCGTCAAGCCCTTGCACGATCTGCCCGGCGTTGGCGAAAACTTGCAGGATCACCTGGAAGTCTACTTTCAGTACCAGTGCACCCAACCGATCACACTCAATTCCAAGCTCGGCCTCATCAGCCGGGGACTGATCGGCGCGCGCTGGGTCTTGTTCAAGAGTGGCCTGGGCGCGACCAACCACTTCGAAGCTTGTGCCATGATCCGTTCGCGCGCCGGGAAGAAGTGGCCCGATATCCAGTATCACTTCCTGCCGGCAGCCATGCGCTACGACGGCGGAGCGGCCTTCAAGGGCCACGGCTTTCAAGTTCACGTGGGCCCCAACCGACCCAAGAGCCGCGGTTGGATACGGATTCGTTCCGCCAGCCCGCAGGGCAAGCCGGCCATCCTGTTCAACTACTTGCAACACGAAGACGACCGGGTCGATTGGCGGGCCTGCATCCGCTTGACCCGGGAGGTGATGGCCCAGCCCGCCCTGGACGACTACCGAGGCGCCGAAATCCAACCCGGTGAAGAGGTCCGTTCCGACGAGGAGATCGATGCCTGGGTGCGGGCCAATGCCGAAAGCGCCTACCACCCGTCGTGTAGCTGTAAGATCGGCGCCGACGACGACCCCATGGCTGTGCTGGATGACCACTGCCGGGTCAGGGGGGTCGAGGGGCTTCGGGTGGTAGACTCCTCGATCTTTCCGACCATCACCAACGGCAACCTCAACTCGCCGACCATCATGGCAGCCGAGAAGGCCGCCGATCTGATCAAAGGCGTCGAACCGCTGCCGCCCTCGGATGCGCCCTTCTACATCGACGAGAACTGGGCCACCCGGCAGCGTGCCGGCGCCCCGGCCCGCTGCGTCTCGGCTTGAATGCCGCCGTGCCTTGCGTCTACCCCTCGAACAGGAGGCTCGCCATGTCCCTCGATCCGCCGAAACTCACGCTCGCGGCCGCATCGCTGGTGGGCCTCACCGCCGTCGCGCCGGCCCTGGCCCACTCCGATCTGACCTTCACCAGTTGGAGCGGCCCCTACATGCGCAGCCAGATGCTCGCTTTCGTGCGTCCGTTCGAGCAGGAAACGGGCAAGCAGGTGAACGTGGAGTTCTACAACGGCGGTTTGACCGAGGTGCGCATGCAGGTGCGCTCCGCCAATGTGAAGTGGGACGTAGTCGATTTTCTGGAGGAAGATCTGATCCGCGCCTGCGAGGCCGGTCTGCTGGAAGAGATCGATCCTGGGCAGCTCGCCCCCGGCACCGACGGCGCAGCGCCCCCACAGGACTTCATCGACAACGCCCTGCGCCCCTGCGGTGTGGGCACCATGGCCTGGGCCACAGCGCTCGGCTACAACGAGGCGGCATTTCCCGAGGCGCAACCGACGGTGCTGGCCGATTTTTTCGACGTGGAGCGCTTCCCCGGCCACCGCGGTCTCCAGCGCGACCCTCGGATCATCACGGAATGGGCATTGCTCGCTGACGGCGTGCCGGCAGACCAGATCTACTCGACCCTCGCGACGCCCGAAGGCCTCGAGCGCGCGCTGGCCGTGATGGATCCGATCAAGCCCCACCTGGTGTGGTGGCAGGAGGCCAACGAGCCCATCGATATGCTGAACGACGGGCAGGTCGCCATGACCTCCATCTGGGGCGGCGAGATGACCGATGCCATTCTGCGCCGGGGCCAGGCCATCACGCCGATCTGGGACGGCTTAGTCTTGAAGCTCGATCACCTGGCCGTGCTGAAAGGGAGCCCCAATCGCGACCTCGCGCTGGAGTTCATCCGCTTCGCGACCGCCCCCAAGCAATTGGCCGAGCAAGTCAAGCACATCTACCACAGCCCAGCGCGCCAATCCTCTTTGACGCTGGTCGGCGACGACATCAAGCCCTTCCTGCCGACCACGCCGGAGCACCGGCGAGCGGCGATCGAAAACAACGCCCGTTTCTGGGCGGATAACTACCAACGAATACAAACGCGTTTCGAGCAATGGCTGGAAACACCGTTACGGAAAGGCATCTCGGGTGCGCCGCGTTAGCCGCCAACGCTGGCAACAGGAGAGAGAAATGATTGACGACAACGGTATACGACCGCGCGAAGAGCTCGTCGCCGACTCTGGAATGTTCAAGGGGATGCATACCGGCATGAGCATCGCCTCCAAAGGCATCATCGTGGCCATGGTGGTGTTCACGGTGCTCAACGTGGACTTGGCCAACACAGCCTACGGCACGATCAAGGACTGGATCACCAGCACGCTGAATTGGTATTACATCTCGGTGGTGAGCATCGCTTTGTTCTTCGTCGTTTGGCTGATGTTCAGCAAGCACGGCGGCATCAGGTTGGGCGACGACGACGAAAAGCCCGAGTTCAGCACTTTTTCCTGGTACTGCATGCTGTTCAGCGCTGGACTCGGTCTCGGATTGTTGTATTGGAGTATCGCCGAGCCCATCTATCACATTCAGGGCAATCCCTTCATCGAGCTCGCCGGGATTGAGCCGCTGACCCAGGACGCGGCGCGAGTAGCGCTGCGGATCACCTTGTTTCACTGGGGGCTGCACGGCTGGGCGGTGTACGTGATCGTGGGCCTGTCCTTGGCCTATTACGCCTATCGCAAGAATCTGCCCCTGGCGATGCGCTCCGGGCTGTACCCGATTCTAGGCGAGAAGATCTACGGGCCCTATGGCCATGCCGTGGACCTATTGGCGGTGTTCGGCACGGTGTTTGGCCTTGCCACCTCGCTCGGGCTCGGCGCGACTGCCGTCAATGCCGGATTCCAGAAGCTCTTCGGCATCGATCTCAGCATCACCAATCAGCTCGTGTTGATCGCTGTGATTTCCGTCGTCGGCACCCTTTCAGCCGTCTCCGGTGTCGGCCGGGGCGTGCGCATTCTGAGCGAACTGAACATCTGGCTCACCATACTGCTGCTCGGGGTATTTCTGGTGGTGGGGCCCACGGCTTTTCTGCTCGGCCTGTATGTCACCAGCATCGGCGATTATCTGTGGAACGTGGTACCCATGGGATTCTGGACCGACATGGACCCCGAGCGGGATTGGCAAAGTTGGTGGACGATCTTCTATTGGGGTTGGTGGGTCGCCTGGTGCCCCTTCGTGGGCATTTTCATCGCTCGCATCTCTCGTGGTCGCACCATTCGCGAGTTTGCCATCGGCGTGATGCTGGTGCCTTCCCTGATCACGTTTTTCTGCTTCACCGTGTTCGGCGGGACCGCCCTGCACATGGAATTGTTCGGTCAGGGTGGCCTGGTGGAGGCCGTGAATGAGGATTACAGCCTCGGGCTGTTCGAGACGCTGAACCAGCTCAACGTTTACCCTTTTCTGCTGTGGCCGCTGATGGCGCTTACCACATTTCTCTTGATCTCGTGGTTTGTCACCTCCTCGGATTCCGGCACCCTGGTGATCACCACCATGCTCTCCATGGGAGACCCACATCCGCCGCAACGCTTCAGGATCATCTGGGGGATGGGCGAGGGCCTAGTGGCCGCGGTGTTGCTGCTGGCGGGCGGGTTGCAGGCGCTGCAATCGGCGTCGATCGCCGCGGGCGTGCCTTTGTCAGCCATCTTGCTGTTGATGATGTTCGGCTTAGTCAAGGCGCTGGAGCAGGATTCCGTGGCAACCGCTCAGGTTTCCCGGGTAAGACCGGCAAACCCCACCGACGAGGGCTGAGTCGCCCGACGCCGTTGGCGGCAGCGAAGACGCCGGCGTGTGCCCGGTGATCATTACCTGATCAGCCACGCCGGCGCCAGACCGCTGGACGCGGGAAATCCGCGCCGACCGCATTCCGTCACTAGGAGCGACGTAAGTCGCGAATGGCGCGCCTACGCGCGCCCGTTCTCTTCTCACGCCCCAGACATAGCCCCCGTAGGGCGGATTAGCGCAGCGTAATCCGCCAGTCTTTCCACAAGTCGAGAGCTCGGTAGCCGTTCTACCGCCACCTTTTTTCCAGGTAAAGTGATCGCCACAACGCAGCCTCGTGGCAAGTTGAAGCCAAAAAGCCGGTACCCGAGTCTGCAATTCACCTCTACCCCTTCCCGGTCAATGCACCGACCGCGATACCATCCCCGCCGCTTGCCCAGATCAAGGGACCTGACTGTGTGACCAAACACACGCCCCCAGCCCAAGAAGGCTGCGCATTCTGCGTCCCTCCGCCAGAGCGCCTCTTTCTCCAGTCCCCACAGATGATCGGTCTGCGCACCGCTTCCGCCGTCTCCTCCACCCTGCCGGTGCACGCCGCCGTTAGGCGACCTGCTGCTAATCAACGGCGCCGGCGCAGCTAGCCAATGATCGACTCTCTTGACATTGTCGGCAGCGTCATGGGCGAACCGGCTGTACACTATGTAAGAATGGTGTAGGTCAATAATTTTCCGGAGCGTGGGTGGACCGCTCAACGATACTTAGTGTCTGACCGGAAACTGCTTTTCAGCACCCGGCGCACTTTCCCTGAATTCCCTATTTCTCAGCCGCGGTTGAGCTTCGTCCTGCAATCGCCCAAATATATGCATGCGACCTATGATTTATTGAGAATGAATTGTTCGATTTAATGGTCGTGACCACAGGAGGGCGTAAAAGCCGTTTCGTTTCGATAGAGTGCTTGTGCCGTATCACGCCGCCATTCGGTCGGGCTGGCCTGTCTTTGGAGGCCGCTCTTGTTTGCGCAGGGTGGCACCGAGGATTTGAATATTGCGGGCGACCACGGCCAGCGCCACGTACCGTTTAAAGCCCTTGAGCCCGTGATCAGGGCATCGATCCAGGCCGTGGACCCCCAGGGCGTTGATCGCCGATTCCACCGCCGAATGGGCGCGGCGGGCCTGCTGAAACACCTCCGCCGACTCGATGGCCCGGGCCGCCTGTGAGAGTTTGCCCTTGCGCGGCAGCACCGGGCGCTCCAGCCGCTCGCCCAGCGCCTTTTGGTTGGCCGGCGAATGGAAGCCTTTGTCGAAGCTGCACTGGCTGAGGTCCGGGAAACAGGCCTGGGTCTCGGTCACCATGGGCACCGCGAGT
>CAZLYT010000208.1:0-7592 GCA_964563515.1 uncultured Candidatus Competibacteraceae bacterium | reverse complement strand
GGATCGGCGTGTAAGTCGAAGAGTTTGGGCAGGCGCAGTGTCGTAAATGGCTCCGCCCAGACCCGCATCGTGCCCGGCGCGCGCTGCTCAGAGAAGACAATTTTCCAATTCGCATAGCGCATCCCCACGAGATCGCCATCGTCGTCGAAGTAGAAGAATTTGTTGCGCGCACTCTTCGGTTGCTCACCAAGCAGATACGGTAGTTGGTTGTAGCCGTCGAGGTGCACTTTGAAGGTCTTGCCGCCGGCCGCATGGCCTTTGAGCAGCTTGGCCGTGATGTCCGGCTCGCCCACGGCGGCGAGCAGCGTCGGCAGCCAGTCGAGGCCGCTGATAATCTCGTTGGATACGGCACCCGCCTGGATCTTGCCGGGCCAGCGAATCATCGCCGGCACCCGGAAGGCGCCTTCCCAATTGGTATTCTTTTCGCTGCGGAAGGGTGTCATGGCGCCATCTGGCCACGAGTTCATGTGCGGGCCATTGTCAGTCGTATACAGCACGATGGTGTTGTTGGCGATGCCGAGGTCATCGAGCTTCTTGAGGAGCGTGCCCACCATGGCGTCATGCTCGATCATGCCGTCGGCGTATTCGGTCAGCGCGGTCAGCCCCGGCGGGCTACGGCGGTCGGCGCGGACGTGCGTGCGGAAGTGCATGCGCGTGTTAGTCATCCAGCAAAAAAATGGCTTGCCGGCTTTGCTCTGGCGTTCGATAAAGTCCATGGCTGCCGCCGAGGTTTCGTCATCGATGGTTTCCATGCGCTTTTTGGTCAGGGGGCCGGTGTCCTCAATCTTGCCGTCGACGTTCGATTTGACGACGCCGCGCGGGCCGAATCTTTGCCTGAAGCCCAGGATGTCCTGCTCGGTGGGATACGTCCGCTGCTCGGGTTCCTCCTCGGCATTGAGGTGAGACAGATTGCCGAAGAACTCGTCGAATCCGTGATTAGTCGGCAGGTATTCGTCGCGGTCGCCGAGATGGTTCTTGCCGAATTGCCCCGTGGCGTACCCGAGCGGTTTGAGCAATTCCGCGATGGTCGCGTCGCGTGGCTGCAAACCGACCGTGGCTCCGGGGATGCCCACCTTGCTGAGACCGGTGCGCAGGGTGGCTTGACCGGTGATGAACGTCGAGCGCCCCGCCGTGCAACTCTGTTCGGCATAGTAGTCGGTGAATTTCATGCCTTCCTTGGCGATGCGGTCGATGTCGGGCGTTTTGTACCCCATCAGCCCAAACGTGTATGCGCTGATGTTTGATTGCCCGATGTCGTCGCCCATGATGACGAGAATGTTGGGTTTCTGCTGCTGCGCCTGCGCCTCGGGGAGACCGAGCGCGGCAAGCGCGAACGCCAAAGCCACGACACCACGGGCCAGCGTCCAGCTACGTAGCCAGGTTGGCTTATGCATAAACTTTCTCCTTTCATGGCGTCGTTATGTCCGCACGAGATTGTGCTCGCTGCGCTGCGGACTCGACGCAGCGACAGCCGCTATCCGACATGCCGGTTATCGCCCGGGGGCTGGGGGGAAAATGGTTTTCCAGTCGCGTTGCATATTCACCACCGTCCAGCCCCTAGTCAGAGACTCGTCGAGCGCCTTGTCGAGCTGACCGATATGCGAGGTGCGGTCGTAGGCCCACTCGCGCTCAGCATCGGTGTGGTGCACCAGGCCCATAAAGCGTGGCCCATTGCCCACAGCCGTCCACTGCAGCATCTGCTGGTCGCCGTCAGAATTGCCGAAGGCGAAAATCGGCCGCCGTCCGATGAATGTGTTGATGCCGACCGGCTTGCCGACGTGGTCGTTGATGAAGTCGACCTCCGGCAGACGCATCAGCACTGGCGTACCGTCTCGCATCTCAAACTTCGTCTTGATCGTGCTGCCAACGACCTGCTCGGGCGGAATGCCGTATACCTGCTCCGTCCACGCCCGCATGAACGCCACGTCGCCGCCGGACACAATATAAGTCTTGAAACCATTGACACGCAGGTAGGTGAGCACTTCGAGCATTGGCTGATACACGCATTCGGTGTAAGGCCGATGGAAGCGCGGGTGCTTGGCGGTACTGACCCAGTCCTTGACGCTCTGCGCGAACTCTTCGGTCGTCATACCAGCGTGCGACACCATGACCAGTTGCATCAGCGCCTTGTCACTGCCAGCGAGCGCGCCTTTGAGATTGCCAGCGAGGAAGGACTTAAAGGGCTCCTGCTCCTGCCACTCCGGATGCTGGGGGGCGAGCGCCTTGATGCGGTCGAAGGCGAAAGCGAGCTGGAAATAGATAGGTTGCTCGGCCCACAGCGTGCCGTCGTTGTCAAACGTGGCAATACGCTCCGGCTCGGGCACGAAATCTTTCCCTCCCGGGGTGGTGACGCGCTGCACGAAGTCAACGATGGCGCGTTTAGCGGCGCCGTCCTGCCACGACGGCAGCGGATCGTCTGCCGCGGCCGCGAGATGAACGGATAGTAGCACCAGGCTGGCCCCGAACACGGTCCATAGAGAAGTATACATGCGGTTTTTCACTGCCCGTTGTTCCTCCTTGACCTCTACCTCATGTTTGGTAGCATGGCACCATACTGTAGCACCGGGGCCTAAAGCGTGCTATCGGACCTTTGGCCTATACCTATAGGACTAAAGTCCGATATCGCCTGGGTTGTGTGGAGTCCACCAAGGGTCAAGACAGGGTGGGTGATGACGCACCCCATCGCTCCGTCCCTGTCGTTGAGATGTGACAATCTGACGGTGAGCAGGAAGCCGAGGTTCTGAGGGGTATTCAGCTCAGTGGGGTCACATGTGAAATATAGGCAGAAGCGAGGAAACTCTGGTACTACTTCCCAGCGCTCTGCAATATGTAGGACTTGGTCATGTCTCCAGAGAGAGTAGACAGGGCTATTCCTTGCGGCTCAGACCTCAGTCGCGAGTTCGTGTTCCTGGAGCAGGCGTTTCGTTTCACGCTCCAGCAGAGCGGTAATCCAGGCGTTTACACTCTCGCCGTGCGCGGCGGCAACCACCGTAAGCCGGCGTCGCAGATCCTCGTCGACACGGATCGTCAGTTTACCAAGCCAGGTCTTCTCGGGTTGCGTGCCCTCCTCGGCGCACCAAGCAAGGTACTCTTCCACCGAGTTTTTGAGCTCAGTACGCAACTCGTCTGGTGTGCGACCATAAAAATCAATGACATCCTGGAGTCCAATGACGCGTCCGTGGAAGGCGTCGGCCGAAGGATCAAACGTAAGCCGCGCGTAGTAGCCCTTGTACGTCAGCAGATTCGTTAACATTGGCACCCTTCCATTATAACGATCTACCGGGCGTCTTGTGGTGCCCGTCCTTCTGATGGTCCTATCAGTGTTGCCGCCCAGGCTGCATCAGCCGGCGACAACGGTGGGATGGGCGGCTGGTGGTAATCCACGCGCAAGTCATAGCGAGCCCGCTCGTAGGCGGTGCGCAAGGCCTGCCCCAGCTCTAAGGGTACCGGTGGGTCCGGGGGCAGCAGGGGAATGGGAATCGTCGGCAGGGGCTGACGCACGCTGATGGGCCACACACTACTGCGGGGCCGTTCGCCCGCTTTGCAGACCATCACCAGATAGTGGGCCGGAGGCAGTGGGTCATCGAAGGGCATACGAGGATAGAGGCGCAAAAGGTCGATCTCGATGACATGCACGGGCGAGGCGAGCAAGGTGCGGCGCTTTTCTACGTACTCTTCCCGGCCCTTACCGCGTCGATTATTGAGGGGCGAGAGTAATTCGATCACCGCTACTAGGCGTGCGGTCTCCCGCTGGCGAATGTACACCGAGACCAAACGGGTGGGAGCATCCAGAGGTACCCGTACCTGTATGGGGGCAGGCATCGTGACGGCAACGGCTGATGGCGTCTCGGCGGACGCCTCAGGACTGGTGGAGCTCACATCCGGAAGCACGACCTGGGGATCATCATCAAGGTGGTCGACGACGACCTGGGTTTCCAACTCCGCCAGGTATTTCGGGGCGAGCAATAGCGTCAATTGCTCCCGAAAAATGCTCATCAGACTGGTGTGCACATCTGGCCAGATGCTCGGCGCTTCGAGATAGGGGTCCATCCCCGGAAAAGGCGAGTGCATCATCCCTCCCACAAGAGCCTCGTCTGGGTCAATACTCAGGCAGCCGCGCAATAGTAGTATTTCAGGAGTCTATCCAGCCACTCACGGCACGGCATGGGAGCTGTACGCTCTCTATATGTCATGCCATCTCCGCTACTTTCTCTTCCCGTAGGGGAGCATGGAGTATCGCGGGGGGTAATGCAAGACGGAGAGAGCCATAGGGGGTCCATAAACTCTCTCTTTACCCATCATCCTTGCAAGGGAGGCGTAGAAGCTCGCATCGTACCATCCGTCCTTACTTCATCTCTTCGAAATCCCCGGGCTTCCAGGAGCCGTCGAAGGCCGCTCCTTCCGGGCCGTAGAGACGGAGGTAGACGAACCAGCCTCTGCTGGGAATGGCCTTGATCCACCGGCCTTCCTTGCCGGTCGGCGCCTTGGGTCCGAAGTAGAGATCCGTGGTGCCGGTCTTCGGGACATCCTTGAGCTCGACCAGCGAGCGCAGCGCCGCCTTGTCCTGATCGGTCTGGATCTGGGAGCGGGTCGCGGCGTCGTAGACAGTGACCGACCAGAATAGTTTTTGCGGCACGGGTTATGGCACGCTTAACTTGTAGGTTTTGCCGCCATCGAGATACGCGCCGTCTTTGTCGCGCAGTCCCAGCCAATAGAGCGAACCCGCGCCTTCTGTGCGCAGGACCATTTTGGGCGACATGCCGACCGCCTGCGAGAACCAGCGCTCGCGGGCCTCGATATCGATGCCGCCGGGGAGTTCGAAATCGCCGTTCTCCCAGCGCAACGTCGCCCATTCCCATCTGCGGCCTTCCCACGCGAACCGGTCGGGACGATTGCTGCCGAAGCCGGTTATCAACATTTGGTCACGTCCGATGTTCGCGGCCCGCTCCAGGATTGCCTTCATGCGCGCGTCCGGCGCGAAGGGCTTGCCCTGCTCGATGCCGAGCGCGATCAGCAGGCCGAGCATGAGCCGGAATTCCTCCGTCGGCGGTTCCTCCTGGACGACCTTGTGGAGTTTTTCCCAAAACTGCAGGTTGTCCTCCCACCGCAGCAGCGTGACATCGACTTTTTCGTTAGTCCGGTTGATAAACTGGTATGCGGGTGGGTTGGCGGCCTGCGCCAGCGGGTAGATTTTGATCTGGCGCAGCGCATCCAAAGCGGCGTTCATGTCGCCCCCAGGGGGCAGCGCACGCGCCGCGACGAGAATCAGGTTCGTCTGTGAACCCGCCGTGTAGTAGCCCGCGGGCGTCTCGCCCTGATGGCCAGGAGGCAGGATGAGGTGTTTGCCGCCCTTGCCGGCATCGTCGCCCGGCAGGCCTATGTCGTGGACCCAGCGGAAATGATGGTCGTTGATGATGCCGAGGAAGGGACCGGGAGGCAGTTCAATGACGATCGGCCCGGTCTGCTTCAGATTGAACACCCCGCCCAGGTAGGGTGTGTCGGAATTTCCGGTGAACAAGAGGTGGCGGGGCCCGCCCGCCAGGACCATGACGCTTTTGTTGTCCTCCGCGCCGGCGTCACGCTGGCCTTGCATCGTGCCTTCCATCGACACTGTCGGATAGAAGAACCGGTAGGCTTGGATCGCGCGGTTCAGGTCCGAGTCGTCATGAGATTGCTGGATCGTCTCGGGTGTCGGAAAGCCGCCTTTGAAGGTGTATTCGTCGGCAGCGTGAGTGAGTGTCACGATTGAAGCGCCCAACAACAAACTGAGCGCGCCGCTCAAAAATCTGGTTTTCATGGTTCGTCCTTTCATTTCAGTTCGACGGTCACCGTGCCGAGCTTGCCGGTGAATTTGAACGGCGGCGTGTAGTCGCCGACGATGTAGATGACCATCGTGTTGTCGGCGTCGGGGAGCTTCGCCACGGCATCCCAGCACGCGTCCGACCTCATGGTCCATATGCGCGCCGTAGGCCGCGAAGACCTCCATCAGGCGCGCATAGAGCCGTTTCTGGTCGGCGTTGGCCGAGTCCCATGCGGGCACGACGTGGTGGCGCGGCGTGAGCTTGGCGTCCTGCGGAACCACGCCGAGTCGCTTCTGGCGCTCGAACGTCTGCTCGCGATACGTGTCCCACCCCATGTCGAACTTCCCTCTGAACTTGTCGATCCACTCCTTCGGCGCGTGGTGCGGTGAGTGGGTAGCGGCGGTGGAGACATAGAGGAAGAACGGCCGATCGGGGTCGATGGCCTTCACCTTCTGCATCCAGGCGATCGACTTGTCGGCGATGTCTGTCGACAGGTGGTAGTTGGGCTCCGTGGACCGCGACACCCGCGTGTGATTCTCGTAGAGGATCGGTTCGTACTGACTCGTGTCGCCAGCGTTGAAGCCGTAAAAGTAGTCAAAGCCCAAACCGTTTGGCCAGCGGTCGAACGGACCGATTTCACTCGTTTCCCAGGCGGGGGTGTTGTGATTCTTGCTGACAAAGGCGGTGGCGTAGCCATGCTGTCGCAGGATCTCGGCGACGCTGCCGGCGCTTCTGGGAATGATACCGATGTAGCCATCATAACCCGATGCCATTTCAGTAATGACCCCCGTCCCGGCCATGTGATGGTTGCGACCGGTGAGCAGGGCGGCGCGCGTCGGCGAACACAGCGCGGTCGTGTGAAAGCGGTTGTAACGCAATCCCTGCGCGGCGAGTTTCTCCATGTCCGGCGACGGCACGCTGCCGCCGAAGACACTGAACTGCCCGAAACCGACATCGTCGAGCAGGGCCAGCACGATATTGGGCGCGCCCTTGGGTGGGCGCACGATTTGGGGGAAGGTCGCGGGATCGGAATCTGCAACCGTTCGGCCAGCCGCACCCTTGAAGAGGAAGTCCGGCCGCAGCAAGGTGAGCGTGCCTTGCGGTGGCGATGTGTGCCCGTCCTGCGCATCGGCCGCACCCATCGCGACAAGGCCCACAAGCACCAGGGTACCCACGAGTGCGAGTGCTGTTTTCTTCATGATGGGGTCACAGCGATTCCGTTGCATGGGATCGTGCAATGACAGCGTCCGGCTCACCCCCCGCTGTTCAGCAAGCGCCACTGCCCCATGATGGCAATATTGCGCTCCAGCACCGGCTCTTCGGCGACCATCCACGCGAGTGCAGTGCCATTGCACACGCTGCGCGAAAGGTAAGAAATGCGGAAACAAGTGTGTGACAGCGAAATCAGGAATACTATTGGACCTTAGGCTAATACCGATAGGACTTTCGTCTTATAGTGGGGGCTGGTGGTGGCGTCCACGTCCCGTCCGCGCTTTGTCGTGCAGCCTGCGTTAGCGCTAGATCTCATCGGTATTGCACGGGGAAACTCCATGGCCCCACCATTGGGGTACGTGTACCCCTAGACAAGGGGGAGCGATGAGTCGGGGACGTGTGTTGTTGGCCGATGACCATCAGATTATTGTCGAAGGGTTACGCAGCCTGTTGACACCCGAGTTTGACGTGATCGGAACCGTTGGCGACGGCCGGGCATTGGTGGCACAAGCCGCAGCCTTGCAGCCCGACGTCATGGTGGTCGACATTTCGCTGCCGTTGCTCAATGGGATCGAGGCG
>CAZLYT010000207.1:0-1859 GCA_964563515.1 uncultured Candidatus Competibacteraceae bacterium | reverse complement strand
CCACGGGTCGAAACTGGGTCCCGCTCGCCGGTGACTGGGATCTGGATGGCAAGGACGGCATCGGTCTGTACGATCCTGCGGCGGGCCGTTTCCACTTCCGCAACGATCTGGCGCCTGGCGGCGGAACCGCTTTGACAACCCGTTATGGCCCGCTCAACGCTGCCCCCGTCGTCGGTGATTGGAATGGGGATGGCGTTCCAGACCTCGGTGTCTACCATGCGGCCTCGGGACGGTTCCTGCTCAAGAACAACCTAGCCGGTGGTCCGGCCGATTATCAGCTCCCGTTTGGCGGCCCCAACTCTGGCTGGATTCCCCTGGCAGGAGATTGGGACGGGCGTTGATACGCGACTAAGACAGTCTTGGTACCAAGTGCGTGACGGCTCACTGCCTGGTGTACTGCATGAACTGATCGGGCCGGCCCAGGTCGTTGCCGGGCCGTGCCTCGGCACACGCCCCCTGTATCGAGGACGGCCACCGATGCACTTCGGCCGTGGTGGCGGGGCCACCACTGTCGTCAGTCGTAGCGGACTAGTGTGTGGATCCGGAGTCCTGTCTTGCAAAGTCATGGCCGTGGCCTGCTCCTGGTGGCCCTGGGTGTTCTGGTACTCAGCTTCGATGCGCTGTTGATTCGTCTGGCGGCCACCACGCCAGCCAACGTGCTGTTCTGGCGAGGCGCGTTTGCGGCGCTGGCCGCTACGCTGATTCTGGGGGCTTCTCGTATCAACGGGCGCGAAATCCGCCGCCATGCTCCGGCCGCAATGGCCTCGGGAGCATTACTCGCCAGCAGCGGCGGCCTGTTTGTGCTCGCCATTCTCTATACCCGGGTAGCCAACGCGGTGGTGATTCTCACAGCGGCACCTTTCTGTGCCGCGCTTCTGAGTTGGTTATTCCTGCGCGAGCGCGTCGCAATGCGCACCTGGGCTGCCATCGTCGTGGTCATGGTGGGGGTGACGATCGTTTTTTCCGGCACCCTGGGGACCGCAAGCGCGGGTGATCTGGCAGCACTTGGTGCCGCCTTCGGTTTCGGCGCCAACATGACGGTGCTGCGGCGACACCCGGATCTACCGCGCGCGCTGAGTGTGGCGGTGGCTGGCCTGCTGCTGGCGCTCATGGCCTTGCCGTGGACCGAGCTATTTCAGGTCGCGGCGCTATCCATGGCGGTTCTTTTCGTCATGGGCTTCGTCGAGTGGCCGCTGGCGATGCTGCTCATGTCGACGGGAACGCGCTACCTGGCGGCACCGGAAGTCAGTTTGTTCCTGGTCGTGGAAAGCGTGCTCGGTCCGTTATGGGTCTGGCTCGCTCTGGGCGAGGAGCTCACCAGGGAAACCTGGATCGGTGGGATATTGATCGTGGGGACCCTGGCGACCCACGCCTTCATGACTCTGCGCGCGCAGCAACTCCGATCGTCAATTCAGATCAGTGCCGGTGACGATTCGTTGGGTGACCAACATGCGCCGCGGCGGCCGCAAGACTAGGAACATGAACAGAGTGTCGCTAGGAGCGGCACACGCCGTGATGGAGCGCAACTTGCCCCTTCCCTGGCGGCACCGATAGTGGGTGCGCTCGCGCACGCCATCGCGACTGGCATCGTGCCTAGCGTTGGAACGCGGTTAGCTGCGCGACAGCGCTCTGCCGGCGGTCGCACGCGCTCTGGTCGCCTGAGTCGAACATTGGCGCGATGTCCTAGGTCTCAGGCCTCAGGCTCGGTCAGAAGCCGCTGGTGCAGCGACCGCAACACAGCGTCCGGGTCGGAGCTCGCCAGCTCCTGGGCGAGCAACTCGCTGACCTCCTCCCGCTCCGGGTCTGGCGGGAGGCGCCACAATGCCAGGCGGAGCGCCCGCCGTCGGATCCACCGAAAA
>CAZLYT010000206.1:0-1761 GCA_964563515.1 uncultured Candidatus Competibacteraceae bacterium | reverse complement strand
CTCGCGGCCACAGCAGGTCACCGAGAACATGAAAGCGCTGGAGGTTCTGGAACGGCTGACGCCGGACATCATGGAGCGTATCGAGGATATTCTGGACAACCGGCCGGAGCCGCCAACGGGATATCGATAGTCCGGGCCGGGTCTACAATGCGCGGCGCAGACCGAGCCGTACCCCCACCAGCGGCGTCCAGAAGCGATTTGGGTGGTGTCGAAATGGAAGGTGCTACCCGCCTCGCCTCGGACCGGGCTATGAGCGGGTGGGTTAGCGCAGCGTACCCGTCTACCTGCGGCGGAGGAGTGCATGACGCGTTCGCTATTGCACCCTAACGTGGGACCGCTGCCTACCTGATAGTCGAAGGGTTATGGGATGCTTCTCGAGAGCAGCGACGTGTTGGAAACTGCCGAGCGCTGGCTGGAGGAGGGGCGCCAAGTCGCCCTTGCCACCGTGATAGACACTTGGGGTTCGTCACCCCGTCCGGTGGGTAGCCAACTGCTGGTGGATCTCAGGGGCGAGTTCGTCGGCTCGGTCTCCGGAGGGTGCGTCGAGGGCGAGGTGGTGCGGGAAGCGCTGCAGGTTATCCGCAGTGGCAGCGCAAAGCTGCTCGAGTTCGGTGTGGCCGACCAGGAGGCCTGGGCGGTGGGGTTGGCCTGTGGCGGCACCGTCCGCATCTATGTGGAGCCGGTGGTGTGAAGCGGGCACTGCTCGGGGAGCTTAGCCGTGCTCGTCGCGACGCGATCCCAGCGGTATTGGTGACCGGGCTGAGTAATGGCCGCCAATTCGTGCTCACGGATGACGCCTCGCTCGATGACGACGGCCTGAGGGCCCGCGCCTTAGCGGCGCTGGGGCGCGGGCGCAGCGAATCCGTCACCTTCGATGGCTATGACTATTTCCTGCACGTCTTCGACCTCCCCTCGCGACTCCTGGTGGTGGGGGCCGTGCATATCGCGCAGGCCCTGGTGGACATGGCACGCATTGCCGGCTATCAGGTGAGCGTCATCGATCCCCGCAGCGCCTTCGCCACTGAGGAGCGCTTTGCGGGGGTGGCGCTGGTCCGGGAATGGCCCGACGCGGCCCTGGCTCGGCTGCAGCCCGACCGCCGCACCGCGATCGCGGTACTGACTCACGACCCCAAGATCGACGACCCGGCGTTGCAGGCGGCACTGGCATCCGATGCCTTCTACGTCGGCGCGCTGGGTAGCCGCCGCACCCAGGCGGCGCGCCTCGAGCGCCTGCGCGCAGAAGGCGTCGGCGAGAGTGATCTGGCGCGAATCCACGGACCCATCGGACTCGATATCGGGGCAGCGACCCCTGCCGAGATCGCGATCGCCATCATGGCTGAAGTGACCGCCAGTCTGAGAAGACGCCGCGACGACCAAGCCGGCCTGTCGGTCGGCACGCCCAGTCGAGTCTCGGCGGTGGTACTGGCCGCGGGCCGCTCCCAGCGCATGGGCACCCAAAACAAGCTTTTGCTCGACCTGGGAGGCCGCAGCGTCGTCGAGCACGTGGTGAACACCCTGTGCCGCTGCGGGCTGAGTGAAGTGGTGGTGGTGACCGGCCATCAACGCGAGGCGGTCGAGCAGCGGCTGGCACATCTGTCGGTGCGGTTCGCCTACAACCCAGACTTCGACCTAGGACTCAGCACCTCGCTGATCCGGGGCATCGATGCCGTGAATTCTGCCACCGACGCCGCCTTGGTCTGTCTCGGGGACATGCCGCAGGTGGACGAGCAATTGATTCGAAGCCTGGTGGCGGCCTTCGAT
>CAZLYT010000205.1:0-4251 GCA_964563515.1 uncultured Candidatus Competibacteraceae bacterium | reverse complement strand
GGGCATTCTGCTATCCGGTCACAGCGACGTGGTGCCGGTGGACGGTCAGGACTGGCGCACCGACCCCTTCGAGCTGACCGAGGACGGGGGCCGCTTCTACGGACGTGGCGCCTGCGATATGAAAGGGTTCCTGGCCGTGGTGCTGGCCGCCGTACCCGAATTCGCAGCGGCCACTCTGGCGGAGCCGCTGCACTTCGCCATCACCTACGACGAAGAGGTCGGGTGCCTGGGTGTGCCCGGGTTGATCGAGGCGATGCAGGGCATGCCTCACCGCCCCCGGTTTTGCATCGTCGGCGAGCCCACCGAGATGCGGGTGGCCATCGGCCACAAGGGTTCCCGCGCATTCCGGGCTTGCTTTCACGGATGCGCAGCGCACTCCAGCCTGGCCCCGTTGAATGTCAATGCGGTCGAGCACGCTGCCGAGCTGGTCACCCGGCTGACGGCGCTCGGACGGCGCTATGCCAGCGAGGGCCCCTTCGACCCGGACTACGATGTGGCCCATGCCACGGTGCACACCGGGGTGATTCGGGGCGGGACCCAAGTCAACATCGTTCCCGCCTTGTGTGAGGTCGACTTCGAGTACCGCGCGCTGCCACAGCAGGACGACGGCGCCCCGGAGTCGCTGATCCGAAGCTGGCTCGAAGACGAGATCGGCCCAGCGATGCGGGCAATCGACGAGCGGTGCGGCGTGGAGCTGGCTCGTCGCTCGGCCTATCCAGGGTTGGCAACGGATCGCAATGCCGCCATCACCGTCATGGCACAGGAGCTATCGTCGTCCGGCGAAGCGATCAAGGTTGCCTTCGGCACCGAGGCGGGTTCCTACCATGCCGCCCTCGGCATTCCCTCGGTGGTGTGTGGCCCCGGCAGCATCCGCCAGGCCCACCAGCCCGACGAGTACGTCAGCGCCTCGCAGCTGCGACGCTGCGAGCAGTTCATGAGACGGCTGCGCAACAAACTTGCGGGTGGGGACGGTAGGGCGGATTAGCGCAGCGTAATCCGCCGTCCAACAGCGAGACGGTGCGTTACCGCCTGCGCACCCAATGCGCCCTAGGCTTTTTTCAGCGCCACCGCGTTCATGCAATAGCGCAATCCGCTGGGTGCCGGACCGTCCGGGAATACGTGGCCCAGATGTGCGCCGCAGGTGTTGCAAGTGGTCTCGATACGACTCATTCCGTGGGAACGGTCGCCATGGTAGGCGATGGCGTTGTCCTTGACTGGCTGGGTAAAGGAGGGCCAACCCGAACCCGACTCGAACTTTTCGTTGGAGTCGAACAGCAGTGTGCCACAGCATACGCACTCGTAGTGGCCCCGCTCGAACCGGCTGCACATGGGCGAGCTGAAGGCTCTTTCGGTGCCCTTCTGCCGCGTGACCCGGTATTGTTCCGGAGTCAGTTGTGCCCGCCACTCCGCGTCAGTCTTGGTGACTTCTCGGTCTGGTGGCGGGTTCCCGTGGTGCGCCAGCTCGTTCACTTCTCGCCATGTCAGCATGTTGGGCTCCTCTGCGTGGGCGTCAAAAAACTCTCTGTCGCAGTCGTTCGACCACGGAACCGGTCAAATGACGCGGTGCAACTAGGATGTAGGCGTGGTTCATCCTGGGAGGGCTAGCGCGAGAACTTCTTGCGCGTGTGATGCTTAGCCATCACCGTATGGCCTGTGGTTCCATCTGCTACCTTTGGTACCCACGCCGTGTCCTTGGTAGTTTTGGTGGGGCAGAGTGTTGGGAGATGGACACCGCCACGGGTATGTGACCTCCGAGCCGCCAACAGGGAGCCATGTTCGATAGGTCGATCTGATATCCGGGGCGGGTCGGCGACAGCTGGGAAGGCACAGCTGAAGTGAGTCTCGACCAGGAGCTCGTGCGCTCTTACTCCGGTCGCCCTCGATTGTCGCCGACGCAGCGCCCACCCCTTGGTCCAACGAAAAATGAGTGCCTGGAAAGATGAGTGCTAAAGAGCGACAAGTCAGCAACGTTTCCCGGGGAGGACACGGCGTCCTCGAGGAGATGCCAGATACCCAGCCGCAGGCGAGCGGCCAGTCACTTGCCCTCGAGCGCCGGCTATTGGCCCGGGTGGTCGAAGAGCTGGGCAAGGCCCCGATCGCGTTCACGCTTTGGGACGGCTCCGAGATCGCATCCCCCGGGGTCAAGGCCGAGTGCCACGTGCACATTCGCGACCGCGGTGCCCTCTGGCGCTTGGTCAGCCAGCCCGACTACCAGTTTCCTGAGCTCTATGCTCAGGGCCGCATCCACCTCGAAGAGGGCCTTGAAGGCGTGCTGGACGTGGTGCAGCGGTTGCGCCGCGATCTGCCCAGCAGCATCAAGAGGCGCGCCACGGCGGCGCTGCTCCGACCACGCTCCGGCTCGCTGGCCCACGCGCGGGAAAACATCCACAGCCACTACGACGTCGGCAACGACTTCTACAAGCTGTGGCTAGACCGGGACCTGGTCTATACCTGCGCCTATTTCCCCACCGCCGAGGCCACGTTGGAGCAGGCCCAGGCGGCCAAGATGGAGCTGGTCTGCCGTAAGCTCCGACTGCAGCCCGGAGAGCGCGTGGTGGAGGCGGGCTGTGGTTGGGGTGCCTTGGCGATGTACATGGCGCGCCACTACGGCGTCAAGGTTCGTGCTTTCAATATTTCCAAGGCGCAGCTCGAGCTGGCCCGGGAACGCGCCCAACGCGAAGGGTTGAGCGCGGCGGTGGAGTTTATCGACGGTGACTATCGGGAGATCGATAGCCAATGCGACGCCTTCGTGTCAGTGGGCATGCTCGAGCACGTGGGGCCCAAGCGGTATCCCGAGCTGGGGAGGGTGATGCGTCGCTGTTTGCCCCCCAACGGCCGGGGCCTGATCCACAACATCGGCACCGACCGCCCCGGCCCCATGAACCCCTGGATCGAGCGGCGCATCTTCCCCGGCGCCTACTCCCCATCCCTCGAGCAGATGATGACGCTGTTTGCCCCGTATGGCTTCTCGGTGCTAGATGTGGAGAACCTGCGCTTGCACTATGCCCTAACCTTGCGGCACTGGATGCAGAAGTTCGAAGCGGCACAAGACAAGGTGCTGGAGATGTTCGATCCGGTGTTCGTTCGCGCCTGGCGCTTCTATCTGGCGAGCTCCGAAGCCTCCTTCAACGCCGGAATCTTGCAGCTCTATCAAGTCTTGTTCGCTGGCCGAGGCTGCAACGACATAGCTTGGACCCGCAGCCACTTGTATCAAGACGGCTCACTATGAGCCGCGCCGGAGAGATCCTGCCGTCGAATCGCCGCCTATGCTTGTGTTGGTGGGCCCGCGGCGCCTCCCGCCAGACCGCCCTGGTGTCAGGATGGCACTCAATGAGTCATCGAGCCGGATAGGAGCCGCGTCATGGCTGGCGCTAGCTTGCTTACCCTTCTCGACGATATCGCCACCTTGCTGGACGACGTCTCGGTGCTCGCCAAGGTCGCCGGCAAGAAGACCGCCGGCGTGCTGGGCGACGACCTGGCGCTGAACGCGCAACAGGTCACCGGAGTTCGCGCCGAGCGGGAGCTGCCCGTGGTCTGGGCGGTGGCCAAGGGCTCTTTGCTGAACAAGGTAATCCTGGTGCCGGCGGCGTTGGGGATCAGCGCTTTCGCGCCCTGGCTGGTGACCCCGCTGCTGATGCTCGGCGGTCTTTTCCTCTGCTACGAGGGCTTCGAAAAGCTGGTGCATCGATTTCTGCACAGCAAGGAGGAGGATCGGGCGCACCACGCCGAGCTTGTCACCGCGGTCGCGGATCCTACGGTGGATCTGGTCAAGGTCGAGAAGCAGAAGATCAAGGGCGCGATTCGCACCGACTTCATCCTCTCCGCGGAGATCATCGCCATCACTTTGGGTGTGGTGGCGCAGGCGCCCTTGGGCACTCAGGTGGCGGTTCTGAGCGTGGTCGCCCTGGTCATCACCGTCGGTGTCTACGGCCTGGTGGCGGGCATCGTCAAGCTGGATGATCTGGGCTTGTATCTCAGCAACAAGGGCGGCGAGGGCGCAATCGATCGTCTGCAGCGGGCCACCGGGCGCGGCATTCTCCGGGCGGCCCCCTATCTGATGAAGGGTCTGTCCATCCTGGGCACCGCGGCCATGTTTCTGGTCGGCGGCGGTATTCTGGTTCATGGTCTGCCCATCATCGAGGGCTGGATTCACCACCTGAGCGCGGGCATGAGCGGCATAATGGCGGCACTCGCCCCGGCGCTTGCCAACGCCGCCGTGGGCATCGCCGCCGGCGCGGTGGTGCTGGTCGT
>CAZLYT010000204.1:0-1851 GCA_964563515.1 uncultured Candidatus Competibacteraceae bacterium | reverse complement strand
GACGGCGCAACCTCGCCTCCCCCGCTCGCGGGCATCCGCGTGATCGACCTCGCGACCGAGCGAGCCGAGCTCGCCGGCCGCACGCTCGCCGATCTCGGGGCCGAGGTGATCAAGGTCGAGCCGCCCGGCGGCACGCCCGCGCGCTCGCTGCCGCCCTTCGATGACGACCGCGCTCCCAACGCCGACGACCGCTCGCTGTACTGGGCCGCGGTCGGCCTCGGCAAGCGCAGCGTCGTGCTGGACCTCGACGTTCCGGCCGATGCGATGCGACTGCGACGGCTCGCGTCGGACGCCGACGTCCTGATCGAATCGTTCGATCCCGGCACGATGACGCGGCGCGGGCTCGGTCACGACGCTCTCTGCGCACTCAACCCGGCGCTCGTCTACGTCTCGGTGACGCCGTACGGACAGCACGGACCGCACGCCGCGCGCCCCGCCACCGAGCTCACGATCGAGGCCGCCGGCGGCCTGCTCGGGTTGCAGGGCGACGGCGACCGGCCGCCCCTGCCCGTTGGCTTCCCGCAGGCGGCGTTCCACGGCGGCGTGCAGGCCGCGGCGGACGCCGTGATCGCGCTCAATGAGCGCGCGCGCTCGGGGTGCGGACAGTACCTCGACGTCTCGATGCAGGCCGCGATCGTGTGGACGCTCATGCAGGCGACGGGCTTCCCACCGAATACCGGCGGGGACCCCCCGCTCACCGGCGCCGAGCGTGACCAGCCGCGAACCGGCCGCGTCGCCGGCGGTGCCGTGCCCGCCGTGCTCGAGTGCGCCGACGGCTATGTCAGCGCGCAGCTGGCCAGCGGGCGCACGGGCACATGGGCCGCCGCGCTGGCATGGCGCCACGAAGAGGCGCCGCTCGACGACACGTTGCGTGCAGTCGACTGGATGACGTGGGAGATCGCGCTCGCGAACGGCGAGCTCGACCCGGCGATCGTGGAGCGCGCCCGCGCCGAGATCGTCGCGCTCGTCCGCACGAAGACGAAGCAACAGCTCATGCGCTGGGCGGTACAGCACCGGCTGTACGTCGCGCCGATTCACACGACCGCCGACCTGCTCACGGACCCGCATCTGCGCGAGCGCGAGTTCTGGCGAGAGATCGACGGACGCACCCATCCGCGAGCGGCGGCACTGCTCAGCCGCACGCCGCCGGGGCCGTGGTCTCCCGCCCCGCGGCTCGGCGCGGACCAGCCGCTGGTGGACCGGGCCCGCAGTCGGCCGCCGGAGCTCCCGGACGCACCGGCCGCGCCGCGTGGCGAGGCCTTCGCCGACGTGCGCGTCGCCGATTTCGCGTGGATCGGCGTGGGCCCGCTCTGCAGCAAGGCGCTCGCCGATCACGGCGCGACGGTCGTGCGCCTGGAGTTCGTCGGCCGCCCGGACGGGCTGCGCAACGCGCATCCGTTCAAGGACGGCGTCCCGGGCATCGACCGCTCACAGTTCTACGCGAACTTCAACAGCTCGAAGCTCAGCGCCTCCGTCAACCTCGGTTGCGAGGCGGGTCGCGAGCTCGCGCAGCGGGTGATCACGTGGTCGAACGTGGTGATGGAGAGCTTCGCGCCGGGCGCGATGCAGCGGCTAGGCTTCGACTATCCGACGCTCAGCGCGGCACGACCGGAGCTGATCATGTTCAGCACCTGCCTGCGCGGCCAGACCGGACCCGACGCGCCCTATCGCGGCGTCGGCTACCAGGGCTCGGCGCTCTCCGGCCTGCACGGCGTCACCGGCTGGCCCGACCGTCCGCCCGCCGGTCCGTGGGGCGCGTACACGGACTTCGTGACCCCGCGGTTCGGGGTGGCCGCGCTCGCCGCGGCGATCTTCGAGCGTCGCCGTTCAGGCCTCGGGCAGCACATCGAC
>CAZLYT010000203.1:0-14205 GCA_964563515.1 uncultured Candidatus Competibacteraceae bacterium | reverse complement strand
GACAGTATCTGCCCGGCCTGAAGGCGGTGATGAGCCAGCGTTAGCCGCTGCTCCATCTGCGGCCGCCGTGGAGTCCTCAGGGTCGACCGGCGCGGATCGGCGCGCCGTCTCGGGTGATGCCGCCTCGAGCGCAGGCCGGCTGGCCGTTTGCAACGGGGCTTGGTCGCCCAGAGTCGGCGGCGCGTCGGGTTCTGGCGGGGCGAGGGACGCGACGGTGTTCGCCGCGACCCTGTCATCGCTTGTACCCCCTGCATTCGCTGCCGCGGGTCGAGCGTCCTCGCTGCCAGCGGTAGCTGCCAGGGGAACCGCTTCGGCAGCGTCACCCACTGGCACCGGTGACGCTGACCCCTGGCCAGCGCCGGCGGTGGCCAATGGGACCAATTGCGAGACTTCCTCCATTGCCGACTCCGGCTCGGGTGCTGATGCGGGATCACCGGTAGCAGGCGGTGCCGAGCTCGCGAGCGGCGCCGCTGCTTGGGTGGCCAAGGGATCGACCGCAGGCTCGGCGTTGGACTCCGACACTGGTGCATCGGACACGGCCAGCGGCGCGGTGGCCTGTCCCGGGAAGGGCCACAGATACCAGGCGCCGGCTGCGGCGACTAGCGTCAGGGTCAACACCGATAGCGTCAGGATGAGCGGTGGCCGGCTTGGGGCAGCCCGTTCTGGGCTCCGCTCCGGCTCCTCGTGGCCCAAGGTGAGCTGCAGTCGGGCATCGTCCTCTGGCTCGTGAATCTCGCCGCTGGGCGCGCGAATCACGATGCGGATCTTCATCTTCTGCTGCTCAGCCATGAACTTCCCCGCGCGGCCAGTTTCAGCATCCAGAGCGCTTTTCGGCCTCGGCAGGCAACATGTTACAGAACGCAGTGGTCTCGCCCAATGGCCACTGAATGTCGGCTGCATCTTCTGCCAGCGAGCTCACTGCTCCAGAAGCCACGCCATCACTTGGTCACGGCGGCCAGACAGACCCTTGTATTCCAGGGCACTGGCGGACATGCCGGCAACCGCTTGCGCCAGGGCTTGGCGTTCATCGGCACTCAAAGTATGCAGTGGGTATAGGTAGGTGCGGATGAGAAACAAGAAGCCTCGAGCTTCAGGGAGCGCCAAGGTCACCTGACGCTCTACCCGCAGCCAAGGTGCGCCGCGACCCTGCCAGCTCCCCGCCGCTCGGCGTTTCGGATGGTGGTCCAAGAGCCGGTCGGGTACCAAGCCCCACACGAAACGAATGAAGTCTCCACCGGTGACCAGATGCTTCAGCAGCGGCGTGGCGCGGGCGGCAATCCGCTCGAAATCTGGCACCGGCGCGTGCACCGCGGCAAAGCTGCCGCCGAGCTTGGCGGCGGGGCTCCAATGGCTTGGGAAGCAGACGTGAACGGCGACCAGCTGATCGGAGCCGTTCGGCGTCACCGCGACTACGGCCGAATCCTCTTGAATTTGGCAGGCGAGGGCATCCAAGGCATCCACGTACTCCGGTTCTCCACCGAGGTGCGGTCCGCCACCGCTCGTGCTGCGCAGGCACCCGTTGGCGTCGAAATGCAGGCTCTCGCCACTTAGCCGACACTGCAACTCGGCACCCTCAGCCGTTTCGGTGAGCGTAAAGCACTGCGGGTGCTCGAGTGCCAGTCGCCGAACGATCGCTCGGGTGGCGGCGCGGAGCAGCGTCTCGCGCTCGGGCAGGACGCCGATGTAGCTCGAGTAGTTGGCTCGCCGAATTCGACCCTTCTCGCGGCGGTAGCGGCGCCAAGCCCGGTCGAGCTGGAAAGCCTGGGCGTCGCGCTCCGCGTTACCGAAGTCCGCGCCCAGACGGCTAAGGCCGACCTCGACTCGGTAGCGTCCCGAGGCTGCCGGAAAGAAGCGCGCCGCCGGGCCCAGTAACAACTGGTAACCAAGGCGACCGTGCGAGATGGGCAGTTGGCGTTTATGCTCTGACATAGCCGAGCTGGAGCAGGTGAGCTCGTGAGGGAAGTTCCCCGAAGCTTACAGATCGCCCTGGCGCACGTCTCCGAGTCTGGGCGGATCGCCGTCATGTCCCGGGACTTGATTGAAGCCGGGCTGGGTTGGTCGTGGACCTCCGACCGGGTGACGCGCAGCATACGCAACCCGGAGACGACAGTGCTCGCGGCGCGTCTGGGCGGGCGCCTGGTGGGCTTCGCGGTGATGTATTTCGGTATGGAGTTCGCCCACCTGAACCTGATCGCGGTGACGCCTGAGCAGCAAGGCCGCAGCATTGGCCGCAGTCTGCTCGAGTGGCTCGAGCAGTCGGCGCTGGTGGCGGGGATTTCCATCGTCTATCTGGAAGTGCGAGCGGTCAATCGCAACGCCCAGCTCTTCTATCACCGCATGGGCTACCAAGGCGTCGCCCGCTTGCCGCGCTATTACGGGGGCCGCGAAACCGCAATCCGCATGGCGCATGATTTGTGGGCAACCAGCCCGGCCAAACCTGGGGAGCGCCGGGATGGTCCGGGGTGGTAAGCGGATTTCCTAGATAGCGGGCTGCGCCGTTGCGCTGAGCCGCGACACCAGCGCCGAGAGCATTTCCCCGGTAGCGCCCTCCACCTTCAAGGCCAATAGCCCGTCGGCTCGGGTACGGCCCAGGTTGAGGGCCGCAATGGGTTTTCCGAGCGTTGTCGCCGCCCGGCAAAACCGGAATCCGGAGAACACCATGAGCGAGCTGCCCACCACCAGTAGAGCGTCAGCCCGTTGCAGCGCCGCCATGACCTTCTCGATACGCTCTCTCGGCACCGAGTCCCCGAAGAACACCACATCGGGTTTGAGCAGACCGCCGCCGCAGACGCCGCATGAGGGGATGCGTACGCTATTCCAGTCCTCTCGCCCAGCTGTGGCATCACCGTCGGGCGCCATAGCCGCCTCAAGGCTCAGCAAGCCTGGGTTGAGCGCGACCAGCTGAGCCTGAATACTCGCGCGGGACCGGCTATCGCCGCAGGCCAGGCAGCTCACCGTGTCGAGGCGTCCATGCAGGTCGACCACCGCGCGGCTGCCGGCGCGCTGGTGCAGGCCGTCCACGTTCTGGGTCACCAACAACTCGATCCAACCGCCGGCCTCCAGGTGGGCCAGAGCCCGGTGTCCTGCGTTGGGCTCGGCGCCAGCGATGCGAGGCCAGCCGAGCAGGCTGCGTCCCCAATAACGACGGCGGTCTAGTTCGCTGCTCAAGAATTGCTGCAGCATCAGCGGCGGCGCGTGCTTCCAGTCACCTTCCCGGTCCCGATAGTCGGGGATTCCGGATTCGGTGGAGATGCCGGCACCGCTGAGCACAATAAGGCGCGGGTACGATCTCACGAATGACTCCAGCGCTTCCAGGTCGCATTGGAGCCGAGGAGCAATCCCGCCCTTACCGTAGCCGGGTTCGGCATCCGATGTTGCTGGCACGGCTGATGGTCGGTTCATGGGTCGGACTGTAGCATTGCCGAAGCTACCATCGCCCGTGCAACAGTGGGCGAGCAGATACGCTGGCAGGTTTGGCGGTGCAGGCACTCAGCGACCGCCGCAATGAGGATCTCAAGACATGCGCAGCATCGTTGCGGCCATTCCCTGCATCGGAATTCTCGCCGCCAGCTCGTGGTTCGGCGCGAGCGCGGCTGGTGCAGAGGGCGACCGCTACGTTGGCAGCAGTCGCTGCGCCGAGTGCCATGCCGAGAGCTACGCGGGGTGGCGTGGCTCCCACCACGAGCGAGCCATGGCGGAGGCCAGCGAGGATTCGGTGCTGGGCGATTTCGGCGATGTTTCGGTGAGCTTCGCTGGTATCACGTCGACCTTCTACCGGGGCGAGGATGGCAGCTACCTGGTGCGCACCGACGGACCTGACGGCGCCCTCGAGAGCTTTCGCATCAGCCACACTTTTGTGGTATCCGCTGCAGCAGTATCTGATTCCCTTTCCCGATGGGCGCCTGCAGGCCCTGGGCATAGCTTGGGACACTCGCCCCGCCGACGAGGGCGGCCAACGCTGGTTCCATCTCTATCCGCAAGGTCCCCCGGCCGCCGGCGATCCCCTGCACTGGACCGGGCCCGACCAGACCTGGAATTACATGTGTGCGGACTGCCACTCCACCGACCTCGGCAAGCGTTATGACCCCACCACCGACAGCTACGACACCCGTTGGAGCGAAATCAACGTGGCCTGCGAGGCCTGCCACGGTCCCGGCTCTGACCACCTGGACTGGGTCCGCGCCGGTGGGCAGGGCGCCGACAACGGCTTGCCCGTGCACTTCGACGAACGTCAAGACATTGGCTGGCGCACCGATCCGGGCACCGGTCTACCTCGACGCAGCAGGCCCCGGACCACGTCCAAGGAGATCGATACCTGCGCACCCTGCCACTCCCGCCGCAGCACCATCGCCGCTGACCCCCAAGCTGGGCAGCCGCTCATGGACTCCCATCTGCCAGCGCTGTTGCGGCCGGGGCTGTATCACGCCGATGGCCAGATTCTGGATGAGGTCTACGTCTACGGCTCGTTCCTGCAAAGCCGAATGTACCGTGCCGGCGTGACCTGCAGCGACTGCCACGATCCCCACAGCACCGAGCTGCGTGCTCCTGGAGCCGCGGTCTGCTTGCAATGTCACGAGGCGCGGCGCTTCGCCACTACCGAGCATCATCACCACCCAGCCGAGTCCGTGGGCGCCGATTGTCTCGGCTGTCATATGCCGGAGCGCACCTACATGGTGGTGGATCCCCGGCGCGACCACAGCTTTCGAATACCGCGACCGGACCTGACGCTGCGTCTGGGGACCCCGAATGCCTGTGCCGACTGTCACCAGGACCTGGAGATCGAGGTGCTGGATCAGCAGGCCCGGGTCTGGTATGGAGAGGCGGGTACCCGTCGCCCCAGCTTCGCCCCCGCGCTGCAAGCGGGGCGCGAGGGAAGCCTGCAAGCCCCGGCGTTGCTTGCTGCCCTGGCCAACGACCGCCGCCAGCCCGCCATCGCCCGGGCCACGGCGCTGGAGGCACTGGCGGCGTATCCAGGTCCGCGACTGGCGAGCGCTCTGGGGCCCGCCGCCGCCGACAAGGACCCGCTGGTGCGTGGCGCCGTGGGCGGCGCGCTTTCGGCTCTGCCGCTGGCGGTCCGGGCTCAGCTTGGGCTGGCGCTGCTGGACGATCCAGTTCTCGGCGTGAGAATCCAAGCCATCGACAGCCTGATTTCGCTGCTAGACCAACCCGTCCCGAATCCATTGCGGGAGAAACTGCAGGCGGTTGGCGAAGAGTTCGTCGCGGCTCAGCGGGTCAATTCGGAGCGGCCCGAGGCCCGCACCAATCTCGGAGGGTACTACGGGGATCTCGGCAACACGGTGGCAGCGCAAGTCGAGTATCGAGCTGCGCTGGCCCTGGACCCTCATTTCGTGCCGGCCTATGTGGGCCTCGCCGACCTGTATCGATCCACGGGTGGAGAGGCGAACGCGGTGGCCATCCTGCGCCAGGGTCTGGACCAGGCGCCCGGCGCCCCCTCGCTGCAGCATGCGCTCGGCCTGGCACTGGTGCGCGCCGGCGAGCGCAAGCAGGCCTTGGATCACCTGGAGGCGGCGGCAGAGGGCGCGCCGGAGCAAACGCGCTTCGCCTACGTGTACGCGGTCGCGCTGCATGACAGCGGCGATCCGGCGCGGGCGATCATCGTGTTGGAGGCGGCGGCGCGGCGCCGTCCGGCGGACGCCGAGATCCTGCAGGCCTTGGTGCTCTATCTGCAGGGGCTGGGTCGCCCTGCGCAGGCGCGGCGCTACGCTCGCGATTTGGAGCAGCTGTTTCCCGGCGACCCAGGGGTCGCTCGGTTGCTGCGGTCACTGGAGCAGTCGTGAAGGCCCATTGCTCTCGCTTCAGCAATCGCTGGGATCCCGGCGGTGGGCCCCGCCCGGAACAGCAATCCGATGCGCGGCGTCGCTGTCGCGGTCCGAAAAGCTCAGGCAGGGATTCGGCATGGCGCTGCTGAGTACCCTGGTTACCGCATCCAGTGAGGTGATGGCTACTCGCAGTCGGCTGGGCAAGGTCAGGCGGCTGGCGCAGTGCCTGCGGGCGCTGCCGGCCGACCAGGTGCCCTTGGCGGTGGCCTATCTGCAGGGCACCTTGCGGCAAGGCCGTATCGGTGTCGGGCCTGCCCTGGTGCGCGACGCCATGGCGGCAGTTGGGGCGCCAAGCCCGACGCCACGGGCGTCGTTGCGGGACGTGGACCGGGCGTTGGATGAAGTGGCAGCGCTCACGGGCCCCGGCTCCTCCGCGGCGCGACGTGGGCGTCTGGCCACCTTGTTCTCGACGGCCACCGACCCGGAGCGTGACTTCCTGGCGCGACTGCTGTTGGGGGAGCTGCGCCAGGGCGCCCTGGAAGGGGTGCTGGTGGAGGCGCTGGGTGCGGCTTGGGGCCTGCCTCCGGCGGAGCTGAGGCGCGCTGTGATGCTGGCGGGGAGTCCGGTGCCGGTGGCCATGGCGGTGGCTGAGCGGGGTCGGGGGGCCCTGGGAGAATTCAAGCTCGAGCTGATGAATCCCCTGAAGCCCATGCTGGCTCAGACTGCGGAACACCCGGCGGCCGCGTTGGCGAGCCTTGGAGAGGCTGCTTTCGAGTACAAACTTGATGGCGCCCGAATACAGGTGCACAAGCACGACACCAAAGTTCGGGTCTATACCCGCCAACTGCACGAAGTGACCGCGAGAGTGCCAGAGGTGGTAGAGCAGGTGGCGGCCTTGCCGGCGCGCACACTGGTGCTGGATGGGGAAGCCATCGCACTGCGCGGCGATGGCGCCCCGCTGCCGTTTCAGGTCACCATGCGTCGCTTCGGTCGCCGGCTCGGGGTGGAACAAAGCCGTCGCGAGCTGCCACTGAGCGTGTTCTTCTTCGACTGCCTGCACGCGGACGGAGACGACTTGCTGGATTTCACTGGCGCCGAGCGCTATCGACGGTTGGCGGCGGAAGTTCCAGAGGGGGCGAGAGTACGGCGGATGCAGACAGGCGATCCGGAGGCGGCTCAGGCTTTCCTGGACGCGGCCTTGGCGGCCGGACATGAAGGCGTCATGGCCAAGTCGCTGGCGGCCCGGTACGAGGCCGGCAATCGCGGATCAGGTTGGCTCAAGATCAAGCCCACTCACACGGCGGATCTGGTGGTGCTGGCGGTGGAGTGGGGCAGCGGCCGACGCCGGGGCTGGCTCAGCAATCTACACCTGGGTGCCCGTGATGTCGGTGGTGGCTTCGTGATGGTGGGCAAGACCTTCAAGGGTCTGACCGACGAGCTCCTGCGTTGGCAGACGCAGTCGCTGCTCGCTCGTGAAGTGGCGCGGGACGGTGCCGTCGTCCAGGTTCGACCCGAGCTGGTGGTGGAGATTGCCTTCAACGACATTCAGGACAGCTCCCAGTATCCGGGCGGTCTGGCCCTGCGCTTTGCTCGGGTGCGCGGCTATCGTGTGGACAAGCGCGCCGACGAAGCCGATACCATCGATTTCCTCAGATCGATCCAGGCTGTGCAACGCGCTCGCGGCGCCCATATGCCCGGTTAGTTCATCAGGGCCCCGAGCTCTGGTGAAGTACTCGGGTTGGCTTCCCGCATACGCTATTCTGGGCAGCCGTGGGCAGGAAACTCCAAAGAGGGCACCCATGCGACTTGCCTTGTTGGCGCTGGCAGCTCTGGCCGCCGCAGGCTGCCAAAGCGCTTACTTCTCGACCATGGAGAAGTTGGGATACGAGAAGCGGGACCTATTGGTAGCGCGAGTCGATGACGCGCGCGAGGCTCAGCAAGAGGCTGGCGAGCAGTTCCGCAGCGCCCTGGAAGAGTTCCAGGCCGTTACCGGCTATCAGGGCGGTGACCTGCAGGCGGCGTACGAACGACTACAAGACGAGTACGACGTCAGCGAACGTCGCGCCGAGGCGGTTCGGAGCCGTATCGACGACGTGGAGCGCGTGTCGAAGGCATTGTTCGAGGAGTGGGAAGACGAGCTGGACCTCTATTCGAACTCAGCGCTACGCGCCAACAGCGAGCGTCAGCTCGAGCAGACTCGCGCCCGCTATGAAACGCTAATCACCGCCATGCACCGAGCCGAGGAGCGCATGACCTCGGTGCTCGCCGTGTTCCGTGATCAAGTGCTGTTTCTCAAGCACAACTTGAACGCTCGTGCCATCGCGTCGCTGCGGGGCGAGCTATCGCGAGTCGAAAGTAACGTGGACGCGCTGCTGCGGGATCTGGATCGGGCCATCGCCGAGGCCGATGCTTTCGTGCGCACGCTGCAGTCGGGCACCGGGGCCTAGAGGGTTGGATCCTGGGCGCCGGCTGAGTGCGGCGACGTCGTGCTCAGGCTCGAGGTTTCCTCGAAACCCTTCAGCCCCATGAGCTAGAGTTAAGCCATGAGCTTCGTCCTCGATGAGCGCTTGCGGAAGGATTGCTTCGATCTTGGCCGCGGGGATCTATGTCGGACGCTGCTCATGAACGACTCCCGTTTCCCTTGGCTCATCTTGGTCCCAGAGCGGGAGGATGTGACCGAGATCCACCAACTCGCCGCGTCCGACCGGACGCAGCTCATGCGGGAGTCCTGCAAGGTCGGACAGGCACTGGCACGCGAATTCGGTGCCGACAAGCTCAATGTGGCTGCGCTCGGCAACGTGGTTTCGCAGCTGCACGTTCATCACGTGGTGCGCTACCGCAGCGATTGCGCGTGGCCACGGCCAATCTGGTGCGTCGGGGCCCCGGAGCCCTATGACGACGACCATTTGCAACGAATGCTGGCCCGGCTCCGGACCGCACTGCCTGCCCTTCGGGACTGAATCAACCCGCGGGCGCAGCAGCGCCGCGGGAGCCTCCCAGCCGGAACCCGGGGGGTAACATTGTGACGGAGTTTTCGCAATCGGAAGTAGACCGCCTGCGCGCGCGCCTGGAAGTGAGGCGCCAGGAGCTCATCGATGCGGTGCGCCATGCCTCGAGTGACGACAGCGAGGTCATGGATGCCGATGGAAATCGCATGGGACGGCTGTCACGAGCCGCCGCGATGCAGCGTGAGGAGTTCGCCAGGGACGCCAGTCGACGCCGGGCCCAAGACCTGGCGAGGGTTAAAACGGCGCTCGAGCGCGTCAAGAGTGGCGAGTTCGGTTACTGCCTGCGCTGTGGCGAGCCAATTTCCACCCGGCGGCTCGAGGCCGATCCAGCAGTGACACTTTGCATCCGTTGCGCCACCGCGGAAGAGCAGCGGTAGGCGCACCCCGCGCGGCCTCGTATCATGGCGCTCCGCGCTGTGACGGAATCCGAGTGATGGCAGAGCAATTGCGGTCCGCGAGCTCCCGCTTGGTCGGGTTCGGGCCAGAGCAAGGGCGCCTGATGCGGCTGGCGGCCACGGCATCGGTGGCCGTGGCGAGCATCCTGATCGTGGCGAAGACCGTGGCCTGGCTGGCCACGGACTCGGTGGCGTTATTGTCGACGCTGCTGGATTCGGTGCTGGACGCGGGTGCTTCATTGGTCACTCTGGTCGCGGTGCGCCAAGCACTGGTGCCGCCGGATCGTGATCATCGATTCGGTCACGGTAAGGCCGAGCCCCTTGCCGCGCTGGCCCAGGCCGCCTTCATTACCGGGTCCGCGGTGTTCTTGCTGTTCGAGGCGGGCCAGCGTTTGGTAACCCCCCGGCCGGTAGCGGACACCGGCATTGGCATTGCCGTCATGGTGCTGGCGATCGTACTGACTCTGGCGCTGGTGACCCTGCAGAAGCGGGTCATCGCACGCACCGGCAGCGTGGCGATTCAGGCGGACGCCCTACACTATGTGGGAGACTTGCTGATCAATGGTGCTGTCATCGTCGCCCTGCTGTTGTCCCGCTATTTGGGCTGGATCTGGGCTGATCCTTTGTTCGCGGTTGCCATCGCCGCCTATCTGATCAAGAGCGCCATCCAGATTGTGCGCGGCTCCATGGACATGCTGATGGACCGCGAGCTTCCAGATGAGGCGCGGGAGAAGATCGTGCACATCGTGCGCTCGCACCCAGAGGTTAAGGGCATGCACGACCTGCGCACCCGCGGGGCCGGCCCCACCACCTTCATGCAGTTACATTTGGAGCTGGAGGGCAGCATGACGCTTTGGCAGGCCCACGACATCGCCGACCGTGTGGAAACGCAGCTGCGGGAAGCTTTTCCGGGCGCCGAGGTGATCATCCACGAGGATCCCTACGGCGTGGCTGAACGGCGCGCCAAGTTTGCCGGCTAGGAACAAACATTCGAGCAAACGGAGGTAGAGGATGACAGTGGCGATCACGCTGCATGTGCTGAGCACCGTCGTCTGGGTTGGTGGGATGTTCTTTGCCTACGTGTGTTTGCGGCCAGTGGCGGCGGCGAGCCTAGAGCCGCCGGCGCGACTGCGCCTGTGGGCCGGCGTGTTCGGGTTGTTCTTCCCCTGGGTCTGGGCAGCGGTGCTGCTGCTGCTGGTGACCGGCTACTGGATGTTGTTTGCCGTGTTCGGTGGCTTCGGGGTGGTCGGCCTGCACGTGCACCTGATGCAGGCCATCGGCATCCTCATGATGTTGCTCTTCGGACACGTCTTCTTCGCCCCCTATCGGCGCCTGCGCGCTGCCGTGGCCAAAGAGGACTGGGCTGCCGGGGGCGCGGCCCTGGGCCAGATCAGGAAGCTGGTCGGGGTCAACCTGATACTGGGCCTCATCGTGGTGGCAGTCGGATCGGGTGGCCGCTATTTCTGAGTCGGTGGCTTGGGCCGATACGGCGCATCCATGTGCGCTAGTTCACTGAATGTCGTTTCGAAATGGCTTAGCGTCATGCCGCTTATCAAGGAAGCCCTGTATCGAGGTGGCTGACGCTGCAGGCGCAGCCCCGCCCCAGGGCCTATCGCCGCCGGGTGGCGGCGCACCTCGTCCGGCCGCGACCGACGCGTGGCCGAGACCTGCCCTCGCCGGTGCAGATCCGCGCAGGCGGAGGAGAGTCGCCAATGAACTGGCTGGTCGAGGCGCTATTCGTGTCCGACGACCCTCGAATGCTGGTGGCAATGGTGTTCGGTTACGTCGCCAACACCATCATGGCCTGCCAGCGCTTCAATCGCCTGGCCGTCCCCTTCGAGTGCTGCGAGGGCCTGCCTTCGACCCGGGCCTGGACCACGCGTTTGCGCTACAACGTCTCGGCCCTCGCCTACGTCAGCGTGTGTCTGTTTCTGTTCCGTGTGGTGCAGCTGTATCCGGAGCTGCTTCGTAATCTGGCCACCGGTGTCGAGCCCATCGCCTCTTTAGTCAAGGCGCTGATGGGCGATAACCTGCCCCAGGAGAGCTGGGTTGCACCGCTGATCACGACCGCTCTGGTCTACCTGATCTTTCAGCCTCGCAACGGGGTCGGACTGGGGGTCGAACGATTGTTGCGGCGTGCCCTGCAGCAGGCCGGAGCAATTCCCCGGAGCGTTCGCAACCTACTGGCGCTGATCCAGGGAGCACACATCGTGCCGCCGTCGGGCGCAGATCTGGAGCCGTCGGACACCGAGGGCGGCAACAGCAAGCTGCTGCGGCATCCGGACGGCTCGGTGGAGTCACTGTGGGCGCGCGCCCACTATTTGGACCAGATCGTCGAGAGTTGGGGACGTCCGGCATCGGAGTTCAACGATTTCTGGCGGCGCCACCAGGCGGGGCTGGCCAGGTTGCGGGGTGCGGTCGCCAATGTCAGCAGCAGCGTCGAGCGTTACTGTAGCGCCGAGGAGGCCTGCCGCGAGCACCTCGCCACAGGCGCCGAGGAAAGCGCCACCGGGCAGCGGGCGCGGGCCTGGCTGGAGGCGGAAGAGCGCGAGGCGGGGGGTGCGCTGCGGCCGCTCCTCGACCGACTTCACATCACCGTTGCCTGTGGCCTGCTCGCCTCCCTGGGCTCCATGCGAGAGGCTCTGGTACAGCTTGAGCGCTACGGATTGCGGGTGAAGCTGGCGGGCCCGGTCCATGATAGGGACTCCGGGCTCAGCGGATTGCGGGAGGACGCCGCCCTGTTGTTGATCGTGTTGGTCATCGTGGTTTATCCGACGGCGGTCGTGGGGGCGGGTCTGGCGGGGTGGCAACCCGACCATCCCCTCTACCAAGTGTGGTTCATCTGGCCCATGAGCCTGGCGGCCGTGGTGAGCGCCGCGCTGTGGTCCGCACTCATGACCTGTCGCTGGGTGCCGGCCCGGGCCGGGGTCGGTCGGCGGCGCTGGTCACCGAGCGTGTTTGCTGCTGCCTTGGCCTGCGTGTGCGGCGCCGTCGCACTCGGCGCCATACGGGTGGCGGAATGCGGTTGGAGCTCCCAGTGCGAGTTGGTTTCGCTGCGCGACCTGGTCTCGAGCTCCGCCCGCTGGGGTGTGCTCAGCGCTGCGATTGCCCTGGGCCTCGGGATCGCTTTGGAGAACCGGTCGGAGCGGTGGCAGTCCCGCGTGGCCGAGGCGCTGATGGTGGGCGCCTTGGCGGGAATTGCCGGCGCGCTAGCCTACGCCGCCGGCAAAGGGGGCGGCGTGTTGGAGGCGGCCATCAGCGCGCCCGGAACCTTCAGCTTCGTGTCGCTGGTTTGCGTGGGCTCCGGCCTTGCGCTTGGGTGGCTGATTCCGCACGGGTACCGTAAGCACGCCCGCGAGGTGCTCGCCAAGATGAGGTCCCACTCGCAGACCGCAGGTTGGCCTCGTTGCGCGGCGTCATGATCGATTTCGGGTCGTCGGGCGTGGTTCGCCGCGCTCATCGAGACGGGGCAATCAGACGCGGTGAAACTCGCCAGGGTGGTCGACGACGATGCCGTCGGGGTCGAGCACCAGGTCGGCACTGAAGCCCATGACCAAGTTCTCATAGCGCCAGCGGCTGGGGCCTTCGGAATCTCGCTGTAGACAGCTGTAGCGCTGCGAAACCGCCTGCAGGCCCAATGAGGACGCATCGACCTGGGCCACCTGTAGGGTAACGGACTCACCAGCTGCGAGCTCCAGCCGACGTGCCGGCGATGAGTTGGTGACCGCCGCAGGCGGGAATTTTCGACTGACACAGAGCGACCCCCCCCACCAATACGACCGGCTGCGACTCTGACGCAGGCGGCAGGGACGCGGCCGGCCTGACAGTTAGAATTGGCGGAAAATCCCACCGGCCTGTGGCGATCCCTCGGATGCGGCGATAGGATTCAGCCCGAAATCGTGTTGACCTGCGGCCGGACGGCCGCCCTGTTACCCTGGAATACTCCGCGAACTTGACGGAAAGGGCATTTGTTCGGCCTAGCGCGGCCCTCCGGCCGCAACCAAAAAGGGGATGCCACCGCTGCAGGGCATCCGCCATGAACGAGTTTCTCGCGTTGCATCAGCCCAAGGTCACAGGGGTTCTTGGCTGCTTCGATCGCGTCATCTTCAGGGGATATCTGCCCCTTCAGGATGGCTACAGCATGGCCCATTTCCTCAACCAGAAGGGACTGCGCTTTCAGGATCTGAAGTCGTTTCTTTTTGAACACTCCAACCGCGTCAAATCCTACGCCCAAGCTTGGGCCGAACGCGAAGGCCGGCCATTCGAGTATCTGACGAACCGTGTGCCGATGGAGAGACGGGCGCGGGAAATGGCGGGTCGGAATGGGATTGAGCAGGGTCTGGTGTGCCTCTTCAGCGCACTCGAGCCCTGTCGGACATTCTCGTTTCGCTTCCAAAGAGGCCGGCCTTTCGTGCAGGCCGCCCGGCGCAAGTGTCTGTTCCTGTATTTCTACTTCATGGACCCGCGGTTCGGTCTCATTCATGTCAAGGTTCAGACCTGGTTCCCGATGATGATCCAGGTCACTCTCAATGCCCATGAGTGGCTCGCGATCAAACTCACCGATAACGGCATCCGCTACACCAAAATCGACAATGTCTTCACCCACATCGACGATATCGAGCGACCGCAGGCGTTTTCCGATCGCTTTGCTTCGCTCGACTGGCCGACGGGTTCTCGAAGCCCTCGCCCGTCAGGTCAACCCGCTGCTGGATGATCTCCTCTTGGGTCTCCAGCATGACTGGGTGACAGCTCAGAGTGAGTACGCCACCGATGTCATGTTCACTCGACGCGATGCCTTGAAGGCGTTGTACCCGCGTTTGATCAGCCATAGCATGCAGTGCTTTGGCGCCAAGGAAGTCATGGTCTTTCTTGGACGCAAGCTCACCGGACACTTTGAGGGCGAGTTGATCACCGACTTGCTGGGTCTTTGGCACGAGCGCATCCCCGGTGTACGCATCAAGCATCGGGTCCGGGAGAACTGGATCAAGATGTATGACAAGGCCGGTCGGGTACTTCGCATCG
>CAZLYT010000202.1:0-1749 GCA_964563515.1 uncultured Candidatus Competibacteraceae bacterium | reverse complement strand
CAACGCTTTTGGCGAGATGCCAATCATCCGTTTGAACTGTGTGAGCAGGTGGTTCTGGCTGATGCCGATATGGTCGCTCAACGCCTTAATTGATAGCGTCCCGTGATGTCGGGCAATCTCCTCAATTCCATAGCGCACAGTATTAAGTCCGTGTGGGGCATCGCACAAACGTGTGAGCAGCAGTTGGTCGAAGAGGGCCAATCGCGCCTGTATCGATGGTGCAGCACACAGCCGCTCATAGATTTCGGCAGCGGAACCTCCCCAGATAGCATCCGCCGAAACAATCTGGTTGTGCAGTTCGGACAGAGGAAAATTCAGGAACGGATAAGCCCCGCCTGGTTTGAAATGAATGCCGATCAACTGAACATTCAGTGGCCATTCGACCGTGCCATAAGTGCTCCACACACCGACCCACCAGCTCTCAACACAGGTCGCAATGGATTTGGTACCGCTGGCATCGTATATCTGGATAGCACCGCCAAGATTGACCTCCAGGTCTAACCAGCCCGTAGGCAAAATCTTCTCGCGGGGATAGGGCATAGAGCCATCAATATAATAGAGATAGTCAATGTAGGTGTCCAATGGTGGAGATGGGATGTGACGAATGTAAGTGTAAGTCATTCAGCAACCCCTTTACGGCCTTTATTTCTCGGATTTCGGCGGCGAAGTGACCCCAGAGGGTAAAATCTTCTCCTGGGGAAATGGCATAAAACCATCGAGGTAATAAAGGTAGTCGATATACAAATTGAGAGGGAGAGATGGAATGTGACGGAGATGAGTCACATCTGGAAAGCGGTTCACTTTCGCGAAATCGCCCTATATTGAAAGCTATCCTCATCCTCCCTTCGCCGTCGCCAGCAGTTCCGGGTATTTTTTTAGTTCCACAACTGGTTGAGGTCCAGAACAAACCCCGGCAGCACGGGGTCGCCTGAAATCGTTTCCGGATTGTCAAGACAACGAACTTCCTGGTCAGGGCGGTAAACATAGACCTTTTTTTCGAGGGGATCAATCAGCCAGCCAAGCAAGGCTCCGTTCGCCAGATATTCTTCCATCTTGGCCTGCAATGGCTGCAAAGCGTCGCTCTGGGAACGGAGTTCAACCACGAAATCCGGACATAGTGGAGGGAAGATGTCCCGCTCTTCAGCGGTCAAGGCCTCCCAACGTTCCCGTTTAATCCAGGCCAGATCCGGTGAGCGTTTGGCGCCGTTGGGCAACGTGAAGGCGGTCGAGGAGTCGAATCCAAACCCTGTGCCGTCTTTTTCAGCCCACATTCCAAACAGAACGCTCAGCCTGAAATTGCGTCTGCCTGTCTCTCCTCCAGTTGGCGGCATAATGATGATATCTCCTCCACTGGTTTGTTCAATTCGCCAATCCCGATTCGATTGGCAAAATTCAAAAAACTCCCGGTCGCTCATTTGCCGCAAGGTTGGGCTGGCATGCATGACCAGCGGCGGCAAGCCGGTTAGAGATAGCTCACTGCTCATAGCCTTCTTACCTTTCCTGATCCGTACCTATTAAAGTTGGCCGCTCATACAGCACTTTTCCCTCGCCAAAAATGTGCCAGGTATAGAATGGATTGCCATCGGCCATATTACGGGCTACTTCTGCTGGGGTTCTCACAATTTAGTATATCACGGACCTGGCCTACAACCAAGTGGATTTGTCTGAGTTATCAGGTTCTGTTAATATTCAATAAATGTTGAACAGCCACAGCTCTCCCCCTCAACAAAAGATTATCGACCGGGCCAT
>CAZLYT010000201.1:0-14991 GCA_964563515.1 uncultured Candidatus Competibacteraceae bacterium | reverse complement strand
CCGTATCGAGTCGGTGAAGCTGCTCGGGCCGGAGTGGGGGCCCGATATCACCCTCGCCATCGAGCTGCGCGGTGTGACTCGGCAACAGACCGTACCGGTGGCGATCGAGCGGTGTGATGACGAGCTGATTGCGACCGGCGTCTTGACGGTCGTCCAAAGTGACTATGGCATCACGCCGTTCAGTGCCCTCGGCGGCGGGCTGCAGGTCCAGGATGCGCTCAAGCTCCGGTTCCGGATCGTGGCTGAACGGGTTGGCTGAGACAGGGCGCTGACTGGGCGCGACCGCGGCGCGAGTCGACGCTGATTCCGAGACAGGTCGACCCGTCGCGCCCCGACCTCGGTGTCGGCGAGGCGCGCAGGCTGGCCGATGGCGCAGCGGGCTCGAGGCCGGGGCGTAACGTCATCCGGTTGGGGCCGATTGGCTGGCTGACTCGACGTCCTCGTCCTGGCTCACGCTTTCCACCCCAAGTGCCGTGGCGAGGGCTTCGATGCCGAGTCTGCGCTCGAGGAGCCATGGCCCGACCAGGGGAGGAATCCAGAAGCGCGGCACCACCTTGGCGTCGAATATCAGCCGCGTGCCGCCCTGGTCCGCCCGCAGGCGCCAGCGCGCCCATCCGGCCTCGAAGTCGCTCTCGCCGGGGACGATGACCGCGAGGATGTCCCCCGAGGGCAGCAGGCGCACGTTCTGGACCCACGAGTAATCCAGGCAACCAACGAGAATGCACACCTCCGAGACCACCGCCATCCGAACCTGGTCTGGGCCCGCGCGCTCCAGTACGCGGACCTCCTTGATGCCTCGGTTGAGCCGAGCGAGCGCCTCGAACTGGGTCAAGATCTGCCGCACCCGCGCCACCGGAAGCTCGATCCTGACCTCCGAGTGCACCGTGTAGCGCGAGTTGTGGTGCGCAACCTGGGAGTCGATCAAGGTCGCTGCGAGCGAGCTCGACGCCCCGGCCGCGGCGAGCACCAGTGCGGCGAGGAGCATGGATATCGCGCGACGCGTGCAGCATCGAACCAGACACCGACCCGGCTGTGGCGGGTCGGTTGGTCGCGGGCGTCGAGCGAGCTGGTATGGGTAGCGGCTCATCAGGACCAGCACTGTGCGCTGTTATCGACACCTACGAGACCCACGTATTCCCTTGCCGGTGGATTTTCCTGGCCTTGGCAGGTCATCTCGCTGTCACTCCAGATCAGCGTCGCCTCGCCGTGGTGCTCCCAGACGCTCACGTTTCCACCCTCGTAGCGAGCGCCGCTGCCGGAGGGCGTCTGGAAAGTACCTCGAGGCGGTGGATGATGCTGCGCCTATCCGTCTGGTGGGGTAGGAGGGGGAACCTCCCCGGCCACCATCCCGCCGCCGCGGCAGCGTAGGGTGCCTCGAAACGGTGGATTATGCTGCGCTAATCCCCCCTCGGTGGGGATGAGGGGGAGGGGCGGTGGTTCAACCGCCCCAACCATTGCAGCACGCCACCGATGCAGAACAGGTAGAGGCCGGAGGCGAGCAGGCCGACCTTGATCCAGGTGGGCACCTGGAACGCCATGAAGAGCGCCGCCAGGCCCAGCGCTGACCAGATCCCGAAGACGGTGAGGTTGAATGCCCGATAGCGTTTGACGCGAACCGGATGCAGGAACTTGATGGGCAGGAAGGTCGCGACGCAGCAGATCAGCACGAAGCCGAAGGCGAAGGTGCTTCCCGGCCGCACCGCGAAGAAGGTGAAGATCACCATGTTCCACACCACCGGGAAGCCGATGAAGTAGTAGTCCTTCGACTTCATGTCCAGGTCGGCGTAGTAGATGGCGCTGGTGATGACGATGAGCGCAGCGGCGATAAACGCGAGCGGGGGGTGGATGAGATCGGCCTGGTAGAGGGCGAAGGCCGGAATGATCACATAGGTGACGTAGTCGATCACCGCGTCGAGCAGGTCGCCCGACCAGGTAGGCAAGACCCGCGTGATGTCGATGCGCCGGGCCAGCGGCCCATCGATGCCGTCGACCAGAAGCGCCAGGCCGAGCCAGGCGAAAGTCGCCACCCAACGCTGCTCGGCGGCGGCGATGATGGAGAGGAACGCCCACAGCGCACCGCTCGCCGTTAGCAGGTGCACTGCGAAGGCACGCCATATCTCGAAGGTGTTGATCCGTTGCGTCATGGATTTCCGTGTATTTGTTCTTGACTGGACGAAGCTGTCGTCGCCGCGGAGCATTTTGCCCTAGCGCCCAGAGCCCGGGCTTGCTGCCCGACCAGCGACGGCCGCGGATCGTGCCACGTGCAGCGAGAGTAATCACGGTTTGGCGTGGAAGCGAGTGCCTCGTGGCGGGAGTCGCGCTTGGGCGTGGCGAACGGTCCGGGGCCCGCCGACGGTGTCGAGAGACGGCTTGGCTCGGCCGAGTCTTCGGTGCTTCGGGCCGCGCCCCAGGGTCGCGCCGGTCTCGCCGGCCGACTCCCCGCGGCGGAACAAGTGGCTGGCTGTTGGCGTCAGTTCGCCGTTCTGGGTGGCATCGCGTGGGGAACAAATGGTTTCCGCATAAATTAGTTTCAGGTGCCGAAGGGGGCCGTCGTCGCAGCAACGAAAACGGTGCATCCGCTGCGCTTGATGCACCCTACGGGTGATATTGCATGAAGAGGCGCTGACTTGGGTCGAATCGTTCCGATCGTGCTTGCGGTCGCGCTCTTCATGGAGAACGTGGACTCGACGGTGATCGCCACCTCGCTGCCGGCCATTGCGGCGAGCATCGGCACCAGCCCCATCGCCTTGAAGCTGGCGTTGACCAGCTACTACGTGGCGCTGGCGGTGTTCATCCCGGTATCGGGGCGGCTGGCGGACCGCTGGGGCGCGAAGCTGGTGTTCCGGGTGGCGATCGCGGTGTTCGTGGTCGGCTCACTGGCCTGCGCCACTGCGAGCTCCCTGGAAGGCTTCGTGGCCGCGCGTTTTCTGCAGGGCGTGGGCGGCGCCATGATGACCCCCGTGGGACGGCTGCTGTTGGTGCGGGCGGTGCCGAAGTCGGAACTGGTCTCGGCCATGACCTGGTTCACCATTCCCGCTCTGATCGGGCCGCTGATCGGGCCGCCGCTCGGCGGTGCGATCACCACCTACGCCCACTGGCGCTGGATCTTCCTGGTGAATCTGCCCATCGGCGTCATCGGCATCGTTCTCGCCACGATCTACCTGCCGCGGGTGGAGCGGGCGCCGGATATCCGCTTCGACTTGCCGGGATTCTTCTACTCTGGCTTGGCCTGCGCTGGGCTGGTGTTCGGGCTATCGGTGGTGTCACTGCCGGCGCTGCCACCAGAGCTCGGCGCGGTGATGGCACTCGCCGGCCTGGTGTCGGGGCTGCTGTACCTGCGTCACGCCCGGGGCAGCCCCGAGCCGCTGATTCGGCTGTCGCTGCTCGAGATCGACACCCTGCGCGCGGCGATCGGCGGCGGCATCCTGTTTCGGATCGGCGCCGGGGCGGTGCCGTTTCTGATGCCGCTGATGCTGCAGGTGGGCTTCGGCTACACCGCCTTCCAGTCCGGGCTGGTGACCTGCGCCGGCATCGGCGGCGCCATCTTGATGAAGTTCTACACCAAGCGGATCCTGAGGTTTCTGGGCTTCCGCACCACCCTCATCAATGCCGCTATCTTCGGCGGTGGGTTGATGGCAGCGCTTGGGCTGTATCGGCCGGAGGCGCCCGTGGTCATCGTATTGGCACTGCTGCTGGTGGGCGGGTTCTTCCGCTCCCTGTTCTTCACCAGCCTCAACGCGCTGTCCTTCGCCGATGTGCCCCACGAGCGGGCGGGCGATGCCACCTCCATGCTGGGCGCCATCCAGCAGGTCTCGGTGGCGGTCGGGGTTGCCCTGGCGGGCGGCATCCTGGAGGTGGCCGTGGCACTGGCCGGGGCCGAGGTCCCCACGGCTGCCAACTTCTCCGTCGCGTTTCTGGTGGTCGGCGCGGTGACCACCTCGGCGGCCTTCGCCTTCTTGCCCATGGCGCCGGAAGCGGGCGCCGAGGTATCCGGCCGCCGCGAGCCGGCGGAGTGAGAAGGCGCTGCTGCGGTGGGCGGCCCCAGCTGCTCTCGATGGTTCTGCGTCATCTCGGACGCAATCGAGAGTTCTTCGAGCTTGGCCACGCGCCTCAATTGGGCGTTGGTGGCGGAAGCCACCCACTAAGTAGCGTCGCTGTGGCCGTTGCCCATTTTAGTCCTGGCGACCCGCATCGGGGCTTGCACCCCAGGGCCCGTATTGGCGAAGGTACTGGCCCTTCGGCAGCGACCCAGCGCCCGTTGCGACCACACGCTCGGGCCGGTAATCCGGGCCCGTAGTCGCCGCTACCGTCCGAACCCACGGAGACCCGCGTGCAGTTGAGTCCCTGGACCCACTCTCTCCTCCTAACCGCCGCCTGCGCCGCCCTCGTCCCAACGCCGGCTCCGGCCCAGGAGGCCGCCCGGGTAGCCTCACCCGATGGCCGCAACCAAGTTACCGTCGAGGTGCGCGATGGTGGGCTCTACTACAGTGTCCAGCGTGACCGGCGGCCTGTTCTGTTGCCCTCGCGCCTGGGATTCGAGTTTCGCGGCGCGCCGCCCCTGCGCGACCACCTGCGCGTGGTCGACACCACCCGCAACAGCGCGGACGAGACCTGGACCCAGCCTTGGGGCGAGGTGGCCCAGGTCCGGGATCATCACAACGAGCTGCGTCTGGCGGTAGCGGAGACCGCGCCCCCGCGGCGGCGCTTCGCAGTCGTGTTTCGGGTGTTCGACGACGGGGTGGGATTCCGCTACGAGCTGCCCGCGCAGGAGGCGTTCGGCGCCTTCGAGATTGCCGAGGAGCTCACCGAGTTCGCCCTGGCGGACGACGCCCGGGCGTGGTGGATCCCGGCGGGGCTCGAGCATCGCTACGAGTATCTCTACTCGGCATCGCCCGCGAGCATGTTCGGCACGGTCCACACGCCCCTTACCATGGAGTTCAGCGACGGGCTCCACCTGGTGATCCACGAGGCAAATCTGGTGGACTACGCGGCCATGTACTTGACCGGCTCCGCCAGTCGCACTCTGCGCGCCGCGCTGGCGGCCTGGGCCGACGGGGTGAAGGTCCGCGGTCGCACACCCTTCGAAAGCCCTTGGCGCACCATCCAGCTTGCGGATCGGGCCGCGGAGCTGGCGCCCTCAGCGCTTGGGCTCAACTTGAATCCGCCCAACCGGCTCGAGGACACCAGTTGGATCCGCCCCATGAAGTACGTGGGCATCTGGTGGGGCATGCACATCGGCGCCATGACCTGGCACTCCGGCCCCAGGCACGGAGCCACCACCGGAAACACCAAGCGCTACATCGATTTCGCCGCCGAGAACCACATCGGCGGCGTGCTGGTGGAGGGCTGGAACCTGGGCTGGGACGACAATTGGATCGACAGCGACGAGCGCTTCTCCTTCACCGAGCCCTACCCGGATTTCGATCTGCCGGCGCTGGCCGCCTATGCCGAGTCGAAGGGCGTGGAGCTCATCGGGCACCACGAGACCGCCATGGGCGTGGAGAACTACGAACGACAGATGGAGGACGCCTTCGACCTCTACCAGTCTCTTGGTATCGGCGCGGTGAAGACGGGCTATGTGGGCGACCTCACCCGCAACGGGCACGCGCACCACGGCCAATACATGGTGCGGCACTACCGCCGGGTGATCGAATCGGCGGCGCGGCACCAGATCATGGTCAACGCCCACGAGCCCATCAAGGATACTGGCGAGCGCCGGACCTACCCCAACATGCTGACCCGGGAGGGCGCTCGGGGGCAGGAGTACAACGCCTGGGGCGGGCAGGGCGGTAATCCGCCGGAGCACGAGACCATCCTGTTCTTCACCCGGCTCCTCGCCGGCCCCATGGACTTTACCCCGGGGGTGCTGGATGTGCTGATCGAGCAGGCTGGCGGTCCGCCCCGGCGGCCGGACCAGCCTCGGGTGCGAACCACGGTGGCCAAGCAGCTGGCGCTGTTCGTAGTGTTGTACTCGCCGCTGCAGATGGCCGCCGACCTGCCGGAGAGCTACACGGGCAACCCCGCATTCCAGTTCATCCGCGACGTTCCCGTGGATTGGGAGGTGACCCGGGTGTTGGCCGGCAAGATCGGGGATTACGTGGTGGTGGCACGCCAGCAGCGCGGCGGCGATGACTGGTATGTGGGTGCCATCACCGACGAGGAGGCCCGTACCTTCGACCTCCCGTTGTCATTCCTGCCGGAGGGGCAGTCGTATGTGGCAGAGATATACGCCGACGCCCCCGACGCCCACTGGCTCCACAACCCCAAGCCCGTTGAGATCTCCAAGCGGACCGTGGGTTCCACAACGCAGCTGGCTGTAAGGCTGGCAGCCGGCGGCGGTCAGGCCATCCGCCTGCGCCCCGCCCATGACGACCCGGGGGGGTTAGCGCAGCGTCACCCACGCAGGCAGGTTTTCCGCGCTATCGATTGATCCAACGCCTTCGGCTCACCGCGCTATCCGCATGGGTGCTACGGTCGAATCGGGACCTAAGCGCTCGCGCGGCCAGCACATTGGCGTAGATTCGCGTCATCTCCTGACCAAAGCGTTCCACGCTGTAGCCTTTTGCAAATTCTCGGGCGTTGGCCCCGAGTTGCTTGCGCAGCAGAGAATCCGTCAGCAGCTGTTCCACCCGAGCGCCCCACCGCTCCCGGCTGGGCGGCGTCTTGTATCCGTTGTGCCCGTCGACAACTACGTCGTCGATGCCGCTGGAGCGCACCGCCACCACCGGTAGCCCGCCGGCCATGGCCTCTAGGATGACCATTCCTTGAGTCTCCGAACGCGAGGCGAACAGGAAAATGTCGCCCAGTCTGCAGTAGACGGGTATCTCCCCGGGTGCAACGGCTCCTGGGAGCACAACGCGGCCCTCCAGGCCCAGGCTCACGATTCTCTCTTGCAAGAGGTCGCGATCTGCTCCGTCGCCCACGATCAGGAACTTGAATGGCACGGTGCAGCGCAGGGTCAGATCCTTGATCGCGTCCAGCATGAAGTCGATGTTCTTTTCCTGGCTCAAGCGGGAGATGCTGATCAGCACCTTCTCATGGTCAGCAATGCCGAGCTGGGATCGCAGCTGCTCGACCCTGTGGTGCTTCACGGCCCTGAAACGCTCGTATTCCACGCCGGTGGGCTGCACGAAGATTGGGCTCCTGACCCCGAGCATTCGAAGATATTCCTCGGCAGACTCGGTGGGGACCACTACGCCGTCGCAGCGGTTGGCGAAGCGCTTGATCAGCGCGTGGGAGATAAGGTTGCGAAACAGCGGGCCGGGCAGAGGAACGAAGTGCGAGTACTGCTCAAGGCGGGTGTGATAGGTGTAGACGGCGGGCACTTTCAGCCGGCGGGCAAGAAACAGCCCCACACTGCCGAGCCAGAACGGATGGTGCACGTGAATGAGCTCGGGTCGGAAGCGCCCTACCTCACGGTAAATTCGCGATGTGAAGATATTGGCAAGTCGAAACTCATCCTTTTCGCCGACTGGCAGCAGTGAAGGTACCCGGACGGTATCCTCTTCGTTCTCGGGTTGATCCCGGTAGCTGGGCGCCACAATCAACACCCGGTGGCCGAGCCCTTTCAAGCCTCGGCGCAGTCGGTCGATAGAAATCGGCACGCCGCCAATGAATGGCAGAAAATTGTTGGTGAACATGGCAATCCGGAAAGTCCGATGCAGGAAAGGCTCCGGGTCACTATCGAAATCCGGGTAGTAATCTCGCTCGGTGAAGATCGCCGAGCGTACCCAAATAGCGGCGAGGCTCAGGGCGCTGATCAGAAGCACGAAGTTGAGATAGCCGACGTAGAAAAGCGAATGGATGAAGAACCACAGGCTTTCCAAAGTGCGAAAGACCGGGTGTTGACCGATGTCGAGCTTGATCGGCTCGATTGCGAAACGATCGCCGTTTACAGAGACCTTGACGAAATGATAGTAGCTGCGCTCGTTGTTGAGCACCAAGCCCCCGGCACCGCCGGTCAGCACGTACTCGGTTGCTCGATGGCGCTGGCGAGAGAACAGCGGCAGGTTGGCGGAGAAGACGGCGTCCACCGCGAACCGCTCAGCCAGATCGGCAACGCTCTTACCGAACGATTCTGCAGCCAGGTAGTTGGGCTGAAGGGCGAGCAGGCCTTTCCGCTCCACCGGCCGGATGGGATGGCCCGTGAATAGAAAGGTATGCGCCCGGCGCGGGCCGGCGAGCTCCTCCTCCAGCCAACGCAGCTGCCATTCGTAAGACGTCTTGCCGGTGGTATCCAGAAACACGAAACGGCTGTTATCCGCAGAAAAGGCAAATACATAGGGGCCGAAGTGGTCGTAGAAGCGAAACGCACCGAGCCGGCTATCTTCGTGCTGTCCGAAAGTCAGCAGGTAGGGGATGTTCAAGCGACTCAAGGTCCGGTAAAGGGCCCTGTACTTGTCCTCGCCTCCACTGCTCACGGCGTTTCCGGCAGAGACGACGAAATCGACGCCGCTGCGGTTGATCAAGGGAATGATCTTGCGCTCGAAGATGCCGATGGAATTATTGATATTGCCAACCACGACGAAGCTGAACGACGACCGCCCATCCAGGCTCGCTTCAATGCTTTCGACCTGCCAGGCGTGAACCGCCTCGAAGTCTTGCTCGAAGAAGTTCAGATAGACCTTGTAGACGATCAGCGCCGCCACCAGTAGCAGGTTCAGGTAGAGCAGCAGTCTCAGCTTGCGCGACCTACGCACCGGAGGGCCCCCGGGCATGCAATGAGCGCGAGGCCAACGGGCCTGGGTGATCAGCCCGTTCCCACAGTGTCAAGAGAGCGATTGAGCGGCGACGGCATCCAGGTGCGGGCGCGCTCCTCGCACGAGACAAGGGGCCACGAGAGCGTTCTGCAGCGCCGAAGGCACGCGAGCCGGATGGGTGCGACATGACCAGATCACTATAACCAGAGCCCGAATTGTGGCCTGTTCTGAGCGGAACGCTGCCACGCACGGCAACCGTAGGACAACCGACGCTGCGGCGGCAGGATACAGTTGGAAGGACAGGTTCCCTCCAAAGAAGGCGCAGTCTCCCGATGGCCTGCTGGCGTGGGTCGGCGAGACGAGCACAGCCGCCATTCGGCCAATAGCACAGAAGCTGCTCCGTGGCATTGTACAGGCGCAGACGCCGGGATCTCACCAGGTTTGAGGAACCGCAAGTGCACCCCGGTGGCGATGTCGGTGAGCCCGGCCGCGGTACCGAGGACCCGACCGGCGCTGTTGCCCACCGGGCGAGCTCCGGGGAGCGGCAATCCCTCGACAGACCAAGCGGTGAAGGGCCAAGCCAAGGAGCCGGGCGACCGCTAGGACAGATTCGTCCTAGCGGTAGGACAGAGTAGTCCGACCACAAGAACGTTTTCCCATCCGACCAAAACACTGCGAGGCCCGCTGTTCACTAGGACAAAGTTGTCCTTGGGTGGTTGCTCTCCCGCAAGTTTAGTCATTATTTGTCAGAGGCTTGCGAACACCTGCGGGACGGGCACCCTACTTGCGTAGACGCTCTAGAAGGTACCGCCATGGCTGTGACCCAGAGCGTCCGAAAGCTGGTCTACGAGCTGTGCCTCCACCTGCGGATGAATCCCCTTGCCAGCGACTCCATCGAGGGTATCTCCGCGTGGTGGCTGCAAACGCGTGCCTCGAAAGAGGCGGATCTGTTGCAGGCGCTCGAGTGGTTGCAGCGCGGGGGCGTCATTGAATCGCATAGCGCGGCGGATGGGCGTATCCGGTATCGGCGCCAGGACCCGTTTTCCGATATCGAAGCGGAAGTGGAACGCCTGATGAGGGCTGAGGAATGAGGTGCCGAGCCCAGGCTCAGCTCCACCGACGGCACCCATAGCAAACGCGACTTTGGAGGACGACCATGCCAGTGGCTCCGACCTATCCCGGCGTCTACATCCAAGAAGTGCCCAGCGGGGTTCGCACCATCACCGGGGTCGCCACCTCGATCACCGCCTTCGTCGGCCGCGCCGCTGCCGGGCCCACCGACGACCCCGTGATGCTCACCAGCTACGCCGACTACGAGCGCCGTTTCGGCGGCCTCGACGTCGCCAGCCCCATGAGCTACGCGGTGCGCGACTTCTATCTCAACAGCGGCAGCCTGGCGCTGGTGGTGCGGGTGCTGCACAGCGACGCCTCAGCCGCCACCATCACCCTCGCCGGCAGCGGCAGCCCAGCGGCCGACTTGGTGCTGGAAGCATCCAGTGCCGGCGCTTGGGGCAATAGGCTGGCCGCCGCGGTGGACTATGACACCGATCGCGCGCTGCCCCGCGCGTCGCCACCCGACACCGACGACACTCGCTTCAACCTCACCGTGCGCTATCGGCTGCGTCCAGGCCGTGACGACTTCGCGGTGGAGCGCTTCGGAGCGGTATCGACCGTGGCCAGCGATCCCCGTTATCTGCCGTCGGTGCTCGAGCGCGAGTCCGCTTACGTGCGGGTGCACGGCGTCATGCCGCCCGCCCGGTCGCAGGCCAATGTCACTCCCAATGGCTCGCGCACGATCCTGGACTTCGTGGACGCGGATGCCGATTCGGGCTCGGACGGCACCGACATCGACGACAGCGATGTGACCGGCGAGGAAGGCGCGAAGACGGGTATTTACGCGCTGAATCGGGCCGACCTGTTCAACCTGCTCTGCATTCCGCCGCTAGGGCGTGACTTCTCGAGCCTGCCGTCCAACTACACCATGCCAAATCCAAGTGTCTACGCAGCGGCATTGGATCTGTGCGTCGAGCGGCGCGCCATGCTGATCGTCGATCCCGACCCGGTCTGGGCGGCGTCCGTCGACGGTGCGGTGGATGATGCCATCGGCGGTCGTAACGACCTGAATCTCTCCGGTCCCGGGGCGAGAAACGCCGCCCTCTACTTTCCTTGCGTGCGTCAGATCGACCCGTTGCGGGACAGCCGCATCGACACCTTCGTGCCCTGCGGCATCGTGGCCGGCGTGATCGCCCGCACCGACGTCTCCCGCGGCGTGTGGAAGGCGCCTGCGGGTCTCGATGCCGCCCTCAACGGCGTGCAGGACCTGCAGGTCAACCTGAACGACCTGGAGAACGGACAGCTCAACCCTCTGGGCATCAACTGTCTGCGCTCCTTCGGCGTCAACGGTCGGATCGTGTGGGGCGCGCGTACCCTGCGCGGCGCCGACGCGAGCGCTGACGAGTACAAGTATCTACCGGTACGGCGGCTGGCGTTGTTCCTGGAAGAGAGCCTGTATCGCGGCACCCAGTGGGTGGTGTTCGAGCCCAACGACGAGCCGCTCTGGGCCCAGGTGCGGCTCAACGTCGGCGCCTTCATGCAAGGGCTGTTTCGGCAGGGTGCGTTCCAGGGCACGACCCCGCGGGATGCCTACTTCGTCAAGTGCGACAGCCAGACCACTACCCAGAACGACATCAACCTGGGAATTCTCAACATTCTGGTCGGCTTCGCGCCGCTCAAGCCGGCGGAGTTCGTGGTAATCCAGATCCAACAGATGACCGGCCAGATCCCTACCTAGGAGCGGGAGCACGTCATGGCACAGTTCAGCGTCAACGCGCAGCGCTTCGACCCGTACCAGAACTTCAAATTTCGCGTCAAGTGGGACGGCCGCTTCGTGGCCGGAATCTCCAAGGTTGGTGCCTTGAAGCGCAGCACCGAGATGGTCGAGCACCGCGAGGGCGGCGACCCTTCCAGCACCCGCAAGTCGCCGGGCCGCACCAAGTTCGAGGCGATCACGCTGGAGCGCGGCGTAACCCACGACACCGAGTTCGAGAAATGGGCCAACAAGGTCTGGAACTTCGGCTCCGGGCTCGGCGCCGAGGTGTCGCTGAAAGACTTCCGCAAGGATCTGATCATCGAGGTCTACAACGAGGCCGGTCAGCTCGCGCTCGCCTACAAGGTGTTTCGCTGCTGGGTGTCGGAGTTCCAGGCGCTGCCGGACCTGGACGCCAACGCCAATGCGGTGGCGATCCAGACCATCAAGCTCGAGAACGAGGGCTGGGAGCGCGACTACGACGTGGTCGAGCCTTCCGAGCCGACCTTCACCGAGCCCGCTGCCTGACAGGGCTCGAGATGCGTGTGCTCGGGAGCTCTGACCTGCTCGCGCTCTGGGAGCGCGGGGTAGCTCGCCATGCGCTCGACCGCAGCGCTCTATTGGCGGCGTTTGCGCGGCCAGATCTGGCGCCGGAGACAATCGCCGAATTGCCGCTCGGCGAGCTCACGTCGAGCCTGCTGCGGCTGCGTGAAGCCAGCTTTGGCGCACGGTTCCGCAGCCACGTGGATTGCGAGCGGTGTGGGCAGCGGCTCGAGCTGACGCTCGATGTGCGCAGCCTGCTGCAGCCGGTGCCGAATGGGGGAGTGCGCGCGGGCGAGATCGATGTGGGCGCGCTGCGGGTGCGAGCGCCTTCGCTGCTCGACCTGGCGGCGGTGGCGAACGAGCCGGATACCGAGCGCGCCGCGCGAAGGCTGCTGGAACGTTGCACGATTGAAGGAGATGCGAGCGCGTTGTCCGGTGCCGAGCTGCACGAGGTGGAGGACCGGCTCGAGGATCTGGACCCAAACGCCGACCTCGCCTTCCTCGTTCACTGTGCCTCGTGCGGCCATGACAGCACGGCGCAGCTCGACGCCGGCGTGCTGCTGTGGGACGAGATCGAGGCGCACGCCCGCGCGCTGCTGGGAGAGGTGCACTTGCTCGCGCGCGCCTACGGCTGGAGCGAGGGTGAAATCCTGGCTTTGAGCGCGGCCCGGCGCGCCGCCTATCTCGCGATGGTGGACGCATGAAGGGCTTGCTACATCGGTTGGCGGCCCGGACCGCGGGGACCGCGCTGCTAGTACGCCCGGATGCGCAGCTGCCATTTGGCGGCGGGGGACTGGCATGGGCAGACGAACCGCCCCAGGGGAGCAGCGACTCGGTGCGCGGAGTGTTATCGCCGACAGGCGCCGCCCAGCCAGGCACCGAAATGCAGCAGGCCGGGCCGGAGCCCGCTCGGGCGACCGTGGTCACGAGCACAGCAGCCTCCATCGATACATTTGCCGAAGCGTCTGCAGCGCCATCACTGCGCCAGGCGCAGCCGCTTCCGGCCGTCGAGAGGTCCGATGTTGTGCCGCAGGCAGCAGAACCGTCGGTGCCGCGACTGCCGGTCAGCGGGCGGCTTGACGACTCGCAGGGCGAGCCCGCGCCGCTCTTTAGGTCCCAGACGCCAGAGCCCCGCGTGTACGGGGCAGCGCCGTGGCAGGCGACCGGGATGCCGGTCGAATCGGACGAGCGGACGCCAGCGTTCGCTGCGGCACATCTCCGCGACGGTTCGAGCCTGCGCGCTGCCGCGTCCCCGCAGGTCGAGCCCCCATTGCTGATGCCGCCGCTAGGCGCTCAGGCAAAGCCAGCGACGCCCGTCAGCGCGCCGCGAGATGGTGGGTGGCCCCCCGGCCAAGGAGGGCAAAGCCTGGACGACTCCACCGAGGTCCACATCCACATCGGCCGTATCGAGGTGACCGCGGTGCAGGCGGCGCCGGCGCCGCGCACCCAATCACGGAAGAGACCCGCACCGACCTCGCTCGAGGCTTATCTCGCCGGGCGGAGCAGGATGTGAGCACGGCCCTCGCCATTGCGGGCGTCACCGCGGTTTTGCGCGACCTGCTCAACGACGGTCTGGTCAATCACAACGTCAGCGGCGCGCTCGGCAGCAGCGTCACTGTCAGTGTGCTGGCGCCGGACCGGGTCGTCCCGCCGAGCACGGGCGAGGCCTCGCAGATCAATTTGTTTCTCTACCTGGTCACGCCGAATCCTGGCTGGCGCAACGAGCAACTCCCATCGCGGGACGCTTCCGGTCGGCTGCGCCTGACCAACCCGCCGCTCGCCCTCGATCTGCATTACTTGCTGTCGGTCTATAGCGGTGGCGACCTGCACGCCGAGATCCTGCTCGGCTACGCCATGCAGCTGCTGCATGAGATGCCGGTGCTGACCCGCGAGGCGATCCGAACGGCACTGAACCCGTCACCCGACGTGGGTACCAACTTGCCGCCGGCCTTGCGAGCGCTTGCCGATTCGGGCCTCGAAGACCAAGTGGAGCTGGTCAAGCTGACACCGCAGTACCTCAACACCGAGGAGATGTCCAAGCTCTGGACCGCCATGCAGAGCCACTTTCGGCCGACCGCGGCCTATACCGCATCGGTGGTATTGATAGAGGCGCAGCGTGCGGTGCGTTCCCCGCTACCGGTTCTGAGCCGAGGCCCGGTGGATCCGGTGAGCGGACGCGATCGCGGGGTCGACGTCGTGCCGAGCCTGCTGCCGCCGCTGCCGACGCTGACCGCGGCGGTACCACCGGCGCGACAGCCGGTCGCGACAATTGGCGACACGATCGGGCTGCAAGGTCATCACCTGGAAGGCAGCAACCTAGAAGTGCTGTTGACCAACGACCGCTTCGACATCGAGGCAACGATCGCGGCGCTGCCGCCGCCCTCGCCGCCCGTTGGCACCGACACGTTGATCGAATTCTCCCTGGCAGGGCAGGCGGACGCACTGCCGGTAGGCGTGTACCGGGTCGCCGCTCGCCTGGTGCGTGCTGGCGAGAGCGACCCCCGCGAGACCAACCGCATCGCGCTTACGCTGGCGCCGCGCATGACGAACCTGCCGTTGTCGGTGGCACTCGCCGGCGACGGCTCGGCGAGCTTCACCATCGAGTTCATGCCCGCGCTGCGCGCCGGGCAGAGCGCAGTGCTGGTGCTCGGGCAGACCGAGTACCAGCCGCAAGGCATAGGCTCGCCGCCCACCGAGCTGAGCTTCGTGATCCCTGACGCGCCGATCGGCTCGCGTCTTGCGCGCCTGCGCATCGACGGCATCGAGAGTCCCATCGTCGATCGCGCGGCTCGTCCGCCCGTTTTCTTCAACCAGCGGGTGAACGTCACATGAGCGCGTTCGAGCCTTCGCTCGACTGGAAGAAGGCGATCGACCTTCAGTTCGTTTGCCAGGATCTCTTGATCGGCCAGCAACGTGTTCTGAACGCCATCGCCCTGGAAATCG
>CAZLYT010000200.1:0-8413 GCA_964563515.1 uncultured Candidatus Competibacteraceae bacterium | reverse complement strand
AGCTAGGCTGCAGCACGAAGTCGTCCGCTCCTGAGCAGCCACGCTAAATACGCCGCCAACGTAGCTAGCGTGTACACGCAGCTTGCCTGAGGAGCGCCGCAAAGGACCGCTCATGGATTCGGGAAGGCTGATGGACTTTGGCATGCCGCACGTACCTGCCCTTACCTTCAAGCAACCCTCTCGGATCGTTCAGGGATGAGCCCCTAAAGAAACCGAACTGCACGTAGTCTGGCGCGGAGTAAACGTACGCTACGGGACCGTTACTGCCGACCCAGCAACCGTTTCCCCACTTCACAGCTTCGCTTAGCCCAGGCTCAACGCGCTTCACCAGCCTCCGAAGCCCACGAATGATCGCCTGATTCTTGGGACTCTGGTCTTTCTGGTATTCGTCGAAGCTCCCATATGTCTTCATTCTCTTCATCACCCGCTCCACGGCTATAGAGCACGATTGCCAAACGGTGAGTCGGCCAGCGGGAGCCCCATGCTGCGTCCCCTGGGCCACCGGTGCTTAGCAGCTGCCTAACGGACCGCGCATCAGCTGCGGCGACCCCACAAACGCGCACAATCCGACGTTTCCATTGGGGCTGAAGCGCCCGTCAGCTGCATGCGCTTGTTAGGCAGCTCGGCTTGGATCAGCTGGCTCGACCGCCCTGGAGCCTCACTCATGGAAAGGGCCAGGACGACCACTCGGCTTCGACAAAACGAAGCGGGGCTGGCACGAACGGGCAGCCATCAGATCGGTGGGTTCCGATTCCGAGAGTGTCTCCCGCTTCCAGAGGAAGCTCGAGCGTATAGCCCGTACATATGCCCCACGGTGGTCCCGCGTCATAGACTGAGTCGTTTCGCAGCTCCAGGGTCACTCGACTGCCTTCACGACTGCCTGAAAAGAGGCCATGATCGGTTCCGAAGCTTCCATGGTAATCGATGAGCCAGCGACCGCGGACCGAGTCGCTGATCTCGTCGACCCACAATGCGAGGTTATCCTCCAACTGGAGAGGTGGGGGCCCGACGATCACCGCGCATGCCGGGCCAACGGCCAGCCGAGCCCGGGGGGCGGTGCGACCGAGCGTAAGTTCCCGGCTTATCACCGTGTCGGGCACGCCCGGGTTGAGGGTGACGGCCCGCTCCCGTACTGTAACTGGGGCGAGACCCCAGCACTCGTCTACCACGACCGCGAGCTCGACGCTGTCGAGCGATTCAACGCCATAGTATCCAGCATGAGCGGCGAAGCGTCCCATGCTATCGGTCCGCATAAACCAGCGCACACTGTAGTCACTCACGTTGCCCTGTTGGACGGAGTCAGGAGCAGGCCACAGCTCCCACACGACTGTGACGAGCGGCACGGGCATGCCGTCCTGGTCGCGGACCACACCTGCGACGTAGACTCCGGGGGCGGCTGGCGGCTCGCTCGGGCCCTGATTGCCGCACGCCACGAGCAGCCCGAGCAGGGGCCCCGTCATCAGTACTTTGGTGATGGACTGTTCGGTGAGTTGCATCCGTAGCACCATTTTAAGGACGATGGGTGCAGTGGCCTAACGGACCGCGCATCAGCTGCGGCGACTCCGCACCCTGCGCACTAACCTACGTTCCTTAGACTTGAAGCGCCCGGCAGCCGCATGCGCTTTAGGCCGCAGAGTCGCACTTACCGCGTACGAATGTTATCGAGCCTGACGAGCGGTGCCATTTGGCAAACGCTCACCATCTCGGGCGCGCCACGCAGGACCACGTGAACCGCCAAGCCGTGGATGCGAAAAGCGGCCGGGAGCGCAATCGGCTCGTATGTGCCAGCAGGGGTTTCGAGCGCCCAACACCCACCTTCCAAATCGACGAAGCGGACCGTGGCGTTCGTCGCGAGAGCTTCGTTGACCGAAAGCGGGGGGCCGGCCGGACCCGTATTGGGATCGTGCTCCGCGCAAGCGAGCATCGTACTTCCCAACAGCACGAGAGTAAGCCGGAGAAACATGAAGACCTCGATTCCTCAGAGTCGACTGCGGCCTAACGGACCGCGCATCAGCCGCGGCGACTGCGGCGCAAATCGGAACGGCGATCGGGGGTAGTGGCCCATGGCGACGCGGCTCGTCCGCTCCATTTCTGGTCAGGCTGCAGCGCCATGAGTCGCAAAAGGCCCACGGCCTCGTGACACTGCAATCAAGCGCAACCCCGTCATCGCGTACCACTGAAGAAGGATCGCAACAGAAATGCGCTCAAGCAGACCGGAATACTCACCCTGAATGAAGGGTGTCATCGCGATCCCGAAGGTGACTCCGATCACCGCGGTTCGAAAGGTATACCGTGCGTAGCTCCGCCACGCTGGAGGGTGTCGCACTCTGAGCCAGACCGCAAACATGGCTCCAAAGATCAAGGGCACGGTGACTAGTACAAGGATCCCGTGAAGCTGTCCTCGGAACGTCGTGGCTCCGAAACACCCAGGGTCGCAACGAGCGTACGCCCCAAGTGGAATCCCGAGAAGTCCAGCCAGCCCGAGCGAGAGCGGGCCAATCCAACCGTGACGGGTCGGCGGCAAACCGCGGTGCAGTCCGATTGCCAGGGGAATCACGAGCGCGTGATATGTCGTAAAGAGAACCATCAGCCAACGCGCGTTCGGGGCGCCCACTTCGTACAACTCACTGACGCTGTTCGCCACTGGGTCATAGCCTTCCCTCAACGCGCCACCGACCACAGTCGCGATGACGAGGAAAATGGGAGAGACCACCCCAGACAGGCCAAGGAGTGCCAAGCCTCGGTCAGAAGGTGCCTCAATGTTCCGAGCTCTCACGGGGATTCCCAATGGCAGCGCCCGCTGCAGCCTAACGGACCGCGCATCAGCTGTGCGGCTCCTCAACTGCGCACAATCCTACGTCCTTTGAGTTGAAGCGCCGCCAGCTGGATACGCTTGTTAGGCTGCATCCTTTGAGAGGAGCAGCGCCAGTGCAGCTGCTGCCTGGCTGATGACGTATTGTGCCACCGCAGGGTCCAGAGAATCCAGAGACGCCGACCCGTGACGCACCCCAGGTACCTGGGATGTCAGACCCCAAATCTCTTCAATGCCTTTGAGAAGGGGAGCTGCAACACGACCTGAGCCCCTAAGCTCCTTGATCGCCTCAGCTAGAGTAGCACTCGCGTCCCCAATAAGAATTCTCGCCATTTGCTCAACAGCACCGGGCATCGTCTGGGTTGGATGCTGCCCAACGCACTCGGCCATCAAGTTGCGAGTGCTTTCTCGCAAGGTGCGCGGAGGCAGCACATGGCTCGATCTCTCCAGGCGCTCAATCATTCGCCATCCCACCGCGCTCGCCAACTTCATGGCCTTGTTAGAGCGCACAAGCGAATGGCCGAAGCTACCAGTCCACTCGGAGCCGGCAACTATCCATTCCCTCGTGCTCTCCATTTGTGTTGGACCTGACTCTCTTGCAGAACATCCCCTCATGCGAGTGCAAGAAACGTCACCACGCCGTGCAGTAGGACGCCGGCCACAACGGCGCCGAACACCTGCGCTCTCGGCAGCCCAGCTACCGACGCTCGCAGAACGACGACGCTCAAGGGGAGCGACAGCAGGAGGCCAGTCGCCGTTCCGGGCGAATACCGACCCAGCAGCACGCTCGCGAGCGCGTGCAAGACTCCATTGAGGCCCAGGAGCGTAGCTACACCGGCAACGATCCAGGCCATCCGCCGCTCTCGGAACGCCGCCAGCGTCCAGAACGTGATCAGCAGCAAGCCGACTGCGTTGATGAGGAGGAACCGCTCAGAGCTCACCCCGTTGCCCACCGCGAAACGGGTCCACTCCGGAAACCCGCCAAACCATTCCTCCATCTGGTGGAAAAGGAGCACCACGGGAAGGAGCAACGCAATGCGCGGTGGGAATGAGTCTCTATCGGCGGCTAAAGCTGGCATCAGCTCCCCGTGTGCGCTCTAACGGACCGCGCATCAGCTGCGGTGACTTGCCAGCCAGCACACCATCCTGCGTTCCTTAGAACTGAAGCGTCGCCGGCTGCATGCGCTTGTTAGCTGCACGAAACACGCTCGGGCTCGGAACCGTAGAGCGTATACTGCTGCTCACTGGTTCCCCGTTGCCGGAGCCCCGATGTCAAACCGTCACTGGATTATTGTTCTCAGCACGACCCTTTTGGCGTGCCAAGGCAGAGTACCACGAACCGATCGCCTTACTGACAGCACAGCTATTCGCGCATTAGCTGACCGTGCTGCCGCCGCGAACAATGCGGGCGATATCGAGGGCTGGGTATCGCTATTCGAGAACGGTGCCATCTATATGCCACCGGGCTCCCCAGAGGTTACCAGCATGCACGGTCTCAGGGAAGCTGCCGCAGCGGGATTTACCCGCTTCAACGCAAATATCCAAATTATTCCAGTAGAACTCGCAGTTCTCGGTGACTGGGCGTTTAGTCGCTCAAAAGTCACGGGGTCCGTGACGCCCAAAGCTGGCGGCAATCAGATACCCATCGATATCAAACAGCTGACTATCTACCACCGTCAGGAAGATGGTACTTGGCGGATCGCTCGACTGATGAACAACGCCAACCGCGAGTAGCTGTTCCCAACTATCGCGTACGGCCTAACGGACCGCGTATCAGCCGCGGCGACTCCGCAGCCTGCGCACTAACCTACGTTCCTTAGACATGAAGCGCCCGGCAGCTGCAAGCGCCGTGCTTGGCCAACATGGGAATCTGCAAGTAAGCGAGGAAAGCCACGCCCAGCCCTAGCGCATTAGCCGCAATCCACTTGAGGAGAACTTTGTTCTTCATCGTGTAACTCGCATCGTTTCAGCCGGCTAACGTCATGGCTGCAACGGCTAGTTGGAGTGCCCATCACTTGTCGCCCGCACCAAGATAGAGTTGCAGAAGCAGAGCCGTATCGATGTAGGCGTGCGCCAACACCAGCACCCATAGGTTGCGCTTAACGACCAGATAGGACACCGCAAGGGCGACACCCATGAATCCGGTCTGAATGATCCCGACGATGCCCCATTCAAAGTGCGCTAGCCCAAACACAACGCCGCTGACCACCACCGCCATCCACCATGCCGCCTTGGTCCCCCTCCCGATCTCCGCCAGGCGCGTCATCAGGAACCCGCGGTACACCACCTCCTCCCCCAAGGAAGAGACGATATACACCGCCGCCAGGGCAAGAAGCAGCATTGGCAGGTTGCCCTGCAGGTATTCGTATCCACTCATGTCCGCTCGCTCCGGTGAGCCGAGCCCGGCCGTCACCATGGACCCAATGACGAAGGCAACCAGGGCGAAGACTGCAACCCCCAGCGATTGCAGTACGGCTCGTACTGCCGGCTTCTTGCCGCCAAAGGGAAAGCCCAGTCCAATGTCCTTCCACGTCTGCCGCCGCCTCCGCAGCCCGCCCCAGATCGCCAACAGCATTGCGACGTTGGCTATCCACACAACCGCCTGTCTCTTGAAGGGGTCCTCACCCACCACTGCCCAGCCTGCGAGGACCACCACCGTCGCAATCAGAAGGACAACCAGTATCTGTAGGAAATTGGCGATTGCGCTCACGCTTCTAGCCTCCTCGACTTGCCCTCAGATCGCCGCGCGGTCCGGTCTTGTCACTCCAACGGGTTTGGATTTCTACTGCGCACCCAAGATGTGAACCGCGTGCGCAGCACGCGAGCACGTTCGCTTACTGCGCAGTAGCAAATCCTTGTTAGCCAGCACCCGGTTAGGGTGAGATGGGGTAGTGGTCGGCATCACCGAATCTCATCCGCCATTCACCGCCGCGCCTCTCCCAGAGGAGGGTGGTCGGGCCATGACTCTGAATGAGTTCGCCGCTGGAGGTGAGGATGGAGTCGCGGAAGGTGAACGAGGCGAGCGCCAACTCCGGCGTGAGGGGGAGGACTTTCAGATCGGACCACACGGTTCGAAAGGACTGCAGGCTGGACATGAAGTCGCGCGAGCCCTGAGCGACCTGCTCGAACGAGAGGCGCTGGCCATCCACGAGCATCTCGTAGTCCGACCAAAGCAGGTTGATGACGGCCTCTGCGTCCATGGCCGTGTCGGCCGCGTGGAAAGTCCGGACCAGGGCCTCGACGTCAGCGTGGACCGCGGAGAGGCCGGAAGGAGTTGACGCAGGCGACCGCTCTTCGGCGCAAGCCTGGAAGAGCGCCGTGACGGTGACGAGCGCTACCAGGGTTATGCGAACGCCAAGTCCGCGACCGACGCTCATCGGTGACCTCTCATGTGCTGGCTAACGCCCCCGCCCCGCGCTCGTTTCACGACGGCAATCTGGCGCTCAAGCGGAATTCTTCCCTACTTGGCCGCGCCCGCCAGCTCCAAGCGCTTGTTAGGCGGCAGCCCGAGGCGAAGTACTCGGAATCCCGTGGCCTCGTCTACGCGCGCCCCGACCACCCGGAATCCATACCGCTCGTAGAAAGCCCGGCCGATCACATTTGCTTCAAAGACGTCCAGCTCCAAATGATCACGGGTGGCTCGTGCCTCATCCATCAGCGCGCGACCGATCCCCTCGCGGTGGTACCGCGGCGTGACGAAGAGCCCCCCAACCTCAGTGCCCAGGAGTGAGATGAATCCAACGACCGCCCCCGCTCGCTCAAAAACATAGGTCTCCGCGCGTGGCAGGAACTGTTCGGCGATGGCCTTCCGCTCATGCTCGAAGATCTCCCCTGCCCAAAACGGATGCGCGACCTGTGAGCTTTGGTACCACACGCCCAAGACCGCTTCCTTGTCCCCTGGCACATATCTACGAATCACGCTGCCTCGTCATCATTAGCGAAACTGCTCAGCCACGAGAGTCGAGTTCGTGCCCATCCGGTAGCGCGGGTCCCACGGGATGGAGAGTGCCGGCTGCCGCCTAACGGACCGCGCATCAGCTGCGGCGATTGCTCAAGGGGCACGATCCTACGTTCATTAGATCTGAAGCGCCGTCAGCTGCATGGGCTTGTTAGGCGGCACGCCCCTGGAATGTGCCGATCAACGGGCCCAGTCGCTTACAAACTCCCACGTCTCTGCTGGGGAGACGCTTACGGTGTCGGCGCTCTCCAGTGTCACGACGTAGATACGCGCCGTTCCTCCCACCAAACGGGTGACTGCCAGCCGCAGGCCGTCAGGCGCCCAGGCAGGACGGGCGGTGAAGAGGCCGGGTAATACCAGCCGCGCTCCGGTTCCGTCGGCGCTCATGACGCCGACGGCTTCCGTCCCGTCGGGGAGGAGCCGCGTAAACGCCAAGGATAGACCGTCAGGAGACCATCGTGGGGCGACGTCGTCACACGCCGAGCCGCATACCGCGCGCAGGCTGGTGACGTCGCCATCCGAATCCATCACGTGGACTCCCCGCGCCCGACTGCCGACTCCTGTGAACACAATCTGGCGGCCGTCCGGCGACCACTCTCCCCCCCAGCCATCCACCAGCACTTCGCGCCGACCGCTCCCGTCGGCCCCGATCACCACGAGCATTGTTGGGCTGCTGGGCGCGGTCCCGGTCCAGCTGAACAGCAGACTGTCGCCGTCGGGTGACCACGCCGGGTCGAGGTCCTGTGCGAGGTCGCTTGTGAGCTGCCGGCGGCCCGAGCCATCGACGTTCATGACATACAGGTCCAATTGCCCGGCCTTGCTGCCGGTAAATGCGACGCGACGGCCATCGGGAGAGACCTTGGGTGACAGCGCCTGCTCGAGATCGCTTCCAATGGCAAGGGTGCGCCGCTGCCCGCCGTCCGGTGCCATGATGGCGATGCTACCGCCAGTCTCGACTACGAGGCGGTCATGCAAGGCTGCATCCTCGCTTGGCGCGGCCCCGTCCGCCCCGCAACCGGGCAGCAGGGAACACAGAAGCAGGGCACGCGCCGAGACCGGCCAAAAGCGTTGCATCGACATCTCCTAGTACGAACGAAGTGCTCCGTGCGCGCCTATTCGCTTGCGCATCAGCTGTGGGCCTCATGCCGACGCCCGCGCCAACCTGCGTTCCTTACCGCCCTGGGAGGGTGCCGCCCGCAGGGACGCCGGTGCCGGCCCGTCGGCTGCATGCGCCGGTTAGGCAGCTGCTAGCCGCCCGTGCTAGTCCTGCAGCACGAAAGTGACCTTCAGCAACACCCGGTATTCAGTGATCTTCCCCTTCTCGATCACGACCGTCTGGCCCTTGATCCACGCCCCGGTGACGTTCCGGAGTGTCTTCTCGGCTCGGGCGATACCAGCCTGGATCGCGTCCTGAAAGCTTTTCGGAGAGGAGGATTGAATCTCGGTGATCTTGGCGACGGCCATAAGGCGCTCCAGGCTAGATAGAGATGGCGGCGAAGGGTTGGGAAGGAAAGCTGGTGAACAACCTACTCCGAACGCCATCGAGCGAAAGGGCGTCAACAGAGTGGTCAGCGTCGGCAGATTCTAGGTACCCGCGGCAGCGGCCTAACGGACCGCGCATCAGCTGCGGCGACTCCTCAGCT
>CAZLYT010000199.1:0-9098 GCA_964563515.1 uncultured Candidatus Competibacteraceae bacterium | reverse complement strand
GCTGCTGCTGCAGATGTTTCCGGCGGTGCTGGCGTTGGTGGCCATCTATGCCATTTTCGACACCATCGGCGATTACATTCCCTGGCTCGGGATCGACACCCACGGCGGCTTGATCCTGGCCTACGTGGGCGGTATCGCCATGCACATCTGGACCATCAAAGGCTACTTCGACACCATTCCCAAGGAGCTTGACCAAGCGGCGATTATGGACGGCGCCACTCCGTTCCAGGCCTTTCGAACCGTGGTCTTGCCCATGGCGACGCCCATACTGGCGGTGGTCTTCGTGCTAGCCTTTATCAGCGGCGTCATGGAGTATCCGGTGGCCTCGGTGCTGCTGCACAACGAGCAGAGTCTGACGCTCGCCATCGGCTCCCAGTTCTATCTGCAAGAGGCCAGCTACCGCTGGGGCGATTTCGCCGCCGCCGCGATATTGAGCGGCGTGCCCATCACCGCCGTGTTTCTCTACGCCCAGCGCTGGATCGTCGAAAGTCGGACCGCCGGCGGCGTCAAGGGATAGCCCAGGCTGCGATGATGAACGGCAGAACCAGCGGCATCCTGCTGCATCCGATCTCGCTGCCGGGCCCCTACGGCGTCGGCGACCTGGGTTCATCGGCACGCCAGTTCGTCGACTTCCTGGCGGCGGCAGGGCAGGGCCTGTGGCAGGTGCTGCCCTTGGGGCCAACCAGCTACGGCGATTCCCCCTACCAAGCGGTCTCCGCGTTCGCCGGCAACCCCCTCATGATCAGCCCGGAGCTCCTGGCCCAGGAAGGCTGGCTCACCGCCGATGACCTGAAGGGTCCGGATTTCCCCGCAGAGCGTATCGACTACGGCGCGGTCATCGCCTGGAAACAACAGCTGCTGGCCCGGGCCCACGAGAATTTTCGCCACCACGCCAGCGAAGCCCAGCATGCGGAGCTCGATGCCTTCTGTCGCCAACACGCGGCCTGGCTCGACGATTTCTGTGTGTTCGTCGCCCTGAAGCAACAGCACCCGACCTCCTGGACCGATTGGCCGGCGGCGATCGTGAGCCGGGAGCGGGCCGCCCTCGCCAAGGCCCGGCACGAGCACGCCGAGGCGATCGCGGTGCAAGAGTTCATCCAGTACGAATTCTTCCGGCAGTGGACGGCCTTGAGACATTACGCCCACAGTCGGGGGGTGCGCCTGGTGGGCGATGTCCCCATTTTTGTGGCCCACGACAGCGCCGACGTCTGGGCTCATCCCGAGTGGTTCCATCTGGATGCCGGCGGCAAACCCACACTGGTTGCCGGCGTGCCGCCGGACTATTTCAGCGCCGAGGGCCAGCTGTGGGGGAACCCACTGTATCGGTGGGATGTTTTGGAAAGCGAGGGTCACGCCTTCTGGGTGGATCGATTGCGCCTGCTGCTGTCGCTGGTGGATTGGGTGCGTCTCGATCACTTCCGCGGCTTCGCCGCTTATTGGGAGGTCCCGGCCGATCACACCACCGCACTCCATGGGCATTGGGCGCCTGGCCCCGGGAAAAGCTTCTTCCACACCCTGGGAGCAGCGCTCGGGCACCTGCCCTTGATTGCCGAGGATCTCGGCACCATCACGCCCGACGTGCGCAAGCTCCGCGACGAGGTGGGTCTCCCGGGCATGGCGGTGCTGCAGTTTGCTTTCGCGGTGGACGAAACCGGCCTGGGAGATTCTCTCTATTTGCCCCACAAACATCAGCACAACATGGTCGTGTACACCGGCACCCACGACAACGACACCACCGTCGGCTGGTGGCAAAGCGTGTCGCCGGGCGACCGCCATTTCCTGCAACGGTATCTGCGCACCGATGGCCAGGCCATCCATTGGGACCTGATCTACGCGGCCATGGGCTCCGTGGCCAACACCGTTATCGTCCCGCTCCAAGACGTGTTGGGTTTGGGTTCGGAAGCCTGCCTCAATCGACCTGGTCGGCCCGAAGGCAACTGGACTTGGCGCTACCAGGCCGACGCGCTGAAAGCTGAGATTGCCGGTCAGTTGCGCGAGGTGACCCTGCTTTATGGCCGTCGACCGGTTTAGAAAGGCGCTTCCCCTTTTCCAACAATCCGAGGAATAGGCCACCATGAAGACGACCATCGTCAGTCTCTTCGACGACTCGCTGGCCCTGGACCGCGCCGTGACAAACCTAAGTTCTGGGGGCTTCGATGAGCGCGTGTTCGACGCCTCGATCGTCTCTCGGGAGGTCGGACACGGGGTCAGCCCCCTGTTCACGCCCGGAACGGGTCCCGCGCCCGGTAGCGCGGGTCTCGCCCATAGCTACCCGGACGACAGCCGGGAAGAAGTGTCCCGGACTTTCCGCAGCCACCTGAACGACCGGGGCATTCCCGACGACGAAGTCGATGCCTACGTCACCAACTTCGAGCACGGCGCCAAGTTCGTCATCGTCGCCGTCGAACCCAAACGCGCAACCGAGGCGATGGAACTCCTGCGCAACGCGGGCGCATCCCGGGTCGATCGGCACGGGTAGGGACGAGCCGCAGGCCGCCACTTTCACACCACCGCGCAGGTCAGCGGCTACGGGCTGCTCCGGCGTCCGGCTGCGAAGCCCGCGCAACACCGGAGGTTCGGGTGCTTCGTTCGCCGCCCTACCAGCGCACGGCCTTCACTTGGCTGATGTACGCCAGCCTGGGCTACTTTGCCTATTTTCAGGCGGGAATCGGCGCCCTGATGCCTTTCCTTCGCGCCGACCTGGGGCTGAGCTTCACGGCCGGCAGCCTGCATTTCGCCGCTTTCTCTGGCGGCGCGGTGGTGGCCGGGCTGGTTGGGGATCGACTGCTGCGGCAGCTCGGAAGGCGGCGAACCTTCTGGAGCAGCGCCCTGGTCGCGGCGCTGGGCATCGTCAGCCTGGCCGCTGGCCGGCACATGGTCTTCAGCTTCGGTGGCTGCCTGTTGATGGGGATGGCGGGCACCGAGCTGTTGATGACAATTCAGGCCAGCTTGTCCGCTTACTACAGGGAACAGCGCGCGATTGCCATGGCGGAGTCCAACGTGGTGGCGAGCGGCTGCGCCATCCTGTCGCCGCTTTGCATCGGAGCGGCCGAGAGCCTCGGCCTTGGCTGGCAGGCGGGTATCCTGCTGGCCGCCATCGCGATTGCACTGATATTCACGGCGGGGCGGCGAGTGGGAATACCCGAGTCCCAGCGCCGGCCCCTGCCCACGGCCGACGAAACCATCGCGGACGGCCCGCTGCCGCTTCTGTTCTGGGCCTACGGCGGAGTGCTGTTCGTGGGAATCGCCGTCGAGTGGTGTATCGGCTATTGGGGGGCCACCTTCCTCGAGCAGGTCGTGGGTCTGGAAGCGGCCCTGGCCGCAACTTCCATGAGCGTCTTCTTCGTGGCGGCACTGCTGGCGCGAATCGTCATGAGCGCCCTCACCCGCTGGTTTCCGGCTACCAAGCTGCTGGTGAGCGCCTTCGTGCTCGCAGTGCTGGGATTTCCCCTGTTTTGGCTAGCGCCGGGCGCAGGGCTCAGCCTGCTCGGGCTATTCCTGAGCGGCCTCGGTATCGCCAACATGTACCCGCTGGTCGTCGCCAACGCCCTGGGCGCCGCCGGCGAACGAACTGACAAGGCTGTGGCCATGGTGGCGCTGATTGGTGGCAGCGGCACGCTCATCGTGCCGTTCGTGGTTGGCATGATCGCAGATCGCATTGGGCTCTACAGCGCCTACGCCTTGCCGGCCGCCCTGCTCGTCGTGGGACTGGTCATGGTGGTCATCACCACCAGTCGGGCCGATCGGGCAGTTGGCACGGTGCCAGCCGACCGGTGAGCGGTGCGCTGGGCTTGCAGTGCAGCAAGACGGCGGATCACGCTTCGCGCATCCGCCCAAGGGCTAGGCGGCGAGTGCTTTGGGCGAAACCGCAAAGCACCATTAATGGGGCATTGCGCCCCCTCGCGGCCAACGCCGCGTCGACATCAGAAAGTCACCGGCCTGAAGGTAATCGACAAGCTTCAGTCGGCCGCCACCACCGCATTCGCCTCCACCACCCGCCGGTAGTATTCGAATGAATCCTTGGGGGTGCGCTTCAAGCTCTGGTAATCCACGTATACCAACCCGAAGCGCTTGTCGTAGCCATAGGCCCACTCGAAGTTGTCCAGCAGCGACCAGATCAGATAGCCGCGCACGTCGGCCCCGGCGGCGATTGCCTCACCCAGGGCGCTCAGATATGCCCGCAGGAATTGCACCCGCTGGCGATCGTCGACCAGGCCGTCCGCATCCAGCTGATCTTCAAAGCCGGCCCCGTTCTCGGTGACATAAATGGGGATGGGACCATAGCGCCGATGAATATCCACCAGGGTGTCCCGGAACACGCCCGGGTTGATCTCCCAGCCCATGCCGGTCACGGGGGCGCCCGCCGGCACCGCTGCCATGGCGTAGCCCAGCACAGCGGCGGGATCTTGGACGATGTAATGGCGGGAGTAGTGGTTAACCCCGAAAAAGTCGAGGGGCTGGTGAATCATCGCCAAGTCGTCGGCCTGCAGGTAGGGCGCGAGCTCCTGCTCCAGCAGCGTCGGGTAGCGGCCTAGGAACTGCGGATCCAGGAAGGCGCGGTTCCACAAGGCATCGGCCCGCTCGGCGGCGCGCTGGTCTTCCGGTGAAGGGGTTGCGGCCACGCAAGGCTGCACGTTGTTGACGATGCCCAACTCCAGGTCCGGATCGGCGGCTCGCAGCGCCGCGGCGGCTTGTCCGTGGGCGAGATTCACATGGTGAATGGCCTTGAGGGTCGCCTCCCGATCCGTCAGTCCCGGTGCGTGCAGACCCAGAGCGTGACCCAGGAGCGTGAACACGTTGGGCTCGTTGAAGGTGGCGAAATGCTGCACCCGATCACCGAGCTGGCGGTGCACCACCAGGGCGTAGTCGGTGTACCAATCCGCAATGTCCCGATTCTGCCAACCACCCCGGTCCTGCAAGGCCTGCGGCAGATCCCAGTGGTAGAGGCACAGCCAGGGAGTAATGCCGGCCGCCAACAATGCATCCACCAGTCGATCGTAGAAGGCGAAGCCGATCGGGTTGGTGGCACCCGTTCCCTGGGGCAGGATCCGCGGCCAGGCGGTGGAGAAACGGTAGGCCGATATCCCCAAGCGCTGCATCAGGGCGATGTCTTCCAGATAGCGATGGTAGTGATCGCAGGCCACCTTACCGGTGTCGCCGTTCTGCACCTTGCCGGGGGTATGGCTGAAAGTGTCCCAGATGCTGGCGCTACGGCCGTCCTCGTTGGCGGCGCCCTCGATCTGGTAGCTGGCGGTCGACGCACCCCAGATGAAGCCTTCGGGAAATCGCTGGGTCATAAGGGCTCCTCGATGCAGACGCTGCGCATACTGCGAGCAGATTTTCGCAGTTTCTGAGGTCGTGGGAGCGTCTCCAGGCGCGATCTTCAAGGCTTGGTCGCCAAAGGCATCGCACTGGAGGCGCTCCCACCTCAGGAAATCCTGGGGTATCGAGACTCCCGATGACAGCCGAGGGGGCTACTCCCCCGCCGTCGCCGCGGCCCGTATCGGACTCTCAGCCGGCTCCGGCGGGTCCTCCACCAGGATGCTCAGCGCCCCTTCCTCGGCCCCGGTGGCGCGCGCCCGGAAGCCATCGAAGAGCTCCCGTCCCATGCCCCAGCGGGCGCCCGAGAGCTCCGCGGTTGCCGCCTCGCGCCGCGCCCATTCGGCATCATGCACCTGCGCTTCCAGCACCCCCCGCTCGGCATCGAGCAGGATCTCATCGCCATCTCGGACTTTCGCGAGCGCCCCCCCGCCCAGGCTCTCCGGCGTCACGTGGATCGCCGCCGGCACCTTGCCGGAGGCCCCCGACATGCGCCCATCGGTGACCAGCGCCACCTTGAAGCCGCGCCCCTGCAACACCCCCAGCGGTGGGGTGAGCTTGTGCAGCTCCGGCATGCCGTTGGCCCGCGGCCCCTGGTAGCGCACCACCGCGATGAAGTCCCGATCGAGCTCGCCGCGCTCGAAAGCGGCCATCACCTGCTCCTGGTCATCGAACACGAGCGCTTTGGCTTGCACCACCCGGTGCTCGGGCTTCACCGCCGAGACCTTGATCACCGCGCGCCCCAAGTTGCCCTTCAAAAGCTGCAAACCCCCCGTGGGGCTGAAGGGCTCGGCGAGCGGGCGCAGAATGGCGCTATCGCCGCTCGCCTGCGGCGCCGCCCGCCAGGCGGCGGTGTCGTTGTCGAGCCAGGGCTCCTCGGCGTAGCGCGAGAGCCCCGGACCCACCACGGTTTGCACCTCCTCGTGCAAGAGGCCTCCACTGAGGAGCTCTCGCACCAGAAAGCCCATGCCCCCGGCGGCATGGAACTGGTTCACGTCGGCCTCCCCGTTGGGGTAGATGCGAGCCAACTGCGGCACCACCGCCGAGAGCTCGCTGAAGTCATCCCAGGTGATGCGAATACCCGCCGCGCGCGCAATGGCCACCAGGTGCATGGTGTGGTTGGTGGAGCCCCCGGTGGTGAGCAAGCCCACGATGGCATTGGCGATGGCGCGCTCGTCCACCACCTGGGCCAGGGGGGTGTAGTCATCACCGAGTGCGGTGATGGCGGCGGCGCGCTTGGCCGCCTGGCGCGTTAGGGCATCGCGAAGCGGCGTGTTGGGGTTCACGAACGCCGCCCCCGGCAGGTGCAGCCCCATCACCTCCATCAGCATCTGGTTGCTGTTGGCGGTGCCGTAGAAGGTACAGGTGCCGGGGCCGTGGTAGGACTTGCTCTCCGCTTCCAAGAGCTCCGCACGGCCGATCTTGCCCTGGGCGAAGAGCCCGCGGATGCGGGATTTCTCCTCGTTGGGTAGCCCCGAGGTCATCGGCCCGCCGGGGACGAAGATCGTCGGCAGGTGCCCGAAGGCGAGCGCCCCGATCAGAAGCCCCGGCACGATCTTGTCGCAGATGCCGATGCAAAGCGCCGCATCGAAGGTGTTGTGGGAGAGCGCAACCGCGGTGGCCAAGGCGATGGTGTCGCGGCTAAAGAGCGAGAGCTCCATCCCGGGCTGGCCCTGGGTGACGCCATCGCACATGGCGGGCACCCCGCCGGCGAACTGCGCCACCGCGCCCGCCTCTCGCGCGGCTTCTTTGATCAGCCCCGGGTAGCGCTCCAGCGGCTGGTGCGCGGAGAGCATGTCGTTGTAGGCCGAGACGATGCCGAGGTTGGGCGCTCGCATCTCCTTCAGAGTGAGCTTGTCGTGGGCCGGGAAGGCGGCAAAAGCATGGGCGAGGTTGGTGCAGGAGAGCCCCTTGCGCACGGGGCCTGCGGCCTGCGCGGCGGCCATGCGCTCGAGATAGGCGCGGCGGCTCTGGGCGCTTCTCTGGCCGATGCGCTCGGTGACCGCGGCAAGCGTGGGGTGGACGTCGCTCATCTTGCTCGGACCTCGCTGGGAGTAGGGTGAGTGGCCTGTCGGGCGCTGAATGTAGCGAAACTACAGATAAATTGGAAGCCCGGCGCGGATAACCGCCGCCGAAGCCCCTTGATCAAATCTCGGCGGAGACTGAGCCGACCCATTTTCGTCATCAGAAACAGTTTACTGCATGGCATCCGTGGCCCCCTGCTCGCGGTCCACAGCGTGGGCGGATCACGCCTTGTAATTTTACTACACGCCCGCTAGACTCCGCCCCTGCCACGCCCTTGCACAGGACCTTCACCGTGCTCAACGCCTTCGACCTCGTCCTCTTCGGCGGCACCGGCGATCTCGCCATGCGAAAACTCCTGCCCGCGCTCTACTACCGACACCGCGCCGGGCAGCTGCCAGGCGATGGGCGCATCCTCGCCGCCGGGCTGAACGCGCTCTCGCGCGAGGACTACCTCGCTTTTCTCCATCAGAAAAGCCGCCGCCACCTGCGCGCGGACGAATTCAGCGAGCCGGAGTGGCACGCCTTCACCGAGCGCCTCGACTACCTAAAGGTAGACGCATCCAGCGCCGACGACTTCCAGCGCCTCGCCGAGCGCCTCGGTCCCGATCCCGAGCGGGTGCGGGTCTACTATCTCTCGACCTCCCCGGAGTTCTTCGCGCGCCTGTGTGAGCAGCTCCATGGGGCCGGGCTTGTCACCCCCCCCGCGCGGGTGGTGCTGGAGAAACCCCTGGGGCGGGATCTTTCGAGCTCGGAGGCGATCAACGCCGCCGTGGGGGCGGTATTTGCCGAGCACCAGATCTATCGCATCGATCACTATCTTGGCAAAGAGCCGGTGCAGAACTTAATGGCGCTTCGCTTTGGCAACGCGCTCTTTGAGCCGTTGTGGAACAGCAACCGCATCCGCGACGTGCAGATCACCGTGACCGAGCAGATCGGGGTGGAGGAGCGAGGGGCCTTCTACGAGCGCACCGGGGCGCTTCGCGACATGGTGCAAAACCACATGCTGCAGCTTTTGTGCATCGTCGCCATGGAGCCCCCGATCAGCATCGACCCCGACATCGTGCGCGACGAGAAGCTCAAAGTCTTGCGCGCGCTCCGCCCCTTCGGCTCAGAGGAGGTGCTCGCTCGCACCGTGCGCGGCCAGTACCGGGCAGGGGCGGTCAACGGGGAGCCGGTGAAGGGCTACCTGGAGGAGCCGGGGATCGATCCTCAAAGCCACACCGAGACCTACGTGGCGCTGAAAGCCGAGATCGGCAGCTGGCGCTGGGCCGGGGTGCCGTTCTACCTTCGCACGGGTAAGCGGCTGCAGGAGCGCCTCTCGGAGGTGGTGGTGAACTTCCGCCCGGTGCAGCATACGATCTTTCCGGCCTCGCGCAGCGGGCCCAACCCCAACCGCTTGGTGATTCGCCTGCAGCCCGAGGAGACCATGGAGCTGCATCTGTTGGCCAAGCAGCCGGGGGATCAGATGACGCTCAAACCGGTGCATCTGAATCTGGATTTCTCCGAGAGCTTCAAGACGCGCCAGCTGGAGGCCTACGAGCGGCTGCTGATGGACGTGATCCGGGGCAATCTCACGCTGTTCGTGCGCCGCGATGAGTTGGAGGCGGCCTGGCGCTGGGTGGAGCCGATCATGGCGGCCTGGGAGGATTCGGGCGAGGCCCCCAAGGGCTACACCGCCGGCACCTGGGGCCCGGCAGCGGCCAGCGCGCTCATCAACCGCGACGGGCGCAGCTGGCCAGAGGAGGGATGATGGC
>CAZLYT010000198.1:0-2622 GCA_964563515.1 uncultured Candidatus Competibacteraceae bacterium | reverse complement strand
CTTGGTGACCTGCGCCTCGCGCACCTTATAGCCGAGTTTCTCGTTGCGGGTGTCCAGCTCGACACGAAAGCCGCGCCCCTCGAGCTGGTCGGCCACCGCCCGCCCGTATTCCTCCTGGCGCTCCGTCAGCGTCAGAACCCTCACCTGCACCGGTGCCAGCCACAACGGAAAGGCGCCGCCGCAGTGTTCGATGAGGATACCCATGAAGCGTGCGATGGCGCCGAGAATGGCTCGGTGGATCATCACGGGCCGTGCTTCACTGCCGTCCGGCCGCACATAGGTCAAATCGAATCGCTCCGGCAGAGCCCCGAAGTCGAGCTGAATCGTCGCCAGTTGCCACTCGCGCTTCAACGCATCGAGGAAGACGAAGTCGATCTTCGGCCCGTAAAACGCTCCGTCGCCGGCGTTGATCTCGTAGTCGACGCCGCCATCGCGTAACGCCTTCTCCAGCGCCGCTTCCGCCGCCTGCCACATCTCATCGCTACCGATCGACTTCTCGGGTCTCGTCGAGAGGAAGACCTTGCGATCGGAGAAGCCGAAATCGGAATAGACCTCGTCGACCATGCGCAGCAGCATCGCGATCTCGTTGCCGATCTGTTCGGGCGTACAGAAGATGTGCGCGTCGTCTTGCGAGAAGCTGCGCACACGGGTCAGTCCGTGCAGGGTACCCGACCGCTCGGCCCGGTGCAGGCGACCGAAATCCGCGTAGCGCACGGGAAGCTCCCGGTAGGATCGCTTGCGCAAGGCGAAGATCATGCAGTGGGAGGGACAGTTCATCGGCTTGACCGCGTATTCGCGCTCGTCGAGGTTCGAGAAGTACATGTTGTCCTTGTAGTTCTCGTAGTGCCCGGAGCGGTGCCACAGGTCGACGTCGAGGATCTGCGGAGTGATCACCTCCTCGTAGCCGTAGCGATCGTACAAGCCACGCATGTAGGAAACGAGCCGATTGTAGACGAAGGCTCCCTTGGGATGAAAAAACGGGCTGCCGGGCGCGGCGGGATCGAAGCTGAACAGGTCGAGCTCCTTGCCGAGGCGGCGATGGTCGCGCCGTTTGGCCTCCTCGATGCGCGCCAGATGAGCGTCCAGATCGGCCTTGCTCGCGAACGCCGTCCCGTAGATGCGCTGCAGCATCTCGTTGCGCTCGTACCCTCGCCAATAGGAGCCGGCAATGCCGGTGAGCTTGAACGAACGCACACGACCGGTCGAAGGAACGTGCGGGCCGCGGCACAGGTCGACGAACTCACCTTGCCGGTACAGGGAGACTTCTTCCTCCGGCAAGCCGCCGATGATCTCGACCTTGTAGGCCTCGCCCATCTCGCGAAAACGAGCGACGGCGGCGTCTCGCGGCATCATTTCGCGGGCGACGGGAAAGTCCTGCTTGACGATGGAGCGCATCTCGTTCTCGATGCGTTCCAAGTCTTCCGGAGCGAACGGAGTACTTTTCTTGAAGTCGTAGTAGAACCCGTCCTCGATCACCGGGCCGATGGTCACCTGGGTGCCGGGGAACAGTCGTTGGACGGCCTGCGCCATCAGGTGGGCCGCCGAATGTCTCAGGACCTCGAGCCCATCCGCGGAATCCACTGCAACGGCGGTGATTTCACAGTCTTCTTCGAGGGGCCGGGAGAGATCGATGACGCGCCCGTTCACGCGCGCGGCGATGACCTGCTTCAGGTTCGGAGCTCCGGCAGCCTTGAGCGCCTCGAGAGCGGTCACCCCGGCGGGGAGCCGCTTCTCTTGGTTTTCGTATTTGACCGTGATCTCCATTTTGCCAAGCATCCGAAAAAAGAGGCGCCCAGATCGGCGCCGTCATGAGGCCCGCCCGCGACACGGGCTCAGCCATGGTAGGCACGGGCGGGATTGAACCGCCGACCTCTTCCGTGTCAAGGAAGCGCTCTCCCACTGAGCTACGTGCCTTCGGTCCCTGTTCCGCCGCTCTGACGACCTTTCTCTCTCCGCCCCGACCGAAACGGAAACTGCAACCGTTCTCGAACAAACGGGGCGCTAATTACCCAGAAACACGAGTGAACTGAACTTCGTTAGGTAGCAACTTCCCCTCAGGGGGTCAAGAAACGACTTCCCACGGTACTGGGTCAGTTTGATTTGCAGAGGTGGTGCCTGTGCTCTCCCCCTCCTTACCAAGGAGGGGGTCGGGGGGAGGTCGAGCTTGTAACTGAGGAGTTTTAACCTCCCCCTAACCCCCTCCTTCGTAAGGAGGGGGAACTGACCCCCATCCGAGTCAATCACGTAGAAATCAAACTGACCCACCACTCCTCGAACCAACCTCTTCTCGTTGATCCGCGCGCCTGATATCATGATCGGTTTAGAAGCGGCACGAGAGGAGCATCCCTTGAACACAAGCACCGAGCAGCGGCCCGACGTTCGCAACGTAGCGATCATCGCGCATGTCGACCACGGCAAAACCACGCTGGTCGATGCCATGTTGCGTCAGAGTGGAATCTTTCGGGCCAACCAGGCGGTCGTCGACCGCGTGATGGACTCCAACGACTTGGAGCGCGAGCGGGGTATCACCATTCTCGCCAAGAATACTGCGATTGACTACGCGGGCGTTCGCATCAACATCGTCGATACGCCCGGCCATGCGGATTTCGGTGGCGTGGTGGA
>CAZLYT010000197.1:0-2752 GCA_964563515.1 uncultured Candidatus Competibacteraceae bacterium | reverse complement strand
CATCGGCGAAGAGAATTTCCGGCTCACTGGGCGGGCCCAGATCGGGGCCGCCATAGCCCAGCGGCATGGCAATGATTTTCCCGAGGCCATCGTCGTGCATTTCTGCAACCTGGAGTGCGCCCGTGCGCTGCTTCGGGCCGATGCCAACAACCTCTTGTACCTGCCCTGCCGAGTCAGCCTGCGCCAGCAGGAAGCACAGGTGATCGTAGATGCCTGGTTGCTCCCTGAGGATACCGGCGATGCTTTGGCCCTACGCCGGGAGGTGATGAACGAAGTGTTGCGGCGCATCGTGCGGTTTGCCGCGCGTTGAGCGCGGCGGATGCTCGCCGAGAGCGGGGAAGCGCTAAACTAGAGCGCTCACAACCGCCGGCGCAGCGATGACGCTGGCGACCACCAATAAGGTTTCAAGCCCAGGCCCTGTGTGGTACCAGTTGAGGAGGAAATCTAGAATGAGAAGGCGACAGGCAGCGTTGGCTGCCGCAATGCTGTTGATGGCCGCCTCTGTCGGCGCCGCTGCTAACGACTTTCCCACTTCGGCGAGGGTCGAGTTCGTGTTCGGATGCATGAACCAGCGCGGCGGTCCGACCTACGACAACCTATACCAGTGCGCGTGCGCGGTGGACCAGATCGCCGAGCGGATGAGCTACCCGGACTACTCGGAAGCTGAGACCTACGCCATGCTGAAGAGCACCGCCGGTGAGCGCGGTGGAGTATTCCGTGATCCGCCCCGGGCCCGCGAGATGGTGACCGCGCTGCAGGCGGCCGAGGATGCCGCCGAGCAGGCCTGCTTCGTGACCGCAGGGCCCGTCGCCCGTGGCCGCTAGCAAGGCTCCGCGACTCAGCCCTGCTCGGGATAGTCCAGCTCGCCGGTGAACCGCTGGCCTTCACAGTCTTCCACCACGACTTCCAACCTACCTGGCCCCTGCGGCAGGAAGTCGAAGCGGAAGCTCGAATTTTTCACTGATGGAGATATCGGTTTCTGCGCTCAGCACCGGCTCATCCAGGTAGCTGACGCGAACCGACTTCACATAGTGGGCAGGGGCGTAGAGCCGCGTCAGCTGGCCCATCTGCAGGCCGGTGACATTGGGATGGCTGATGCGGAGCCGCACCTGCACCGGTTCCCCTGAGGTACCGCCACGGGCGTCGAGCTTGATACGTCCCAACTGCGACATCGCGGCTTCCAGGTCGGTCCCGATGGGCGCCGAGCAGCCCGAGCGAGGCCTTGACGAAGCTCCTAGCCGTGTACAAGGCGCCGTCGTTGGTTTCGGCGATGGCGCGGAGCGGGCTGTAGGCGTTGACCCGCACCCGCATGGCGAGGTCGGCGCGACCACTGCGCGGGGAAAGCTCGAAACGCCCCACCAGCGGAGTGGGGTTGTGGTCGATGAGGACGGTGATGCGCCGAATGAAGCGCGATTCACTCTGGGGGAAAGGGGCGTGCACGGCGATCGGCACCACCGCCGGATCTTCGGCGCGGCTGGGTGTTTCGAGGCTGATCACGCCGTCGCCTGCAGCGATGGCTCGGTCGCCGAAGTAGAGGGTGCGCAGACCGCCGTTCCAGGCGCATCCTCCGCGGGACTATCGCCAGAATCGATGACGGCAACGCACTGGTCGCCGCCGACGAAGGCGACGTTGGCGACACTGTTCGCGGCGAAGACGGTTGCGTCCGCACCTTCGCGCACGAACACGACGGGCGCGACCATCGATACTTGAGCGCAGTCGTCCGCCGCCGACGTGGCGCCTATGACCGCCAGTGCGCCTGCGAGCAGTGATTTTGACAGGCCCTGACCAACTCCAGCGAACGCGACCGAATCCCCGTGTCGTCTATGAGAGACTTGACCTACTCGCACGGTCGAGCCGGAACCTTTGCGCGCTCAGGGCAGGGCGCAGGGAACGTGGCCCAATGGAGACGTGGATGACCCGTCGTCGTTTATTCACTCGGCTGAAGGGACAGAATCCACGCCACCAAGTCTTTCGCGTGCTCGCGAGTCAGGGCGACGTTCGCCGGCATGAAGCGCATATTCACGTCAGGCCAAGCTTTTTTGCGGTTCAGGGTGCCGTTGCGCACCGCCTCCAGCAGACTTTCGGTCACTTCCGGCTGCCCCTCGTATCGGGCGGCCACGTTGCGGAACGCTGGCGCGAGTTCCACCGTTCCCTTGGGTTTCGGGTCGAGCGTGTGGCATGCCATGCAGCCACTCGTGGTTGCCAGTGCCACCATCGACTCGAACCTGATCAGTTGCGGCTCCGGCTTCGCCTCAAAAGAAATAATCCAGTCGACCAATTGCCGGATGTCGGCGTCCTGAACGTTCACGTTTGGGGGCATGAACGCCATGCCCACCTTGCCGGTCCAAGACTGCTCGCGACCGTTGGTACCGAACTTGACACGGTCGAACAGTCGTGACGCGGCATCCGAATCTCCCGAATACCGCTTGGAAATCTCTACGTACGGCGGCCCCAGCGGTTCCTCGACATCCGGAACGGGCTGGATGGTGTGACAGATGAAGCAGCCGCTCTGAGCCGCAAGCTCGAGCATTTGCTCGTTGGCCGAGGCGGGTGCGGCAATCAGCGTCAACAGCAGAAAGCCGAGACAGGACCTGCAGGACATCGGTTGCACTTGCATTCCCCTTGGGACTGGCCTCTGCGAGTCCCGCCATGACGACGGTTGGACAACGCCCCTGGTCCAGCTCCAAACGTACCGGTCCCGGAGCTCCCGGGCGACTAATGGGTACTTCCCACCATACCCAAGCCGGCAAAG
>CAZLYT010000196.1:0-2435 GCA_964563515.1 uncultured Candidatus Competibacteraceae bacterium | reverse complement strand
CCGGCGCATGGGCAGGTCGGTCAGCAACATCATCGGCTGTTGGCCCAGTCCTCGCACCACCACCAGCCACAGCGGGCTGTCGGGGTGTTGCGGAAGCCGCACCGGACGGAAGCCGTATTCCAGGCGGCAGGTGACCTCCCGACCATGGTCCTCGCGCACGATGTCAGTGGCATAGCAAAGCGGGCAGCCGGCCGCCAGTTCCGAGGTCTCGATCTTGCGCAATCCCGAGAGAAGGTGACGGTCTCCCTTCTGGCGGATCACGAACGAACGCCCGCTCCGCAGCAGATCGGCATAGAGCGTTCCGCGATCGCCGCCCCGATCGACGACCCACACGCCCCGTCCGCCGCAGGCCTCGGAGACCGCCGCCATCGCCGTCATCACTTCCGCGTTCTCGCTCACGAAGTCCGGCGCGTCCTGCGAATACAGCGCGCTGTAAAGTGGCACGACGGCGTTATCCTCGTTCTCCACCGCAATCACCTGGCACAGCCAGTAGCCGTCGGCGATGTCGCCTGTACTGCCGTCGCGCACCCGGGCGAGATACTCCATTTTCTCCGCATAGGGCTTGGCGATGTCGGACAGATCCATGATCAGCAGCGTGCGCTCCCCCACCTTGCGGCCGCCCTCGCGCAGCACCGCGCCGCCGACATGGTCGCGCAAGTACGGCCGCGCCAAGTTGCGCGAAAGTCGCGTTTCCGTCTTGATCAACGGGATCGTCTCCTCCAGCGCCCGCCCGATCTCGCTCAGCCGCACGCTGCCCCGGGCCGCGATCCCGTAAAGCGCCTCCGCCACGAACCGCCGCGAAGGCTTGCCGAGACTCTCGGAAAGGTTCCCCGAAAAATCGTCGAGAAGGGCACGCATTTTCCTCGCCGTTCGCGCGATCATGGGTCCGGGCCTCCGTCGGATCGATTGGATGAAAAGGTCTCACAGCCGCCGATCCTATCCCCGGACGGCCCAACCTCCCGCCACAAAAAGTTTCCCCAAAAAGGCCCGCGCCAGTTCCCAAGCCGCATTGTCAGAGTCAGATCAGCACCTTCGCCTCTCAACAGCTCTGTTCTTGGGGAACGTCCTGACAAAGCGGGGGTTGACAGGTTGAGACTGCCGGTAAACACCTGATTAGCGAGGGGCGGTCGCGGGCGTTCGACGGAGGCGTCTTCAAGCCTGCGATATTATGGGGACTGCCGAGAGTTTGGGGGTCAGGCAGCCATGGCCAAGCCGAAGGTGGGATCGGCTTCGGCGTCAAACAGCTGTCCGAACTCGGAACCGAGCTTGCCGTTGAAGACAGCGCAGCGAACCTGCAGCAAGAGATCGGCGCCGCGGCGGGACCATCGCATCTGCTGCGCCTTGTTCATGCGACGATTGACCAGGAAGTTCGCGGTGCCTTCGGTGAGCGCGGTACCGACCCGCAGACCGGTGCGATGGCGCTCGGCATAGTTAACCAACCAAGCGCTCTGGTTGGAGAGGTAGCGGTCGATCTCGCGTAACGCGGTCCACAGCCGGCGCGCCGGCGGCTCTCTCTTCCGGCCACCTTGCTCGCCCTGAAAGGCCGGCATGACCGCGCGGATGCGCTCGAGGGTGAGCCGGGCATCGTTGGCCTTGCCATTCCAGATCCGCCAGTGCAGGCGCTCGACTTGCTCGACGATCACGGCCTTGGCGTGCTCCTGTTCCGGGGTCCTGGCCGACAAGGCGCCGGCCACCTTCTCGGCATGCCGCAGCCGCATGGCGATGTGGAACCAGTCGAGAAACGGCGGCTCAGTGATACCGGCATCGACCAGGATCGAGCGCAGCCCCGGACAGCCGTCGGTGAACGCGGTCAGCTCGGTCTCTTGCGCCTGGCCGACTGCCGGCTCGATCGCGGCAGTGTCGACCAGGTCCGCGCCGACCTTGAGCGTGCGGGCGCGCAGGGTCTCGGGATCGATCCCGGCACCACGGATTTTGCTGCTCTCCGAGAGCAGTGGTTCCCGATTGCGGGACGCGGTAAGCTGCTCCGACCTGCAAACTGGTACCGTGGAAACCGACGATGAGTTGGCGAGACCGCATCATCACCGATCCGAAAATTTGTCACGGCCAAGCTTGTATTCGCGGCACGCGGGTGCCCGTTTCGGTCGTTTTGGATAATCTGGCTGCCGGACTAACGGACAACGACATCGTTTCCAGCTACCCGCCGTTGTCAATTGAAGATGTCCGTGCGGCTGTTGCCTATGGCGCTGAGCTGGCGCGAGAGCGCTTCATCGATTTCCCACAGCGCGAAACGGCGTGAAGTTCAAGATCGATGAGAATTTGCCTTTGGAAGCCTGTGCCCTGTTCCGGGAAGCCGGCTTCGATGCCCTGGGTGTTCGCGATCAGCAGCTGACCGGGGCGCCTGACCCAGACGTTTACACCGTCTGCCAACGCGAGCGTCGTGTGCTGATCACCCTCGACGTCGGCTTTGCCGATAT
>CAZLYT010000195.1:0-34595 GCA_964563515.1 uncultured Candidatus Competibacteraceae bacterium | reverse complement strand
TCAAGGGCAGGTGCTGCGGGATGGGCTGCTGGTGGTCATTGCGGGCCGCCCTAATACCGGCAAGTCGAGCCTGCTGAACCGACTAAGCGGCCGCGACGCAGCGATCGTCACCGAACAGCCGGGGACCACTCGGGACGTGCTGCGCGAACGTATCACCCTGGAAGGAATCCCCTTCGAGCTACTGGATACCGCCGGTCTGAGAGACACGGATGAAATCGTGGAGCGCGAAGGCGTGCGCCGTGCCTGGTCAGAAATCGCAGGTGCCGACCGGGTCTTGCTGATGGCCGACGACCGCTGGGAGCCGGATGAATGGGATCTGACGATGTGGGACCGCTTTCCTGCTGGCCGAGTGACCTTGTTGCGAAACAAGATCGACCTCACCCACCGCAAGCCGGGGCTCAGCCAGGGCCGTTGGGGACCGGAGCTTGCGCTCTCGGTATTGAGCGGAGCCGGCTTGGCTGCGCTGTCACACCACCTGCGCGATTGCGCTGGGCTGAGCACCGGTGGGGAGGGCGTCTTCAGCGCCCGTCGGCGTCACCTCAAGGCACTGGATGCGGCGGCCGAGCACCTGGAGGCGGCACGGCTGCGACTGGATGAAGGTAGCGGCGAGCTGCTCGCCGAGGAGCTGCGATTGACTCACCACGCTATCGCGGAGATTAGCGGGCGCTTCACCAGCGAGGACCTGTTGGATCGCATCTTCTCCAGCTTTTGTATCGGCAAGTGAACCATGGAGCCGCATCACGGGCCGTGGGTATGAAGCTCACAACGAACTCGCTGCGATCGCAGCTGGAGCGCGTCATCGGCCGCTCCACCCAGGACATGGCTGCCACAGACTAGGCTCTCTACCAATCACCGACCAGCAAGAACCGCGTACCCTTCCAGCTCAGGATCACGCCGCGGGGCTGAATAGACTCCAGCTTCGGGCCTTCCTTGAGCTGTTGGCCTTCTCGGTAGCGGCGATCGTTGATGAAGACGAAGCGCTGGCCCGGTGATTCGCTATAAACGTGGACGGTAAGGGTCAGCACGGGCACCGAGTTGCGATAGCTCTGGGACAGTTCCCCGAGCAACGGTGGTGGCGGCAGCGGTTGAGGTTTGGGTGCCGCTGCCGGTGGCGGTGCCTCCAGCGGACCCTGCGGAATCTCGGCGCCCACAGAATCGCCCTCCTCTGCGCGCTGCGACGACGCCGAGTGCTGACTTGGCTGTGCCGACGACTCGGTGTTAGCGAAGGTTTCGGCCGAGGCGGCGACCTCGCCAGCACTGTCTGGGTCCGGCGGGTTCTGCATATCGGTAGCAAGGTTGCGGTGCTGCCATAGCATTATTCCGCCGGCAAACAGCATGGCGTTGACCAGGAGCCCTAGCGCCAGCCACTGAGGCCAACGTGTGCCAGCGCCCACCCCGGCCGCCTGACTCGAGAGTTGAATGCCGGGAATCCCGCCCAACCGCCGTTCCCGCTCGGCCTTGCGAAGCGCATCCAGAATGTAGGACATGTCAGCCTTCCTGCGGCTCTTGGAGCAACCTGGGCTCGTTTCCCGCCGGCCCGAAATTGCTCAGGCGCAGCATTGTCCACTGGCCCACGATGCCGTCCACTTGCAGCCCATGCTGTGCTTGAAAGCGCCGCACCCGGTCTTCCAGTTCCACGTCAAATGCCTCCCCCGCACTGGCGGGCGACTGGCCGTCGAACATGGCGAGTTGCTGGCGCAGCCAGCGCACCGGTGCCCCCATCGAGCCCCGGCCGATGAGGCTGACGCTGGTAGGCAGGCGCCAAAGCACGGTGGCCTCACCGGACCAGCGGTCCTGTAGCGCGGCCACTGGCACCGACCGCGGTCCCCTTCCCCAGTTCACGGTGGCCTGTTCTGCCTCCACGCCCTGTAGCAAGAGTGGATGCGTGTTGCCCCCATCGTCGCTGAGCATTAGCACGGCTGGCCGATTCCATGCCATCAGCTGTTGCCACGACATGGTGCCCTGGAGGCAGCGCATCGCTCGCTCAACCAAGGCTTCACAGGGGGAGCCGAGGGCTGCTGGAGTGGGCGCCACCTGCCAGAGCTGTAGCAGAGCCCGATGGACCTCCTCGGCATCGCTGCGACTCAAGGCGGTGCTGAACGGACCTGGTCGTGGAACGATCGGTTCCCGCGGATCGTCGTCCAATGTCTCGATGTCGGGCGACTCGGTAGTGCTGCTCGCGGATGGCGCGGTGTATTGCGAGATGGTCGCCGCTGCAAGCTCAGCCCCAACAGCCGAAGTCTCCGCCTGGGCCGGTCGAACCTCGGGCGCCACAGGTTCTTTGTCGTCCAATGCTTCCACTACGACGTTTGGTGTATCTCCGGAAGCGCCGGAATCGGTGGCGGCCGCGTGCTCCAGACTCCGCGGCCCGGGAAAACTGAGTGGCCAGAAGTGATAGACGCCGGCAGCTGCCGCGCCGGTCACCAGCAACGCGCCGGCGGTGACCAAACGCCACAGCGCTCGCGGTCGTGGTCGCCCCAGCGCTTCAACTGCAGCCTGACGCACGATCGCGCGGGATACGGTGCGCTCGCCGCCGACGTAGGCACCGAGCAGTGACCGGTCACAGACTACGTTGATCAATCGGGGTATCCCTCCCGATGACCGATACACTTCGCGCTTGGCGGCGGCTGTGAAGGTCTCGGGATCCCCTCCCACGACGGCGAGTCGATGAATGATGTAGTCAGCCGTCTCGGCTTCCGATAGTGGTCCTAGATGGCAGCGGGCGGTAATGCGCTGGGCCAGTTGACGCATGTCGTGCCGCTCCAGTAGCACGTTCAGCTCCGGTTGTCCCACCAAAATGATGCGCAGTAACTTGTGACGGGTGGTCTCCAGGTTGGTCAGCAGCCGCACCTGCTCCAGCACTTGCAGGCTGAGGTTCTGCGCCTCGTCCACCACCAACACCGTCTGGCGGCCTTCAGTGTGGGTCGCCAGCAGGTGCCGATTGAGAGCGTCCAGGACCGGCTTGAGAGTGCGGCAGTGAGGGGGATAGGCGACGCCGAGCTCGTCGCAGATAGTGGCCACGAACTCGACGATGGTCTGGCGCGGGTTCAGCACCAGCGCCAGCTCCACCTCTGGAAGATGCTGCTCCAGGAGGGCCCGCACCAGCGTAGTCTTGCCGGTGCCAACCTCGCCCGTGAGCTGGACGAAGCCGCCCTCCTCGCCGGTACCGTACAGGAGGTGCGCCAGCGCATCCTGATGCTGGCGGCTCATATAGAGGTAACGTGGATCAGGCGTAATGGTGAAAGGATTTTCTCGGAAACCGAAAAACTTGGCGTACATGGCAACTTGGTATCGGCGTGGGCGCGATTATAGCGCCGTAACCCGGTAACCATTCGAGGTCGCGGTGGTATCGACGGCGGCGTAAGATTCAGGATCCAGAACAGCGCTCCATAGCAGACATGCATTACCCGCAACGTTTTGACGTGATCGTGATAGGCGGTGGCCATGCCGGCACTGAGGCGGCGCTCGCCTCGGCTCGGGCCGGCGCCAGCACCTTGCTGCTCACCCAGAACATCGAGTCCGTTGGTCAGATGTCCTGCAATCCAGCCATCGGTGGCATCGGCAAGGGTCACCTGGTCAAGGAGGTCGACGCCATGGGGGGTGCCATGGCAGCGGCGGCTGACCGCGCCGGCATTCAGTTTCGCATCCTCAATCGTCGCAAGGGACCGGCGGTACGAGCGACCCGGGCGCAGGCCGACCGAGCCCTCTATCGAGGCGCGATTCGGTCACTGGTGGAAGCCGTGCCGCGGCTGACCCTGTTCCAGCAGGAAGTGGTGGATCTGGTACTGAGGGGCGACCAGGTCGGCGGCGCTGTAACCCGCCTTGGCTTGGTGTTCGAGGCGACGGCCGTGGTGCTGACGGCGGGCACCTTCCTGGGAGGCCGGATCCACGTGGGTCTCGACAACCACGAGGGCGGACGGGCCGGAGATCAAGCCTCGAACCGGCTTGCGAGCCGTCTGCGCGAGCTCCCGTTTCGTGTCGATCGACTGAAAACCGGGACCCCGCCGCGCATCGACGGCCGCAGCATCGACTTCCATCGACTCGAAGAGCAGCCCGGCGACCAGCCAGCTCCGGTTTTCTCGTTTGTCGGGAATCCGGCGGATCACCCACGGCAGATTTCCTGCTGGATCACCCACACCAACCCGCGCACCCACGACCTCATTCGCGGTGGCCTCGACCGCTCGCCCATGTATGCCGGCGCCATCGAAGGCACCGGCCCCAGGTACTGTCCCTCCGTCGAGGACAAAGTGGTGCGCTTCGCCAGCCGCGACTCGCATCAGATCTTCGTCGAGCCGGAAGGCCTCGGGACCGCCGAGGTCTACCCCAACGGTATCTCCACCAGCTTGCCCTTCGACGTGCAGATCCAGATGGTGCGCTCCATCGACGGCTTTGAGCGGGCGCACGTCACCCGACCCGGATATGCCATCGAGTACGACTACTTCGACCCGCGGGGATTGCGGCCCTGGCTCGAGACGGAGCCGGTGCGAAACCTCTTCTTCGCCGGGCAGATCAACGGCACCACCGGCTACGAAGAGGCCGCCGCCCAGGGACTGTTGGCGGGGCTCAATGCCGCTCTGCGGGTGCAGGACCGGGATCCGTGGTTCCCACGGCGGGATGAGGCCTACCTCGGCGTGCTGGTGGATGATCTCATCACCCGTGGTACCAACGAACCCTACCGCATGTTTACCAGTCGCGCCGAGCACCGGCTCATGCTGCGCGAGGACAATGCTGACCGGCGCCTGACACCGGTGGCCCGCGAGCTCGGGCTGATCAGCGACCGCCGTTGGCAGGCTTTCGAGGCGAAGTCCGAGTCGATGGAGCGCGAGCGCCAGCGTCTCGCCGATACCTGGGTGCGAGGCAGCGTACCCAGCCCCGGCGGTGGGCCGCCGACCGTGGCGGTGACTCGAGATAGTCGTGCTCTCGATCTACTCAAACGACCCGATATCAGCTATGCCAGGCTGGTGGCGCTAGCGGGTGTGGGGGTCGGGCTCGTGGACCCCATCGTCGCCGAGCAACTGGAGATCGAGGCCAAGTATGCCGGATATATCGAGCGCCAGCAGCTCGAAGTCGATCGCGCACGCCGCCTGGAGCACCTGACGCTGCCAACGGATTTCGACTTCGGGCAGGTCACGGGCCTGTCCTCCGAGGTCCGAGAGAAGCTGCAGCTGCATCGCCCGGCGACCGTCGGACAAGCTGGGCGCATTGCTGGGATGACACCCGCTGCCATCTCGCTTCTGCTGGTGTACTTGAAGCGCCGCGCACGACTTGACTAGAGCTTCCCTAAGAGCCGGCGGCAGATGAACGCTGCTGACGACGGCTTCGCAATTTGTCACGGTTTGTGATGTCATGGTTTGAAGGTCGCCGGTACGGTCTCTCAGCGTCGCCGTCGTGGCCGGCACCGCCACGACAACCACCCGCGTACTGCCGTTGGCATGGTGGAGGCAGCAGTTGAAGATAAAGCTCGACATTGACGCCACTCCGAAGGAGCTGCGGGATTTTTTCGGGCTTCCGGATGTCCAGCCGCTGCAGGATGAGATGCTCGATGCGCTGCGAGAAAAAATGCTCCAGGGCGCGGCGGGATTCGACCCTGCCACCCTGCTGAAGCCGTTTCTGCCGGAGCATCTGCAGTCGGTCGAAGGCTGGCAGAAGTCCATGTGGGAGGCCTTCAGCAAGAGTGCGACGCGGACGTCCTCCGGTCGTACGGAAAAATCCGACCACAAGCCCCCGGGCAAGTCCTGACGGGGAACGGCGCGAGGGGGAGAGCGCGGCGATGGCCCACAAGATCCTGGTAGTGGACGACGAGCCCAATATCGTTATCTCGCTCGAATTTCTGATGAAGCAGGCCGGTTTCGAGGTGCGCGCCGTGGAAGATGGGGACGCGGCGCTTGCGGCCATCGCGGAGGATCCTCCGGACCTGGTGCTGCTCGATGTCATGATGCCGCGCAAGGACGGCTACGAGGTCTGTCAAACAGTCCGCGCCAATCCCGCCTGGAGTGAGGTCAAGATCGTGATGCTGACTGCCAAGGGACGGGACGTCGAGCGCCAGAAGGGGATGGCGCTCGGGGCTGACGACTACATCACCAAGCCTTTCGCCACCCGTGACCTGGTGGAGAAGGTCAGAGAGCTGCTAGGGAGCGGAAGCTAGCCAAGCTCGCCTGTTCCCGCCTGGCTTCTTGCTACAGGGCCGAGATGGCAAGTCACCAGCAACGAAGTGAGCGCTTGATCGCGCTTTTCGTCGCCGGAATCCTGATGTTCGGCTACCCGATCGTGGGACTTTTCAGCGGCGGCGAGCTGTTCGGCGTGCCCCGCCTGTTCGTTTACCTGTTCCTGGCCTGGCTAACCCTGATCGCGCTGGTCGCGCTCAACCTGCGCGAACCGCGCGGGCGGCGTTCGCCCCGGGGGCGGAAAGGGCTGCGGCCGTGACCTTCTGGCTGCTGCTATTGTCGGCGCTAGCGTATCTGGGGCTGCTGTTTGGTATTGCCTACTACGGCGACAAGCGCGCCGACGCGGGTCGTTCCCTGATTGCGAACCCCGTCGTCTACACGCTATCGATCGCCGTGTACTGCACCGCGTGGACCTTCTACGGCAGCGTCGGGCGCGCCACTGTCTCCGGATTCGAGTTCGTCACCGTCTACTTGGGGCCAACGCTCGCGGCGACTCTATGGTGGCTGGTGCTACGCAAGATCGTGCGCATCAGCAAGGTCCAACGCATCACCTCGATTCCGGACTTCATTGCCTCTCGCTTCGGCAAGAGTGGCTATCTGGCGGGGCTGGTGACGGTGATCGCGGTGGTCGGGATCATGCCCTACATCGCGCTGCAGCTGAAAGCCGTCTCCCTCAGCTTCGAGGTCATGAGCCACTTTCCCAGCCTGGTGATGCCCGGCGAGCAACCGGACCGTTTTGGTGTGGATACCGCGCTGCTGGTTGCGGTCTTATTGACGCTGTTCGCCATTCTGTTCGGCACCCGACACATCGACGCCACCGAGCGCCATGAAGGCATGGTGTTGGCGATCGCCTTCGAGTCCATGACCAAGCTGATCGCGTTTCTGGCTGTGGGCGCCGTGGTGACCTTCGGGCTATATGGTGGATTCACGGATCTTTTCGAGCAGGCTGAGACAGCCGGTCTGGCCGAGCTGCACTTGTTCGAAAGTAGCGCCGACGGCTATGCCGGTTGGCTGACCATCATCTTCCTGTCGATGATGGCGGCGATGTTTTTGCCGCGCCAGTTCCAGATTCTGGTGGTGGAGAACGTCAATGAGGATCACATCCGCACCGCCTCCTGGCTGTTCCCCTTGTATCTACTCGCTATCAACCTCTTTGTGGTACCGATTGCGCTGGCCGGCCTGTTGCAGTTCCCCGCCGGCGGCATCGAACCGGACACCCTTGTGCTGGCGTTGCCCATCGCTCAGGGCCAAGGCTGGCTGGCGCTGTTGGTCTTCCTGGGTGGGCTCTCCGCCGCCACCAGCATGGTGATCGTCGCATCCATCGCGCTCGCCACCATGATCTGCAATGACCTGGTGATGCCGGTGCTGCTGCGGGTTCGCGCGCTGCGACTCAATCAGCGCACCGACCTCAGCGGCCTGCTCATTGCGATTCGCCGGCTGGGAATTGTGCTGGTGGTGAGCCTGGGCTACCTCTACTACCACCTCATCGGCGAGTCCTATGCTCTGGTCACCATCGGCTTGGTCTCGTTTGCCGCGGCCGCGCAGTTTGCGCCTGCCATCCTGCTCGGCATCTACTGGAAGGGCGCCAAGCGTCTGGGTGCGCAGGTCGGGCTGCTGGGCGGTTTTCTGGTTTGGATCTACACCTTGATGCTGCCCTCTCTCGCCCGCTCGGGCTGGATCGATGACACATTCCTAGAGGCCGGTCCCTTCAATCTGCTCTGGCTGCGGCCCTACGCGTTGTTCGGCTTGGAGGGCCTGGATCCCCTGACCCACGCCACCCTCTGGAGCATGTTGGTCAACGTGGGCGGGATCGCGTTGGTGTCGCTGTTCACCAAACATACCGCGGTCGAGCGGATGCAAGCGGAGCTGTTCGTGGACGTATTCCACCGCGAGGTGGGAGGTCATTCCATGCTCTGGCGCGGCACCGCCAGTGTCAACGAGCTGCGGGCCCTGGTCACGCGTTTCATCGGCAAGCGCGAGGCGGCGCAGTTCTTCCAACGCCATCCGGAGCTGGAGTCGGTCGGTAATCAGATTGTGCGCGCCGATGCCGAGCTGGTGATGGATGCCGAGCGGTTATTGGCCGGCGCCATTGGCGCCGCCTCGGCTCGGGTCATGGTGTCCTCGGTGGTGAAGGGCGAGACCTTGTCCATCGATGAGGTGATGACCATCCTCGACGAGACCTCCCAAATCCTCGACTACAGCCATCAGCTGGAGCAGAAGTCACAACAGCTGGAGCGGACCTCGGCCATGCTACGCGCTGCCAACGACCGGCTTCGCGAGTTGGATCGGCTCAAAGACGAGTTCGTCAGCACGGTGACCCATGAGCTGCGCACGCCGCTGACGTCGATTCGGGCCTTTTCCGAGATTCTGCTCACAGCCGAAGACATGGCGGCGGAGCAGCGCAAGGAGTTTCTCTCCATCATCGTCAAGGAATCGGAGCGTCTCACGCGATTGATCAATCAGGTGCTGGACTTCTCCAAGCTCGAATCGGGGCGTACCGAGTGGAACATGGAGACGCTCGATCCAAGGCGCATCATGGAGGACGCCATTGCGGCCACCAGTCAGCTGTTCAAGGAGCGCCTGGTAACCTTGCAATGGGAGTTGCCCGAGTACGCCACGCCGGTACGCGGGGACTACGACCGCTTGATGCAAGTGGTGATCAATCTGTTGTCCAATGCGGTCAAGTTTTGCCCAGAATCCGGCGGCAGGGTCCGGGTTGGGATCGTTTCCGAGGCAGACCGGGTGAAGCTATGGGTAGATGACAACGGTCCCGGCATTCCGGCCTCGGAGCAGGAGCGGATCTTCGAGCAGTTTCATCAGGTGACCGGCAAACATGCCGGCAAGCCCACCGGTACTGGCCTGGGCTTGGCCATCAGCCGCCGCATCGTCGACTTCCACCAGGGGCGAATCTGGGTTGAAAGCGACGATGGCGCCGGTGCCACCTTCTGGTTGGAGCTTCCGGCCGCCGCCGAGACGGCCTTTCCGGTCCCGACTGCCCACGAGGCTGGGACCGCTTCGAGCTAGCGTCGCCTTATGCGGCGCTGTAGCGATTGTTGTCCGGGTGGTAGCCGAGGCGGGCCGAGATGGCCTCGGCCGCCTGCCTGATCATGGGTAGCCAAGCGGTTACCTTGCGTCGGTCCAGTGGCGCCGATACGGAGATTCCGGCAACGATCTGACCACTGCTGTCCCGAACCGGCACGCCGATGCAGCCCACACCCACCTCCGCTTCTTCATTGTCCAAGGCATAGCCCTGGTGCAGCGAGCTCTTGACGGCGCGCCAGAGCTCGGTGGGCTCAGTAATGGTGTTGGGGGTGTAGGCACGAAGCCCGGTGCGCTCGGCGTACTCCAGGCAGGCTTCGGCTCCACCTTCGGCCAGAAACAACTTACCCACCGCCGTGCAATGCAGCGGCGCATGGCCCCCAATCTGCTGCTCGACTCGCATCATGCGGTTGGTGGTTGCACGGTCTACGTAGACCACTTCATCGCCTTCTCGTACCACCAAGTTGACCGTCTCACCCAACTCGTTGCGCAACCAGTCCAAGATCGGACGTGCCTCTCGACGCATGTCCAACCGGCCCTGCACGCGGCTGCCGAGCTGCAGCAGCTTGACCCCCAATTGATAGTGACCCGCGGCACTTCGCTCCACGAACCCGTGGTCGCAAAGAGACGCGAGAATGCGGAAGGCCGTGGAGGGATGCAGTCCGGTTTCGGCGGACAACACCTTCAGGCTCGCCGGGTCGTCGTGGGAGGCGATGGCATCAAGCAAGTAGACGAGTCGGTCGACGACTTGAATGGAGGAAGTCTTGTGCTCGGGGCGGGCGCTCATGGCAATCCTTTCGCGTTCCAGGCGTGCTGGCCGTAAACCTGATTCTGTATCGTGAAAACGAGTATATTGCGCCGCATCATTGCCCGCAACCGAGGCCGACGATGGCTCGAAGGTGAACGGTCGCGCTGCGCATCTCGGCCTGTGCCTGGTATAAAGAGCGGTGATGCTGGGTGAGGCCATGGCATCGACGCGACCACAAGCGCACCCGGTGCAGGAGGTACGGTGTCCTATCGCTACGATCCGGCCTTGGATGGAGACTTTCCCGAAATGGATCGGGACGCGCTGGTGGCGGCGCTGCGCAAGGCGCTGCCGGCTGGGCTCATTCTGTCTGACCCCGAAGACTTGCGGCCCTATGAGTGCGACGGATTGGCGGCATACCGGGCGATGCCCCTGCTGGTGGTCATGCCGGAGACGGTGGAGCAGGTACGTCATGTCATGCGTACATGCAGCGATCTGTCCGTTCCCATGGTAGCCCGTGGTGCGGGCACCGGTCTCTCCGGCGGCGCGCTTCCGCTGTCAAATGGGGTGCTGCTCAGCCTCGCCAAGTTCAAGCGAATTCTGCAACTGGACCCGGTGGCGCGATTTGCCAAGGTCGAGCCCGGCGTGCGGAATTTGGCTATCTCAGAGGCCGCCGCCCCGCATGGCCTGTACTACGCCCCTGACCCGTCGTCGCAGATCGCCTGCTCCATCGGGGGTAACGTGGCAGAGAACGCTGGCGGCGTGCACTGCCTGAAGTACGGGCTGACGGTAAACAATGTGCTGGGCGTCGAGCTGGTCACCATTGACGGCGAGCTGGTGAGCCTGGGTGGCGAGTGCTTGGACAGCCCCGGGTTCGATCTGCTAGCACTGATCCACGGCTCCGAGGGCCTGCTCGGAGTGATTGTCTCTGTGACCGTGAAGCTGTTGCCCAAACCCACCGCGGCACGGGTGGTCATGGCGAGCTTCACCGACGTGGGTAGCGCCGGCGCTGCGGTGGCGGGTGTCATCGGCGCCGGTATCGTGCCGGCTGGCCTCGAGATGATGGACCGTCTGGCCATTGCGGCCACCGAAGACTTCGTTCACGCCGGCTATCCCCTAGATGCCGCCGCAATCCTGCTGTGCGAATTGGATGGCACGCCGGAGGAGGTCGAGGAGGGGATCGCCCGCGTGGAGGAAGTGGTCCGGGAGGCCGGGGCCAGCGGCGTTCGAAGCTCCCACGATGACAGCGAGCGGCAGCGCTTCTGGGCCGGGCGCAAGAATGCATTCCCCGCGGTCGGTCGCATATCGCCAGACTACTACTGCATGGATGGCACCATACCCCGCAAGCAGCTACCCCGGGTCTTGACCGCCATCGAGCAGCTATCGGCGGAGTTCGGGCTGCGGGTCGCCAATGTGTTCCACGCTGGTGACGGTAATCTGCATCCGCTGATTCTATTCGATGCCAACCGACCGGGTGAGCTGGAGATTGCTGAGAACCTGGGTGGCCGGATCCTGGAGCTCTGCGTCGAGGTGGGGGGCACCATCACCGGCGAGCACGGCGTTGGAGTCGAAAAGATCCACCAGATGTGTACCCAGTTTCCGGCGCCGGAGCTGAACCAGTTCCACCAACTCAAGGCCGCTTTTGATCCCAAGGGCTTGCTGAATCCTGGCAAGGCGGTACCAACACTGGCGCGGTGTGCGGAGTTCGGCGCCATGCACGTCCACGCCGGGGCGCTTCCGCATCCCGAGCTCGAGCGCTTTTGAGCCCATGCTGGACCAGAACATAAGCGCCGAGCTCCAGGCCGCGGTTGCCAACGCCTCTCGGGAGGGACGACCGCTTCGAATCGTTGGCGGTGGGAGCAAGGATTTCCTGGGGCGGCAGCCCACCGGTGCAGCTCTACGCTGCGCCGGCCATTCGGGACTTGTGAGCTACGATCCAACCGAGCTGGTAGTCACTGTGCGCGCGGGAACAGGGCTCCGTGCGTTGCAGGCGGCACTATCCGATCACGGCCAGATGCTGCCGTTCGAGCCGCCGGCCTTCGGGGACCAGGCCACTGTCGGCGGGACCGTGGCCTGCGGGTTGTCCGGACCTAGGCGGCCATTCACAGGCGCTGTTCGAGACTTCGTGCTCGGAACCCGCGTGCTCACCGGCCGCGGCGAGATACTTCGATTTGGTGGCGATGTCATGAAAAACGTGGCGGGCTACGACCTGTCACGTCTGATCTGTGGTGCTTTTGGCACGCTGGGTGTTCTGCTGGAAGTCTCGTTGAAGGTGCTGCCGCGCCCCCGCGTCGAGCGCACGAGGCATTTCGAAATGAGCGACAGCGAGGCCATCGAGGCCATGAATCGCTGGGCCGGTGCACCACTTCCCATCACCGGTGCCTGTCACGCTAGCGGCGTGCTGCACCTGCGCTTGTCGGGGGCCGAGACCGCGGTGGCGGCGGCCGAGACCTACCTGGGAGGCGAGCCCCTGGTGGATGCCGAAGATTGGTGGGCAGACTTGCGCGAGCATCGCCTGGCTTTTTTCGCTGGCGATGATCCGCTCTGGCGACTATCCGTCAGGTCCACCGCACCGCCCTTGGAACTGCCCGGTAGCTGGATGGTCGATTGGGGAGGTGCGCAGCGCTGGCTGCGCAGCGAAGCAAGTGCCGAGAACGTGCGCCAAGCCGCCACCGCTGCGGGCGGCCACGCCACGCTCTATCGCGGGGGGGATCGGCAAGGCGATGTCTTCACGCCGCTGCCTTCCGCGCTCGCGGCATTGCACCGGGCCGTGAAGCAGGCGCTGGATCCCGGCGCCATTCTCAATCCGGGTCGGCTCTACGCCGACTTCTGACTGAGCGAACATGCAGACCAACCTCGCCGACTTCATTCGCGATACCGCCGAGGGCCAGGAAGCGGAGTCCATCCTGCGCAGCTGCGTGCACTGCGGCTTCTGCACCGCCACCTGCCCCACCTATCAGCTCCTGGGTGACGAGCTGGACGGGCCCCGGGGACGCATCTACCTCATGAAGCAGGTCCTGGAAGGTCGCGAAGCTTCGGCCAAGACGCGGCTGCACTTGGACCGGTGTTTGACCTGTCGGTCCTGCGAGACCACTTGCCCCTCGGGTGTGAACTACCACCGGTTACTGGATATCGGACGCAAGGTGGTGGAAGAGCAGGTTCCCCGTTCGTCCGCCCAGCTGGCGCTGCGGCGATTGTTACGCGCGACACTGCGGGATCGGGCCACCTTTACTCCGTTGATTCGGATGGGACAGGCGTTTCGCCCTCTGCTGCCGGGGCCACTCAAGGCCAAAGTGCTCGATCGCCGGGCTCCGGGCCCGTGGCCAGAGCCGCGGCACGCCCGCCGCATGCTGGTGCTGGAGGGCTGTGTGCAACCGGGCTTGGCACCGGATATCAATGCCGCCACGGCCCGGGTGCTGGATCGGCTCGGGGTCAGCCTGGTGCGGGTTCCCGGCGACGGTTGTTGCGGCGCGCTCGACTACCACCTGAACGCGCAGGCGGCCGGTCTGCAGGCGGCTCGCCGCAACATCGACGCCTGGTGGCCGGAGATCGAGAAGGGTGCCGAGGCGGTGGTAATCACCGCCAGCGGCTGTGGCGCCTTCGTCCGCGAGTACGGTCACCTGCTGCGCGAAGATCCCAGCTACGCCAACAAGGCGCTCAGGATCGAGGCGCTGAGCCGCGACGTCAGTGAGATCATCCGCGGTGAGGACATTTCGGGGCTCGCGGTGCGTCCCTGCAAAGTGGCCTTCCACTGCCCTTGTACGCTGCAACACGCGCTCGGGCTGCGGGGTGTAGTGGAGGGCATTCTGCAGACGCTGGGATTTCGGCTCATGTCCGTCGACGACGGCCACCTTTGTTGCGGTTCTGCCGGCACCTACTCGGTTTTTCAGCCGAAGATCGCCAAGCAGCTTCGAGACGACAAGCTGCGGGCCCTGCAGGTTCATCAGCCCGAGGTCATCGCGACCGCCAACATCGGCTGCTTGGCCCATCTCCAGTCGGGAACCGAGCGCCCGGTGGTGCACTGGATCCAGTTGCTGGATCGTTAGCCCTCCTCCGAGTGGCCGCGAGTCGGGCCTCTGCTCCACGACACTAGATCGCCTTGACTGCGGCCCGGACTTTGCTCCCGTAGCGCAGAAGGTGGGCAAGCCGGCCCACGCCGCCCCGACATTCCGTGCTCCGAAAATTCTTGCTGCTCTTGGTGGCGCTGACGGGCGTCCTGCACGCATTCTCAGGCAGGCCGCTTACCCACGGTCCTGGGGAGGTCGCTCCCAGCGACCCGGAGCAGGTCAGCCTGACCAGCACACCCGAGCTGGTTCGAGAATCCTGGGTGTTGACGCCCCGCGCCAGCTACACCTTGGAGGCCAGGGTGCTGGCCCGAGAACGCTACCGCTTCGACGGCATTGCCGACCTCAGTCCCCTCGACCTGGCTCTGGGCTGGGGGCCGATGTCCGATGAGACCGTGTTACAGGACATCGAATTCAGCCAGTCGGGCCGCTTCTACCACTGGCGAGTGGGGGAGTATCCCATTCCCCGCCGTCAGATCGAGCGCCACAGCGCTAACGTGCACATCATTCCGAGCGAACCGGTGGTAGAGCGGCAGCTGGCTCGGCTGCGGGTGGGACAGGTGGTGGGATTGAGTGGCTTTCTGGTGGATGCCGCGAGCCGCGACGGCAAGCGCAAAGTCCAGACTTCCATGAACCGCGACGATACCGGCGCAGGTGCCTGCGAGCTGTTGTGGGTGGAAGCGGTATGGCTGCGCTGACACTTCAAACTTGCTGGCTGGCAAGCTCCCAGCCGGCCCCGTACGGCTCGCGGAACCGGCTCCGGCAGCCCGCTAGGACTCGAGTTGCGCCAGCATGGTCTCGGCGTTGCTGACCTCGAATTTCCCCGGCGCCTCCACGTTCAGGGCTTTCACGATCCCATCGTCGACCAGCATGGAATAACGCTGGCTGCGGATGCCCATGCCACGTGCGCTGAGGTCGAGCTCCAGGCCGAGCTTCCTGGTGTACTCGCCGCTGCCGTCGGCAAGCATTCGAACTTTGCCCGACGTGTCTTGATCTTTGGCCCACGCGCCCATCACGAAGGCATCGTTCACTGATACGCACCAGACTTCATCTACACCCCTGGCCTTGAAGGTGTCGAAATTCGACTTATAGCCGGGTACGTGCTGGGCGGAACAGGTCGGCGTGAAGGCGCCCGGTAACCCGAAGATGACGATGCGCTTGCCTCTCACCAGGTCCTCGACCTGGAACGTGTTGGGACCCAGGCTGCAGCCTGCGGTCTCGGTCTCGATGTATTCACGCAACTGTCCGCTGGGCAGACGGTCACCGACTTTGATCGCCATCGATGCTCTCTCCAGGAATAATGTTGGGATCTACCAATGCACAGTGTCGCCATCGGGGGGCCGGAGTCAAAGCCCCGCAAGTGACTGGCTGGTCGCCACCAACCCGGGACCACGTTGGTGGCCCACGCCCGTGCTCATGCCGAGACCGGCGTCTGCACTCAACAGGAAAAGCTGCCCCTTCTCAGCTGACGAGCAGCGGCGGCGGCCGGTTCCAGGGTGCAGCTTGCTCGAGCTCGGCCGCCAACGCGAACAGCGTCGCCTCGCCACCGAATCGCCCCAGAAAATGCACGCCGACCGGTAGCCCTGAACCATCGCTTCCCATGGGCACGCTCATGGCTGGTTGCCCGGTGATGTTGGCCAGCGGCGTGTAGGGGACGAAGTTGATGGCGCGCTCGAAACCTTGCAACGGTTGCTCTGGAGATGGGGCGAAAGTGCCGATGGGGGGCGGGGGCCAAGCTAGTGTCGGAGTGAGAAGCAAATCCAGCACCTGGAACCTCTCTGCAACCTTGCGGCTCGCTTGCTGGAGGGCACCCAAGGTCATCAAGTAGCGCGGCGCGCTGACTGCATTGCCGCGCTCGTGTAGCGCCCACGTCAACGGCTCCAGTAGCTCAGGACTGGGCTCGCGCCGTACCAGACGTCCAACCGAGGCCACCCCTTGAGCGCATCCTACCGCCCATACCAGGGAGAAGTGATCAACGAGCTCGGCGAAGTCAAATGGCAGCGCCACCTCCTCCACCTCATGGCCCAGGTCTGAGCACAGTTTGGAGGCTTGGCGCAGTGCGACCTCACAGGCGGGGTCTAGCGGCGGTCCGTTGGCGAGCTGACCACAAAGCCCTATGCGCAGACGGCCCGTAGGGGCGCCCACCGCGTCAGCAAAGGGTTGCAACTGTGGCGGTGCACAGTAGGGATCACCCAGTCCGGGACCGGCACTGACATCCAGCAGCCCGGCGCTGTCGCGCACACTACGAGTGAGCACGTGCTCACAGACCAAGCCGGACAGCACGTCGCCCTGATCCGGCCCCAAGGGATTTCGGGCCCGCGTCGGCTTCAGTCCGAACAAGCCGCAGCACGCAGCCGGGATGCGTATGGAGCCACCGCCATCGTTGCCGTGGGCGGCCGCCACCATACGTGCGGCAACCGCCGCCGCAGAGCCGCCGCTGGAGCCGCCGGAGCTGTGGTCAGCATTCCACGGATTTCGGGTCGGACCGAAGCGAGCGGGCTCTGTGGTGGGCGTCAGTCCAAACTCCGAAGTATTGGTCTTGCCGACAATGAGCAGCCCCGCGCGCCGGTAACGAGTCACCAGCTCGCTGTCATGATCGCAGCGGTAGTCCCCTGCGAGCTGCGAACCCCAGGTCATGGGCGCTCCGGCCACCTTGGCCAGGGCGTCCTTCATGAGGAACGGCACCCCTCGGAAAGGACCCTCTGGAATGGGTTTTCGGGCCGCGGCCGTTGCCTCTTCGAACAGGGGCACCACCACCGCGTTCAGGATTGGATTCAGGTCTTCGATACGAGTGATGGACGCAGCCACCAGCTCGGCCGGGCTCACTGCACGGTTTCGCACCAGCTTCGCTTGTGCGGTGGCATCCAGATCCAGGACGTCTTCCAGAATGTGCCCCTTATCGCCTATGCGGCCCTGCTCGCTTCTCCATCGACCGGGTGACGTGCCAGGTAAGCGACGACTTCCTGCCACTCGGCGCGGCTCAGTTGGGTAGCACCGCTGCCGTATAGTAGCTCCTGAGCCGCCAGCACGAATCCCCCAGCACAGCGTTCCGCCGGATGCCCGCTGCGAACGCGGCGGGCAATTACCTCCAAGCGATTGCGACCAATCATGTCTTCCTCCCGCGCCTCAGCACTGCCAATGCAGCCAGGCTAGCGCGGCTCCGTGCCGGCGCCGTGTGATGCGCCTAACACTTTGCAGGGCATTGTTGCCCGTTGCCGGCAATGAATCGCAATCGATGGGACAAGCCGTGCGCGGGCGCAGTATAAAAGCAATCCAGATGGTCGTCGCGGGGCGCGCACCAGAGCGCGTTGGACGAATTCTGCGAGAATGGCCTGAGTTCCCTAACCTGACTGGGCACGAGGATCAACCAATGACCGAAGAAACGCCCCTATTCGCCCGCCTGGCGCCAGAGCAGCTTGCCGAGGTAGCGAGCCACGGCAGCGCCAGGCAGTTTCCACGCAACGCTGTCATCATCACCGAGGGCGATCAAAGCGACTCCTTTTACGTTATTGAAGAAGGACGCGTAAAAGTCTTCGTCAGCGACGATGAAGGCCGTGAGTTCGTGATCCGCCACCTCGGACCCGGAGACTATTTCGGAGAGCTTGCACTGATCGAGGACAGCCCCCGCAGTGCGTCGGTGATGAGCACCGAGGCGGCCAAGCTGAAGGTGGTATCGAAGGCCGCATTCAAGGAGTGCTTGGAGCGCAATCCGGACATTGGCTGGGAGCTGCTACGCGCCATGGCCGACCGGATGCGCACCCTGACCGAGACCGTCCGCGACCTGGCGTTGCTGGACGTTTATGGACGGGTGGCTCGAACCCTGCTCAAGCTGGCCTCGGAACACGAGGGAGAGCAGATCATCGAGCCCAGGCTCACCCACCAGGAGATTGCCAACATGGTCGGCGCATCCCGCGAGATGGTCAGTCGCATCATGAAGGACCTGAGCACCGGTGGTTACGTGGAGACCCGACAACGAAAAATCATCATCCACAGCAAGCTGCCGCCGGCCTGGTAGTGCGCCGGCGCTGAGGTGGCATGGATGTGCCAGGATTTCGGGGCGGCGCGTTCGCGGTCGCTCTGACTCTTGAATGGCTCATGGCGGTGCACGCGAAACCTGGGCCCCGAGCAGCGGCTGGCAGAGTCCGGACTTGCGGGCCTACAGTGTTGGGCGGTGACATCAACGAGCCCTTGGTTGCCCCGACGGCGGTAGTGCTCGTGTACAATCGGAGGCTCTTTGTGGCCGTCTATCGTCGGCTTTCATGACTTACTGCCTAGCCGTGCGTCTCAACGCCGGGCTCGTATTCGCGGCCGACACCCGCACCACCGCTGGCGTGGATCACGTGAGTTCCTATCGCAAGATGCACACCTTCGTCTGGGAAGGGGAACGAGTGTTCGTGCTGCTCAGCGCCGGCAACCTGGCAACCACCCAGTCGGTGGTGAAGCAGCTGGAGCTCGATTGTAAGCTGCAGCGGGAGAGCAGTCTTTTGACGGTGGAAAACTTCCACGACGCCGCTACCTATGTGGGCGATATCAGCGCATCGATTCAGAAGCGTCACGATGGTATGGCGCAACAACGTGAGGTCAGTTTCGAGGCAACCTTCATCTTCGGTGGCCAGATCGGGGCCGAGGAGCATGAGCTGGCCCTGGTCTACCCGCAGGGCAACTTCATCAGCGTATCGCCCGAACATCCCTACCTGCAAATTGGCGAGACCAAGTACGGCAAGCCGATTCTTGATCGCTTCATCACGGCTACCGTGTCATTGGAAGATGCTGCCCGCTGCGCGCTGGTGTCCATCGATTCCACGATTCGGAGCAACCTGTCAGTGGGTCCCCCGGTGGACCTGCTGATCTACCAGCGGGATACGCTGGCCGTGGCCCACCAGGTGCGATTCAAGGCCAACACCCCATACTTTGCGTCTCTGCGCAAGCATTGGACCGAGGGCCTGCGAAACATCTTCGAGAATCTGCCCCGCTTTGATTGGGAACGTGAGCGCGGCCACGGTCCATCCTGAAGCCGTAGTTCCTGGTGCCGCATGGTGTCGGCACTCACCAGCTTGCCCGTTGGAGACGTTCGAGCAATGACCATTCGTGTCGCCATCAATCACTTCACCCGTTACCGCTTCGATCGCCCGGTGTCCCTGTCGCCGCATGCTTTTCGACTACGCCCCGCGCCCCACTCACGCACGCCCATCGAGGGCTATTCGCTGCGCCTCGAGCCACCCAAACACTTCATCAACTGGCAGCAGGACCCGTTCGGTAACTATCTGGCTCGGGTGGTGTTCCCGGACAAGGCTCGCGAGCTCAGCACGCGCGTGGAATTGATCGCTGACATGACAGCAATAAACCCCTTCGACTTCTTTCTGGAGGATTTCGCCGAGAACTATCCTTTTCGGTATCCGGCCGCACTACGCAAGGAGCTGGCCCCCTACCTGGAGATCAATGAGGAGGGTCCGCTGCTGCGCGAGTGGCTCACCGGCATTGACCGTCACGAGCAGCCCACGACCCCCTTCCTGGTGAACCTCAATCGGCGCCTGTTCGACGATATCGCCTACACCATTCGCATGGAGCCGGGAGTACAGAGCTGCGAGCAGACCTTGCACAAGGCGCTGGGCTCTTGTCGCGACAGCGGCTGGCTGCTGGTACAGATCCTCCGCCAGCTGGGACTGGCGGCGCGCTTCGTCTCCGGCTATCTGGTGCAGCTGGCGCCGGACCAGGAGTCCTTGGACGGGCCATCCGGGCCCCAAACCGACTTCACCGACCTCCATGCCTGGGCCGAGGTGTATGTGCCCGGCGCTGGTTGGCTGGGGCTCGACCCGACGTCGGGGCTGTTTGCCGGTGAGGGTCACATTCCCCTGGCTTGCACGCCGGAGCCTTCCAGCGCCGCGCCGGTCACTGGAGCCACAGACCCGTGCGAGGTCGAGTTCTCGTTTCAGAATCAAGTATTCCGACATTCGGAGGATCCCCGCGTCACCAAGCCCTACCGGGAGGAACAGTGGCAGGCGATTCAAGCCCTGGGGCGGAAAGTCGATGACGATCTGGAGCGGCATGATGTCCGACTGACCATGGGCGGCGAACCCACCTTCGTCTCCGTTGACGATATGGAAGCCGCCGAGTGGAACACGGAAGCCGACGGCCAGCACAAGCGTGAGCGAGCCTACGACCTGCTGCTTCGGCTGCGCCAACGCTTCGCCCTCGGAGGGCTGCTGCATTTTGGCCAGGGCAAGTGGTATCCGGGTGAGTCCCTGCCCAGATGGGCCTACGGCTGCTTCTGGCGTCGTGACGGCATTGCGCTGTGGCAACGGGACGAATTGCTCGCGGACATCGAGCGTGACTACGGTTACGGCCTCAAGGAGGCGGAACGCTTGGGGCGCGAGCTGGCGCGTCGTCTCGGCATCGATCCTGCTACCAACATCTGCCCCGGTTACGAGGACATTGCCTACTTCCTTTGGCGCGAGGGTAATGTACCCGTCAATCTCGAGCCCGACGATGAGCGCCTCGAGGATCCCATCGTGCGCTCGCAGCTGACCAAAGCCCTGGCTCGAGGGTTGGGCAAGCCAGTGGGCTACGCCCTACCGTTGGGCTGGGACTACGCCCGGGGTCGTTGGACCAGCAGCCGCTGGGAATTTCGGCGCGGCCACATGTTCCTGGTACCGGGTGACTCCCCCATGGGTTACCGGCTGCCGTTAGATGCACTGCCTTGGATTGCGCCCGAGCGGCGCGAGTCCATTCATGCGCGCAGCTTGTTCGATGAGCTGCCGCCGCTGGGCGACCCATACGGTGAGGTGGCACGACGCTACAGTCAGGTGCTGCCCCGGGACAATCTGCATCCCGAGATTCATCCCCAGGAACCCGCCGATCGGACGCCAGCAGAGGGTACCACCGACTCCGGTCAAGTGATGCACACGGCACTTTGCATCGAGGCCCGTAACGGCCGCGTGTACCTTTTTCTGCCGCCGCTGAGCCAGTTGGAGCACTACCTGGATCTGGTGGCCAGCATCGAGTCGGCGGCCGAGGCCCTGGGCATCGCCGTGATACTGGAAGGCTATGAGCCACCGCGGGATACTCGTCTGGAGCGGCTGATGGTGACGCCCGATCCTGGTGTGATCGAGGTCAATGTGCATCCAGCCAGGAACTGGGCCGAGCTCGAACAGCTCACGATGCAGCTCCATGAAGACGCCCGTCTGGCTCGACTCGGTAGTGAAAAGTTCATGCTTGATGGCCGCCACACCGGCACCGGTGGGGGCAATCACGTCACTATTGGCGGGCTCAGCCCTGCGGATAGCCCGGTGCTGCGTCGTCCCGAGCTGATGCGCAGCCTGATCACGTACTGGCAGCACCATCCGGGGCTATCGTTGCTGTTTTCCGGGATGTTCATCGGCCCCACCAGTCAGGCTCCAAGAGTAGACGAGGGTCGGCCCGAGAACCTCTACGAGCTGGAGATCGCCTTTCAGCAAATGCCCCGCGGCGAGGTCCCCCAGCCGTGGTTGGTCGACCGGCTGTTGCGACACCTGCTGACGGACATCACCGGCAACACCCACCGCTCCGAATTCTGCATCGACAAGCTGTACTCGCCGGACAGTCCCACCGGGCGGCTTGGCCTGGTCGAGCTGCGCGCCTTCGAGATGCCGCCGCATGCGCGCATGAGCTTGGTGCAGATGCTGCTGCTGCGGGCCTTGATTGCCCGCTTCTGGCGCCAGCCTTACGAGGGTGCGCTGGTGCGTTGGGGCACTGAGCTCTACGATCGTTTCATGCTCCCCTACTACGTTCGTCGCGACATGGGTGAAGTGGTGGCCGAGCTGAATGCGGCCGGCTATCCATTCGACTCGGAATGGTTGGAGCCTTTTGTCGAGTTCCGCTTTCCGCGCTACGGCACGGTGCACATTCGCGGTGTCGAGCTCGAGCTCCGCATGGCACTGGAGCCTTGGCACGTGTTGGGTGAGGAGATGGCCACCGGAGGCACCGCGCGGTTCGTAGATTCCTCTGTCGAGCGAGTCCAGGTGCTGGTGCGCGGACTGACCGAAGACCGATTCGTGGTCACCTGCAATGGCCGTCGCGTTCCGCTGCGCTCCACCGGGACTCGCGGCGAGGCCGTGGCCGGCGTGCGCTATCGGGCCTGGCAGCCGCCTTCGGCCTTGCACCCGACCATCGGGGTGCACAGCCCGCTGGTCTTCGATCTCATCGACACCTGGAACGGGCGCACGGTGGGGGGCTGCAACTACCACGTATCCCACCCCGGTGGTCGATCCTACGACACCTTCCCGGTCAACGCTTTCGAGGCCGAGGGGCGCAGGGTCAATCGCTTTCTCGGTTACGGGCACAGCCAAGGTCCATTGCGGCCACCCCCGGCGCAGCGCGCCATCGGGCGCTTCTTCCCCGAAGGCAGTCCACCGGCACCAATGGCACCTCCGGCCGAGGAACCCAACCAGGAGTACCCTTGCACTCTGGATTTGCGCCGGTCTCGGGCAGGAGCTTGAACGAGCTGAGAGAAACCAATCCGGTGCCGCTTGATCTGGTCATGGACTATCGTCCCGAGCCGGGCGCCTTGGATGAGCTGTGCGATCCGGGAGGGGCGTGCCGGGCGCACTGGGGCACGCTTGCCGCGTTTCTCGGAGCCATCGGATCGGAAGGCTTGATCGAGCGTGAGCGGCGAGTGCGTCGGCTGCTGCGCGAGAGCGGTGTCACCTACAATGTCTATGGAGAGGACAGCGTTTCGCAGCGTCCCTGGCGGGTCGACCCGGTGCCGCTGCTGCTGGACCAGCGTGAATGGACACGGATCGAGGCTGGGCTGCGGCAGCGCGCCTTGCTACTAGATGCGATCCTGCGTGACGCCTACGGCCCCCAGCGACTGCTGCGAGAGGGGCTGATTCCACCCGAGCTATTGCTCGCCCATCCCTCCTTCCAGCGAGCCTGCGCCGGTGCCGGGTATCCCGGGCCACATCGGCTGGCAATCTACGCGGCCGATCTGGCACGGGGACCCGACGGCAGCCACTGGGTAATTGGCGACCGCTGCCAGGCCCCTTCCGGCTTTGGCTACGCGCTGGAGAACCGCACCGTGCTTAGCCGGGTGATGCCCGGCATCTATCGGGAGGCCGGCGTACGTCGGCTGGCGGGGTTCTTTCGGACCTTTCGCCGCGCCCTGTCCCAGCTGGCCCCCGAGCGTGAGCATCCGAACGTAGTGGTGCTCACCCCGGGGCCGCGCAACGAAACCTACTTCGAGCACAGCTACCTGGCCTCCTACCTGGGTTATACCTTGGCCCAGGGCGACGACCTGACGGTACGCCGCGGCCGTGTGTGGCTGAAAACCGTGGAAGGTCTGGAAGCAGTCGACATCATTGTCCGCCGAGTCGACGAGAACTTCTGCGACCCGTTGGAGCTGCGGGAGGACTCCAGGCTAGGCGTGCCGGGCTTGTTGGAGGCGGCCCGCCGCGGCCAGGTAGCGATCGCCAATCCAATCGGCAGCGGCGTGTTGGAGAATCCGGGACTGATGGCGTTCCTGCCAGCTTTGGCGAAGGCGCTGCTAGGCGAGCCGTTGCAGTTTCCTTCGGTGGCGACCTGGTGGTGCGGTCAGAAGCGCGAGCTCAGCTTCGTGCTGGCGCACCTCAGCGAGCTGGTGATCAAGCCCATCTATCGCAGCAGCAACGACCGCGCCGAGTTGGGGCTTTTCCTCAGCGCCAAAGAGCGAGACGACCTGAAGCGGCGAATTCGGGCCAGTCCCCACCTGTACGTGGGCCAGGAGCGGGTGGATTTCTCCACCGTGCCGACCCTCGTGGATGGCCGGCTAGAGCCCAGACACGCGGTGTTGCGGGGATTCTTGGTGGCCGACGGCGAGGGCTTTCTGGCAATGCCGGGCGGGCTCACGCGAATCGCCCGCAGTCGAGGCGAGTTACAGGTCTCCAGTCAGGCGGGAGGGGCCAGCAAGGATACCTGGGTAGTCGGTCCGGAGCCCGACGAGCAGCCCTCGTTGTGGTCGCAGATCGAGCGCCGGGGCGCCGGCGGCGCGGCCCGCAACGTTCCCAGTCGAGCCGCGGACAACTTGTTCTGGGTCGGGCGCTATGCGGAGCGCGCGGAGTACTGTGCACGCATGCTGCGCACCGTGTTGCTGCGCCACGCCGAAAGCCGCGAGCTCGGAGATCGGGCCTATCGGGAATCCTTGGAGATCTTGCTGCCTGCCCTGACCCATTGCACGGGAAGCTACCCCGGCTTCGTTGGCAAGGGCGCCGCCGCCCGCATGGACAATCCCATTCCTACCCTGCTCGAGATCGCCGCCGGCAGCAGCCAGCGCGCCAGCATCGCAAGCAGTGTGCGGGCTTTCGTCGATACCGCTTTCGCCACCCGCGAGCTCTGGTCGAGCGACACTTGGCGCCTGGTGGATGGCATTGACCAGCTAGCGAGCAGCCCCGCGCAGGGGGAGCTCGATCTGTTGCTGGACTGGCTGGACCGCATGATCGGCGACCTGGTGGGTTTTGCCGGCTTGTCTGCCGAGAGCGTGAGCCGCGACGCTGGATGGCGCTTCCTGGATCTGGGCCGTCGCCTCGAGCGCGGGATGCTGCTGTCGTGTCTGCTGCGGGCGACTCTGGTGGCACCGCTGCGCGAGTCCATGGAAGCACTGGTATTGGAGTCGGTGCTGTCTGCAAGTGAAAGCCTGGTGGACTACCGCCGCCGCTACCGGGGTTTTCTGGAGGCCAGCTCGGTTCTCGATCTGTTGCTATTCGAGACTCGTACGCCGCGCTCCCTGTCCTACCAGGTTGCTGCCGTGGAGGAGCACATACACCGTCTGCCCCGCGGCTCCAAGAGGCAGCGTCTGAGTCGGGAGGAACGCTTGGCGCTGGAGGCTTCCGTGGCCTTGAAGCTGGCCGACCCGGAACAACTGCAAGGGCTGAACGAGGACGGCGCCCGGCTAACCCTGGGGGCCCTGCTGGACCGCCTGAGCGCACTTTTTCGGGAGCTTTCCGAGGCTGTGGAGCTAGCCTACTTTAGCCACGGCGAATGGGCACGCCCGATTCACTCGGGGCGGCTCGAGCTAGAGCCGTGAAGTTCCGGGTCCGACACCGCACCCGTTATCACTACGACAGTCCGGTGGCGTTGTGTCAAAACGAGGTCCGCCTGGCGCCCCGCGACCTGCCTGGCCAGCGTTGCCTGCGCTGGGATTTGGATATCGTCCCGGAGCCAGCCGATCTGCGCACGCGCTACGACTACTACGGCAACCGCGTGGTCTACTTTGCGGTGGAGCGACGCCACCAGGAGCTCACCATCACCGCCACCAGCGACGTGGAGGTGCGGCCGGAGGGGCTGGAGCTGGACTTAAGCGGTCAGCTGGCGTGGGACGAGCTGCGAGAAATGGTTCGGCGAGGTGGCGAGCCTACCCTGCTGGAAGCCCGCGACGCCATGTACGCCTCGCCCCAGATACCACACTTGCGGGCTGCGGCGCGCTATGCACTGCACTCCTTTCCACGCGGACGTCCGTTGCTGGAAGCGGTCACCGAGCTCATGCAGCGCATCCACGGGGACTTTGCCTACGAGCCTGGGTTCACCAATATCGCCACCCCACTAGCAGAAGTGTTTAGACATCGCCGCGGCGTGTGCCAGGATTTCGCCCATCTGGCCATCAGCTGCTTGCGCGCCCTTGGCTTGCCGGCACGTTACGTCAGCGGCTACTTGGAGACCGAGGCCCCGCCTGGACAGGACAAGCTGGTGGGTGTGGACGCTTCCCACGCTTGGTGCGCGTTGTATCTTCCGGGTGGAATCTGGCTGCAATTCGACCCCACCAACAACCAGTTTCCGGCGGAGCAGCACATCACCTTGGCCGTCGGCCGTGACTACGGCGATGTGGCGCCGGTAAAGGGCATCGTGCTCAGCAGCGGCGAGCACGAACTCACGGTGGCAGTTGACGTGCGACGGCTTGCGTCGTGAGGCCCGCTCACGCCGCCTGGCCTTGACTTTGAGTTTGGCTTGGGCCGTATCCGAAGTAGGTGGTCGCGAGAGCGCCGTGAATCTCCGCTAGCCCCACCTGCAGCTCGTCCAGGAACTGGTGCAGGCCGGACTCCACCAGCGCGTAGACATCGGCCTGGTCGTTCTTTCGCAATACCCGTCCCAGCACCCGCAACGGCTCCGGGTTGTTGGGCAGCCCCTGGTAGCTTTCATCCCGGGCTTCGATGCAATACTGGATCTCCCGTAGGCAGAAGGCCACGGTGCGCGGAAACTGGCGATCTTGCAGCAGGAAACGCAGCACCGAAGGACCACGCACTCGCACCTGCACGTGCTGACGGTACATCTGGTAGGCCGTCAGCGAACGCAACACGCTCATCCAACGTAGATTTTCGAAGGGGCGCAACTCGTCGCCAGCGTGGACCACATCCACGGTGGCCGCATCCACGATGCGGCTGGACATATCGGCGCGCTCCAGGTTGCGACCGATGACCATGAACTGAAAGGCTTCGTCGCGACTTGTCGTGCCTACGGCAAAACCGAGGATAGCTTGCCGGCGGGTAATCACTGCGCGATTGAACTCGTAGCGTTTTCGCCGCCCCAGCGACACCGGTGCGTCGCGCTTAACCATCAGATACAAGTCGTTGATTTCCTCCCATAGCTCCCTTTGCAGCACATCGCGGAGGATGCGAGCGTTCTCTCGGCATAGGCTGAGGCTACTCAGCAAGGATCCAGGGTTGCGCTCGTCGGCCTGCAACCAACGCATGACGTTGCGCTCGTCCGCCACGTGGTAGTGCTCGAAAAACTGTTCCCGGCTTCCCATCAGGCTGAGCAGCGACTCCCAGCCCAGGTCGATGCCTCGAGGCAGATCCAGTAGTAGATTGCTGGTGGCATTGCTGAGTCGTGCAGTGTTCTCCGCCCGCTCGATGTAGCGCGCCATCCAGTAGAGGTGCTCGGCAACCCGCGACAGCAGCATCAGGAAATGTCCTTGTCATCGACCACCCAAGTGTCCTTGCTGCCGCCCCCTTGTGACGAGTTGACCACCAACGAGCCCTCGCGCAAGGCCACTCGGCACAGACCGCCGGTGGTTACGTTGAGCTGATCGCCGTGCAGGATGAAGGGGCGCAGATCCACATGACGCGGGGCGACGTTCTCTCCCACCAGAGTGGGCACGGTGGAGATCTTCAGAGTGGGCTGGGCGATGTAGTTGCGGGGATTGGCTCGGATCAGGCTGGCAAACTTTTCGCGCTCGGCCTCGCTCGATGCTGGGCCTACCAGCATTCCATACCCGCCCGACTCATTGGCCGGCTTGACCACCAGCTTGTGCAGGTTGGCCAGGGCGTGATCACGCTCCTTCTCCCGCATGCAGAGGTAGGTTGGCACGTTGGGCAGGATCGGATCCTGATTCAGATAGTAGCGAATCATTTCCGGCACGAAGGCGTAGACCACCTTGTCGTCCGCAACCCCGGCCCCGGGCGCATTGGCCAGCGCCACGTTGCCGGCGCGCCAGGCGCGCATCAGGCCCGGCACTCCCAGCACCGAATCCTCACGGAAAGCCTCGGGATCCAAGAAATCATCGTCGATGCGGCGGTAGATTACGTCCAGCCGCGATGGCCCCTCGATGGTCTGCATGTAGACGCAGTCGTCCTCACCCACGAACAGATCCGATCCTTGGACCAGATGTGCGCCCATCTGCTGCGCCAGATAGCTGTGCTCGAAATAGGCGGAGTTGTAGATGCCGGGGGTCAGCACCGCCACCGACGGATAGGTGCCGGGCCGTGGCGAGATGCTGGCAAGGGTGTCAAACAACTGCGACGTGTAGTCATCTACCGGCAGGATCTCCAGGTTCTCGAACAGCTCCGGGAACACGCGTTTCATCACCATGCGGTTCTCGAGCATGTACGAAACGCCCGAGGGAACGCGTAGGTTGTCCTCCAGCACATACAAGGTGCCGTCCGCATCGCGCACCAGATCCGAGCCGCAGACGTGTGCCCACACACCGAAGGCCGGGCTAACACCCACGCACTGTTGGCGGAAGTTCTTGGACTCCGCCAGCAGCTCCCGCGAGAATACTCCATCGGTCACGATGCGCTGCTTGCCGTAGATGTCGTCGATGAACATGTTCAGCGCTTGCAGCCGCTGGCGTAATCCGGACTCAGTGCGGCGCCATTCGCTCAGCGCAATCAGCCGCGGGACCACGTCGAAGGGCCACGCCCGATCGATGTTTCCAGCGTCGCTGTAGACCGTGAAGGTGATCCCCATGGCCATGATGTTCAGGTTTACGCTGTCCACCCGCTCCTTGAGCTCATCGCTGGAGAGGGACTCCAAGTAGCTGCAGACGCTGCGGGCGACGGGCCTGGGGATGGAGCCAGGAGCAATCAGCTCGTCGTAGATGCCTTGCGTTGGATAGCGCTTGAAGGAAATTGGCACGCACGCACTCCCACGCTGCTGAGGAGGGACCGCCGCCGGCCGTGCGCTGTTGGGCGCACGCGACAGCTAACTCATACAAGTTGCCTGTACGTTTAGTTAAGCTCAAGCGGTGCAGCCGTCCATGGGCGTGTTAGCAGGCATCGAATTGGAAAGGAATGCATCGGAACCGGCGCTGCGTCACATGGCGGGGCTCCGGGCGCTTGCTCAACTGCCCTCGCTCTCGGGGCGGAACAGGCCGGGCGAGAGGTGGTGACGCTGCAACAGCTTGTAGAACTCAGTTCTGTTGCGGCCGGCCAGGCGTGCGGCCTGGCTCACGTTACCCTCCGCCATGCGAAGGATGCGCACCAGGTACTCGCGCTCAAAGCGATCCCGAGCGTCGGCGAGGCTCAGCATCTGGTCAGGCTCTTCCCGCAGCGCCCGCTGCACCAACCGTGGTGGAATGATGGGCGTGGTAGACAAGGCCACCGACTGTTCCACCACATTACGCAGCTGGCGCACGTTCCCCGGCCACGGGGCAGATACCAGCAGCTCCATGGATTCTGGCGCAAACCCGCGAACATGCTTGCGGTGCTGCGTGGCAAGCTCTTGCAGGAAGTGGTTCGCCAGTAGCGGGATGTCCTCACGCCGCTGCCCCAATTGCGGCAGTTGTAGCATCACCACATGCAGTCGATAGTACAGATCCTGACGAAATGCTCCCGAGGCCACGGCTTGGTCCAGGTCATGATGGGTGGCGGAGATGATGCGAACGTCGATCGCGATGGACTGGGTCGATCCCACCGGCCGCACCTCGCCCTCCTGTAGCACTCGCAGCAACTTGGCCTGAAAGCTCAGGGGCATGTCGCCAATCTCGTCGAGAAACAGGGTGCCGCCGTTGGCAGCCTGGAACAGACCCTTGTGGTTCTGCACCGCCCCGGTGAATGCCCCCCGTAGATGCCCAAACAGCTCCGACTCCATCAACTGCTCCGGAATGGCGGTGCAGTTCACTGCCACGAATGGCTCGTCCCGCCGCGGGCTGGCACGGTGAATAGCGCGAGCCAGGAGCTCCTTGCCGGTACCGCTTCCGCTTTGAATCAACACGCTGGTGTCGCCCTGGGCCACCAAGCGCGCCTGGGTTAAAAGCTCTTCCATGGCGGCGCTGCGGGTCACGATCTCCGCCCGCCAGCTCATATCCCCTTTGCCCGCCGCACTGACGGCGCCATCGCCACTGAGCCGCAGGGCCCGGGCCACCGTATCCAGAAGCTGGTGCGCGTCGAAGGGTTTCGGCAGATAGCCGAACATACCTTGCTGAGTCGCCTCAACCGCGTCCGGAATGGTTCCGTGAGCGGTGAGCAGAATGACCGGCATGGTGGGATTGTGATGGTGAATGGCGTCGAACAAAGCCATCCCGTCCATTCCGCCCATGCGCAGGTCGGTGATTACCAGATTAGGCTGAGCGGCCTGAAAGGAGGCCAGCGCCTTCTCGCCGCTGTCTACGGCATCCACTGTGTAACCGGAACCCTGCAATCGCATGGACAGTAGGCGCAGCAGGCCAGGATCATCATCCACCAGCAGGATTCGGGCTTTCGATGTCATCGGGTATCAGCTCCGGTTCGGGAGGCTTGCGCTCGTTTATCGTTGTTTCGATTTCGCGAAGCGCTTCGAGCTGCTGTCGCATGGTCTCCAGCAGCGTCTGCAAGGTGCTGACCTGCAACTCCAGCGACTCGATCTTGGCTGAGGCCGCCTCCCGCTCCTGGGCTACGGCGCTCCGAGCTTTGCCTCTCTCGATCAATAATTTGTGAACGATCTGGGCGAGATCGTATAAACCTTGGTTCGAAGCGGACGGGGACTGTGACTGCTCCTCGAGGAGCCGTGTGGCCCGCGCCGAATCTTCAAATCCGCTGCCGGGTCGGCTCAGCAGCCAGGCCAACTGCAGGCGGGTTCCGGCGTCTCCCCAAGTGGCCAGTTCCTCCTCTAGTGCCTCCAAATGCGCTCTCTGCTCGGTCCGACTCATCCGCGCGATGGCTGCCATCTCATCCAATACCGCCTCGATCTTGGGCGCCTCGCTAACGGGCGCGAGGTGTTGGTTGCCGGCACTATTCTCGGCGGGCGTAGCGGCGCAAGCGGCGAGCGCAATGCCCGCCACCGCCAGCGCGACGGCAGCACTCCGGCGGTGGCGCCGGAATCTTTGGGCGTTCATGCGCTGGCGGCGACCGCCCCGGTGTGCAGCGGAATGCGGACTCTCAAGTGGGCGCCGATGGCAGAGTCGAGCACCTCGATAGTGCCCCCATGCGCAGTCACGTACTCACGAGCGATGGCGAGGCCCAAGCCGGTACCGCTCACGGCACCTTGTGCTTGAACCTTGCCCTGATAGAAGGCCTCGAACACATACTCGCGCTCGTCGCGCGCTATGCCTGGTCCCTGGTCTCGAACGTCGATGACTCCCGCGTCACCTTGTCTTTGTAGGCGAATACTCACGGTTCCCCCCCGCGGCGAATGCTTCACCGCGTTGGACACGAGATTATCCACTACTTGGCGCAACTTGTCGGCATCGCCGGCAACTACCAGCTCAGCGAGATCGCTGCTGAGCTCGATACTCTTGGCCTGGATGGCGAGCTGTTGATCCTGTAGCACGCGATCCACGATGCCTGGTAGTGCCACCGGCTCGAGCTGTAGCATGCGCGCGCTGTGGCCGTCGGTGCTGAAGGCGATGAGATCCTCGATTAGGCGCTGCAGGTAGAGGCTGTTGGCCCGCAGGATGGTCGCAACCTCCGATTGGGTACTGTTCAGGGGGCCGGGTACCTCATCGCAGAGCAGCTCCGTGCCTTCGCGAATAGCGGTGAGGGGCGTCTTGAGCTCATGGGACACATGCCGCAGAAAGCGCGTCTTCTCGTGCTCCGCCTGTCGCAGCCGCTGGCGTAGCCACTCCAGGCGGCGACCTAGCTCCTCGAGATCGCGCGGACCGTGGATATGCACGCGGCGCCGGGTGGAGCCCTCGCCGAGGCGACGGATAGCGGTCTCCACGCGCTTGATCGGTCGTGCGATCAAGCGCGACAGCCAGGCCGCCAACGCCAGCGCCGCCAGGATCAGCGCGCTGGCGAGCCAGGCCAACATGGTCAACAGGCGATCGGTGGAGTTGCGCAACGCCTCTGCATTGTCGGAGATGACTGTCGCCAGATCGTGCAGCAACTCGGTGGCGCTCTGCGCCATGCTTCGGAATCGCTCCAGCGCTTCCTGTACCTCCCCTGAGCTCGACGGGAATTCTTCCAGCGCCAGGAAAACCTGGGTTTCCTGTTCCACGATGCTGCGCACCCGATCGCGGATTTCGACCGGGACATCGGTGGTTACCAAGGCGGCTGCGTTACGGGCAAAGCTCTGGCGGCGCTCCAGCGCGAGATTGTATACCTCGCGGTCTCCCAGCACCTGGTACTGCCGGGCATGGCGCTCCATCTGTACCACGTCACTGTGTAAGGCTTGCCCGGCCAACATGCTTTTGGCCGAATCGTAGACCGCGCGGGTGCTGCGCTCGCCCAGATGATCGATGGCAAAAAAGGCGGCGATGAGACCGGCGCTCAGGGGCAGCACTACGGCACAGAAGCCGATGGCGAGAAGCTGTAGAACGGAGCGCGGGCGGTAGCTGCTCAAGGTTACGAACGGAAAGCGATCGGGAGACTCGCCGTTTCCTTCGGGCTTGCCGTCGCGCGGCATGGATGGCGCGATATCCGTCGCGCTCGAACTTCCCTTGAGCATACCACGCGCCTCCCGGAATGCCGCCAGGGAACTCCCTGAGCTGGCGCTGGAGTACAGAAGTAAATAACTGCACCACAACCATTGACAACAATCGGGCCAATACCACTTTTGGACAGCAAATACAGTCTATTGAGCTGAAGCCGCAGCGTCTCGTAGAGGGATTGATTGGAATCGCCTGTCGCCGTGTGGCAACAGTTTTTTGCGCTACCGCGAGAGCAGTGCAGTTTCGCCTTCGCCGGCCCTCGGTCAGCCGACACCGGCGTCTCGAGCTCCGAGCTGGCGTGGACAGCCCCCTATATTGGTTGTAGCTTTTAGCGCGCCCTGAAAGATGGCCGACCCGCGGTCACGAGCCCGCCGCTTGCGGGCTCTTCTGCATCGCAACCGCGACTCTTCCTACCTGTAGCCGGCCCTCATTTCGGGTACGACGTATCAATCGTGGCGATTGGGGTTGTGTCTGGTCCTTGCGGACCACGCGCCGCCAGGGGCGCTGGCGACGGCCAGGCATGCGAGGCGTGCCTCGATGGTGCACGGCCTGAGAGAAGCTCAATCACGTAGGAGAGGCTCCATGGGCTACAAGCACATTCGCGTTCCGACTGGTGGAGAGAAGATCACGGTGGTCGATGGCAAGCTCCACATGCCAGATAACCCCATCGTGGGATACGTGGAAGGCGATGGCATTGGACCAGACATCACCCGCGCCAGCCTGCGGGTCTGGGACGCTGCCGTGGAGAAGGCCTACAACGGCAAGCGCAAGATCCATTGGTGCGAGATCTTCCTGGGCGAGAAGGCAGCCAGCCTCTATGACGGCGACTACTTCCCCGCCGAGACCCTGGAAGCCTGTCGAGACTTGATCGTGTCCATCAAGGGCCCGCTGACCACGCCGGTGGGTGGCGGTTTCCGCTCCCTCAACGTGGCCTTGCGTCAGGAGCTCGACCTCTATGCTTGCGTGCGGCCGGTGCGCTACTACGAGGGCGTGCCGTCGCCGCTACGTGCGCCCCACGAAGTGGACGTGGTGATCTTCCGGGAGAACACCGAGGACGTCTATGCCGGTATCGAGTTCCAGAGCGGTAGTGAAGAGAACCGCAAGCTCGCACGTTTTCTACGCGAGGAATTGGGTTGCGAGTTCTTCGACGATGCGGGTCTCGGCATCAAACCGATCAGTCCCTTCGGCAGCAAGCGCCTGGTACGCAAGGCGATCCAGCACGCCATCGCACAGGGCAAAAAGAGCGTCACCTTGGTGCACAAAGGCAACATCATGAAGTTCACCGAGGGCGCCTTCCGCAACTGGGGCTACGAGCTCGCCCGGGAGGAGTTCGCGGAGCAGACCATCACCGAGGAAGAGCTCTACAGTGTGCACGGGGGCAAGCAGCCCGAGGGCAAGATCGTCATCAAGGACCGCATTGCCGACATCATCTTCCAGCTGCTCATGCTGAGGCCAGCCGAGTTCGAGGTGCTGGCAACCATGAACCTGAACGGCGACTATCTTTCCGACGCCGCTGCGGCCGAGGTGGGAGGCGTCGGCATTGCGCCGGGCGCCAACATCTCCGATTTCGTGGCGGTGTTCGAGGCCACTCATGGGACGGCTCCGAAGTACGCCAACCTAGACAAGGTCAACCCCTCCTCGCTGTTGCTGTCCGGCGTCATGATGCTGGAGTACATGGGCTGGCACGAGGCGGCCGACCTGATCAACGCGGCCTACCCTCGGGTCATCGCCGAAAAGACTGTTACTTACGATTTCGCGCGCCAGATGAAAGGTGCCACTGAGGTTTCCACCAGCGCCTTCGCTGATGCCCTGATCGCCAAGATCACCGGGAACGCCGAAGATCTGGCCCGATTCGAAGCCGCCAGACGAGCCGCCCAGGAGAAGCAGCAACAGGAGCTGGAGGCGGCCCGGGTCGCCAACCCGCTGGAAGCGATGAAGCAATCTGGGCGTCAGCCCACCACCGCCGGTGGCATCATGACCAAGATCCGCGGCGCGGTGCCCGGTGACGAGACTGTCGATGCCGCCATGCACCTGATGCGCGAGCAGGGAATCAGCTCGGTCTTGGTGGAACCCGATCAGGGCGGCCATTGGGGCATCATGACCCAGCGCGATATCGTCAAGAAGATCATCCATGCCAACAAGTCGCCGGCGATGACCAAGGTGGGCGACGTCGCCTCGCGCCCGCTGATAACCGTCAACGCCGACGCCACTCTGAGCGAGGTGGCAAACATGCTCATGCAGCACAACGTCAGGCGTATGGTGGTAGCGGACAACAATGGCACCCCGGAGGGTATCGTCTCGGACAACGGTTTGTTCCGCACCGTCGAAGAGTTCGGCTGGGAGCCTCACGATTAGGGAAGCTCTGAGCCTTTGCGCGCGGATCGATTCGCACCGGGCGCCCAGGATTGGTGGGTCGCGCCGAAGGTCCGGCTCATCTGCGGGAGTCGACTCGGAAAGCCAGCGGATCGCGCTTTGATCGCCAAGTTGTCGCGCCCAAGCGCTGGCGGAGATCGACTGGA